>NZ_JBITBT010000002.1:508893-732674 GCF_044452505.1 Amycolatopsis sp. NPDC051903 | reverse complement strand
GATCCATTCCGAACGCGATGCCGAGATCACCTGCACAACTACATGATCAACGATCAGCGCGACCGAGCTCAAACCGGGTTACGAGACATCACTTACCCCGTGGAGTCCGCCGACAACGTCCTCCAGCTGCTGCTCCTGCTGGCCGAACGGCAGCAGGTGCGCGTGACCGACGCGGCCGAGCTCCTCGGCGTCGCGCGCTCGACCGCGCACCGCTTGCTCGGCGCGCTGAGCTACCGCGGGTTCGCGGTGCAGGACGTGCGCAAGGCCTACCGGCCCGGCCCCGCCTTCGACCGGATCGCCCTGTCGGGACGGTCCACTCCGGACTTGCGCGCGGTGCTGCACAAGCACGTCCAGGGGCTGCACGAGCAGGTGGGGGAGACGTGCCACCTGATGGTGCTGGAGGGCAACGGCGTTCGCTTCGTCGACTGCGTCGAAGCCACGCACGTGCTGCGCATCGGCGCCCGCACCGGCATGCTCCTGCCGGCCCACTGCACGTCCGGCGGCAAGGCCCTGCTCGCCGAACTCTCCGGCGACGAACTGCGTGCGCTGTACCCGCGTGACTTCCTCGACTCACCCGCCGGCCCCGCGATGCGCCGCGAAGCTCTGCAACGCCAGCTGGCGACGGTTCGCCGCCGCGGTTACGCCACCAACTTCGAGGAGAGCGAACGCGGCATCGTCGCGGTCGGCGTCTGCGTGCGCGACAGCGCGGGCCGCGCGGTGGCCGGTCTGGCGACGGCCGTGCCTTTGGCGCGGTGCACGCGCGCCGACGTGCCGGTTCTGGCGAAGGCCGTCCGGGCCGCCGCCGAAGCGGCGACCGCGGACCCGTGACCTGCCTCAGCGGAAGTCCTTCGCGCAGGTGAAGTTGCGCGCCTGGTCGGGATCACCGCCGCGGTAGCGGGCGACCATCGGGAACGCGCAGATCGGCCGCGTCATGACGACCTGGCCCGTCGCGTCGGTCTTCGCGCCGTCGAGCTGCGCCGGCGCCTTGCCGTGCTCGACCCAGTCGACGACCGCCTGGAACTGGTTCACCGGCGCCGCACCGGCACCGCCACCGCAGTGCGCGACGCCGGGTGCGAAGAAGAACCGCAGGAACCGGTCCGTCTGCCGGGGCCCGCCCGTCGCCGCCTGCACGCGCCGCACGTAGTCGAGGTCGCCCAGCTGGTACACGAGCTGGTCGTAGGTGCCCGACCACATCACGATCCGCCCGCCCGCGCCCTCGAACGCCCCCAGGTCCGGCGCGGCCGCCGACGTCACGTCCAGGTCCGCGAACTCCGATGACGACTGCTGGAAGAACCCGAGGAACTGCTCGTAGGTCATGGTGTGCCAGTCGAAACCGGGGTCGCGCGTGAGGAAGTACCGGTACCACTCGTCCGAAGAGCCGAACGGGCTGCCGTCGGTCGTCCCGTCGGGGGAGGTCACCGTGTTGTCCAGCCCGCTGAACGAAGCGCCCGGCTGCAAACCGAACCACAGTGGAGCGCCCTTCGCGTCGACCGGTCCCTGCCAGATCTTGGTCACGATGTCCGCGTCGGTCGCGGTCACGGTGCCGCAGGGCGTGACCGTGCCGATCACCCGGCGCGCGTCGAAGTGACAGCCTTGCCAGTCGCTGATGATGCCGTCCGCGACGCCGTCGAGCTCGTCGCACGCCGCGGTGGCCGCGGCGTTGAACGCGGCCAGTTTGCACTGCGGCACGAAGTCGCCGGCCAGCCGCATCTGCAGCTCACCCCACATCTGGGCGGCGCGCAGCTGGGCCGAGTTGATGGCAGGCGAGCCCGCGGAAATCCCGTTGTAGTCGTGGGGGTAGCGCTGCGCCTCGATGAGTCCCTGGCGACCGCCCGTGGAGCACCCGCTGAAGTACGAGTACTGCGGCTGCCGTCCGTAGTAGGCGCCGGTCAGCTGCTTGGCCAGCACCGTCATCTCGTGGATGCCGAGGTAGCCGAAGTCGTCGATGCCCTGCCAGTTCGGCGTGCCGTCGGGATGAAGCGCGAAACTGCCCGACGCCCCGGCGTGCCCGGTGTCCGAACCCGCGGTGACGTACCCGGCGGCCAGGGCCGTCGCGTCCGGGTTGGCCGGATCGCCCCCGCTGAACCCGCCCCCGCCGATCCCCTCGAACCGCCCGTTCCACCCGCTGACCGGCAGGAACACGCCGACTTTCACGCTGTCGGCGTATGCGGGCGGGTTCGTGACGCTCGCCTGCACGTCGCAGTACGCCGGCGTGGCACCCGACGCCGCCACCACTGTCGCGCTGGTGATGGTGGTGTCCGGGAACTTCGCCGCCACCAGGCTTTCGCACGACCGCTGGGGCGGGTGCGCCACCTGCCCGGACGCCTGTGCGCCCGCCGCCGTTGCCGTCGCCGAGACCACCGCCAGCACGACGGCGCCGATGCGTCTCCACCGCTGGATCTTCCCCACTCCGGACCTCCGACAGTCCTCAGTGGACGCCGGAGTAATCGCCGGCGTCCTCGCCCGCAGCCATCGAGCGATGAGGTTAAGCGCGTGAGGTGCGAGCGAACGGAGAGCGGCGAGAAGTTCTTCTGTGCGGAACGCGAACCGGGCCGATCCGACCCTGATGGCCTACAACGGCCGACGGCGGCTCAGAGGGAGCCGGTGGCGGCCTGCAGGCCGAGGCTCGTGGCGGCGACGGCGATCCACAGCAGCCCGCCGAGCAGCAGCGGGCGGGGGCCGGCGCGGCGCATGTCGGCCAGGCGCAGGGAAAGCCCGATGCCCGCCAGCGCGGTCGTGATGAGGAACGTGCCCAGCGTGGACAGCGCGGGGTGCCAGGATTCGGGCACGACACCGAGGCTGTCGAGCGCGGCGGCGGCGATGAAGCCGAGCAGGAACAGCGGGACGATGCGGCGCCACGGCATCGTGCGGATGCTGAACTCCCCGGAACCCGCGCTCTGCCGCGCTTCGCGGCGGGCGGTGAGGAACGCCAGCACGATGACGATCGGGATGAGCGTGAGCGTGCGGGTCAGTTTGACGACGATGCCGTACGAACCGGCGTCCCCGCCGTAGGCGAAGGAGGCGGCGACGACCGAGGAGGTGTCGTTGATCGCCGTGCCGGCCCACAGGCCGAAGTTGTGCGAGCTCATGCCGAGCAGGTGGCCCAGCGGCGGGAACAGCAGCACGGCGGCGATGTTGAAGGTGAAGATCGTGCCGATGGCGTAGGCGACGTCGGTTTGCTTCGGCTTGATGACGGCGGTGGTGGCGGCGATCGCGGACGCGCCGCAGATGCCCGTGCCCACGCCGATGAGGGTGCGGGTGTCGCCCTTCACCCCGAGCCAGCGGCCCATTAGCCACGCCCCGCCGAGGGCGACGGTGAGGGTGCCGAGCATGACGGGCAGCGATTGCACGCCGACGCGGACCACCTGCTGCAGGGAAAGGCCGGTGCCGAGCACGACGATCGACAGCTGCAGCACGGGCTTCGACGCCACGCCGTAGCCCGGTGCCCACCGCTGAGCGCGCAGTCCCGGTACGACGGCCGCGGCCAGCGCGCCGAGCAGGATGCCGAACACGGGGCCGCCGACGATGGGGACGAGCAGCCCCAGCGCGGTGGCGACGCCGGCGACGACCAGCGCCACCAGCAGTCCGGGAGCGACTTCGCGCACGCGGGTCCGGGCGGGGTGCGGGTCGACGGCCCGGTCCTGGGTGGCGGTCACCGGCTCGCCCGTTCGTTCGCGTGCCCCATCGGCGCTCCCTCCACGGCGGCAAATGTACGTACATTGAACGTAGACTATGTCCGCACATTTGGCTACGGGTAGTGTCGGGCCAGACAGCCCGGAGGAACCGATGGCCCCACGAACGCTGAGCCGGTCCGGCTCCGAGCCGCTCTGGCGCCAGCTCCAGCGCGAGCTGCTGACCAGGCTCGACGCCGGTGAGTTCACCGACCAGTTCCCCGGTGAGCTCGCGCTCGCCGAGGAGTACGGCGTCAGCCGGCACACCGTGCGCCAGGCGCTGCGCCAGCTGCGTGCCGACGGCGTGGTGGTGGCCGAGCGCGGCCGGCAGCCGCGGGTCGCTCCGCCGGCTGAGATCGCGCAGCCGCTGGGTGCGCTCTACAGCCTCTTCACCTCCGTCGAGGCGGCCGGCCTCGCGCAGCACAGCATCGTGCGCACCTTCGACGTGCGAGCCGACGCGCTCGTCGCAGAACGGCTCAGCCTCGAGGCCTCGACTCCGCTCGTCTACCTCGAACGCCTCCGCCTGGCGGGCGACGAACCGCTCGCGCTGGACCGCGTCTGGCTCCCGGCCGAGGTCGCGAAACCGTTGCTGCAGGCCGATTTCACGCACACCAGCCTCTACAACGAGCTCGCCCGCTGCACCGGGATCCGCCTCGACCACGGGCGCGAAGAAGTGCACGCCGTCATCCCCACCGCCGCCGAACGCACGCAGCTGGCCTGCGCCCACGACGTCGCGGCTTTCGCCATCAACCGCTTGAGCCACTCGAAGGGCCGTCCGGTGGAGTGGCGCCACACCCTCGTCCGCGGCGACCGCTACGCGCTGACGGCCGAGTTCTCCGCCGCCGGGTACCGGCTGGTCAGCCAGACCTGACGGCGCCGCGCACCGGGAGGTCGGCGTCGCGCACGCCGATCCCCGGCCGCCAGCCGAGCCGGCGCGAGATGCTGAACGCGCTGGCCAGCACGGGCGCCACGGCCGTGGACAGGTCGAGTGAGCCCGTGCGCACGACCACCGAGAGCGCCGCGACGACGCGGCCGTGGCCGTCGGTGATGCGGGCGCCCACGGAGTCCGCGCCCTCGGTCATCTCGCCGCGCACCGCGGCGGTGCCGGAACGCCGGCAGGCCGTCAGCTCGGCCCGCAGGTCCGCGGGATCGGTGACGGTCCGCGCCGTGAACCGCGCCGGCCCCGCGGCGAGGTAGGCCTCGATCAGCGTGCGCCCGGCGTGCGCGAGCAGCACCTTCCCGACGGCCGAGCTGTGCAGCGGCAGCCGCCCGCCGACGTGGGAGGCCAGGTCGACGGCGTCGCGCGCGGAGAAGCGTTCGACCACCACGGCTTCGTGGCCTTCGAGGACGGCGAGCTGCACGTGCTGGTGGAGCGCGGCGTGCAGGTCCTCGAGGAACGGCAGCGCGACGGTGCGCAGCGGCACCGACAGCGGCGCGAGCGTGCCCAGCTCCCACAGGCGCAGGCCGACGGTGAAGCGGCCGTCCGGCGTGCGGTCCAGCGCGCCGGCGGTGCGGAGCTCGTGCACGAGCCGCCGGACCGTCGCGTGGGGGAGCCCGGTGCGGCGGGTCAGGTCCGCGAGGGTCAGGGCGCTGTCCTCGGGCGTGAAGGTGAACAGCACTTGCAGCAGCCGGGAGCTGACACTGCGGCCGGGTTCGGTCGTGCGGGGCATGGTGCTCGCAGCTTACGCGGATTGTCCATTGGATGAACATCGACGTTCCTGGGTGGGCGCCGGTGCGGTCACACTCACCGGCACCTGAACACGACTGGAGGGAAACGCCGGTGTCTGAGCTGCGGATCGCCATCGTCGGAGGGGGTATCGGGGGGCTGGCGGCCGCCGCGTTCCTCACCCGGGCCGGGCTGGGGTGCACGGTCTACGAGCAGGCAGCCGAGCTCGGCGAGGTCGGTGCGGGGCTCGTCGCGAGCCCCAACCTCGTGCGCCTCCTGCGCCGGCTCGGGGTCGTGGACGAACTGCTCGCGCGGGCCGTGGCGATCGACGTCGGGTGGGAGTTCCGCCGCTGGGCCGACGGGCGCGTCCTGTCCGCGGAAAACCTCGCCGAGGCCTGCGAACGGCGCTACGGAGAGCGCACGTACACCGTGCACCGCGCGGATCTGCTCGGAGTCGTCCACAGCGCGGTGCCGCCGGACACGATCCGGCTCGGCGCGAAGTGCGTGGGCCTCGAGGTCTCGGACGACGGCGCGGTCCTGTCGTTCGCCGACGGCACCACCACGACCGCCGACGTCGTGATCGGCGCCGACGGCGTGCACTCGACGATCCGCAACGCCCTGCTCGGCCCGTCACCCGCGGCGTTCTCGGGCCTGTGCGCGTTCCGGGCCCTCGTCCCGGCCGCCGACGCGCCCGCGTTCGCCCTCCGCACGGCCCACACCCTGTGGCTCGGGCCCGGCCACCACCTCGTCCACTACCCGATCTCGGCGGGCAAGCTCATCAACATCGTCGCCTTCGCCCCGGCCGGCGAGGACGTCGTCGAATCCTGGAGCGCCACCGCGACCCACCCGGAGTTCGCGGCCGAGTTCGAGGGCTGGGACCCGCGCCTGCGCGAGCTCATCGCCGCGGCCGGCACCCCGGGCCGCTGGGCGCTGCTGGATCGCGCGCCGCTGGCGCGCTGGAGCCACGGTCCCGTGACGTTGCTGGGCGACGCCGCCCACCCCATGTTCCCGTTCTTCGCCCAGGGCGCCGCGCAGGCGATCGAAGACGCCGCTGCCCTCGCGGTGTGCCTCGCGTCCGACCGCACCGATCCGGTCCGCGCGCTGGGGCGTTACCAGGACGCCCGCCGCGACCGCACCGCGCGCCTCCAGACGGTGTCCCACGAGCGCGAGCACCTCAACCACCTCCCCGACGGCCCCGAGCAACAAGCCCGCGACGAGGCGTTGTCGGGGCAGGACCCGCTGGCCGCCAACGCCTGGATCTACGGCCACGATGCCGAACTCGTCCCCTGACAGTCCTTTGTGGACCCCGGAAAGATCGGAAAACCGCATGACCGAGTACACCCCGTTCCGGCAGCTGTTCATCACGCCGGTGCTGCCGTTCCTGCGCGACGGCTCGATCGACGAAGCCGGCTACCGCGCGCTGTTGCGCCGGTTCCTGACGCCGGAGAACCTCGACGCGGGCGTCGCGATCGTCGCGAACCCCGAAGCGGGCGAGATCTACACACTCGACCGCGCCGAGCGCAACCGCGTCGTCGAGCTCACCCTCGAAGAAGTGGCTGGCCGGACGCCGGTGCTGGGCGGGGTCGCGCACGTGACGACCGCCGGCATGGTCGAATGCGCGAAGGACGTCCAGGCCGCGGGTGTCGACGGCCTGTTCATCCTCCCGCCGATCGGGTCGGCCGACATCACGCTGTCGTGGAACGCCGACGCCTACCCGGAAGTGTTCCTCGACGTCCTCACGGCGATCGCGGACGCGGTCGACCTGCCGCAGGTGATCCACCCGGTCGGCCAGTTCTCGGCCCGCTACGGCCCGGGCCTGTCGGCGGACGTCACGCGGCAGATCATCGCCGCGGTGCCGCAGGTCGTCGGCTGGAAGATGACCTACAACTACGACGGGTTCCGCGAGATCGCCGGCGTGCTGCGCGCGGCCGGTCGGCCGGTCGGGATCTACGGCGCGGTCGGGAAGTACTTCCACGAGAACCTCGCCAACGACACGCTCGACGGCACCAGCGCCGGGTCGTTCAACTTCGCGCTGGAGCGGATGGTCGAGCACATCTCGGCGTGGCGCAAGGGAGACGTCGCCCGGGCCACCGAGATCTGGCGCGGCGGCCTCGCGGCGTTGCAGGACTACATCTTCTCCGACTTCGGGCGCCTCCACATCCGGTACAAGGCGGCCACGTGGCTGCGCGGGTTCATCGGCAACCCGCTGATGCGCCCGCCGGTGCCGGCCCCGCGCCGGCAGGAGATCGCGGACCTCACCCGGCTGCTGCGCGGTGCCGACCTCACGACCCGCCCGGACGACGAGATCTCGCGGCTGGCGGTGGAATTCGGCCTCAAGTAGCCCTCGGCTTCGTGCAACGGAGAACAGTCATGACGAGATCCCAGCTCCCGGCCGGCGTGCTGCCCGGCCCGGACCGGGCGCGCGCGGCGGCCGGGATCGCCGCGCGCGTCGACCGCATCCCCGCCGGCCGGTTCCACGCCCGGCTCGCCTCGCTCGTCGGCGTCGGGACCTTCTTCGACGGGTTCGACGCCATCTCCCTCGCCGTGCTCCTGCCGGTGGTGGTCAAGGGGTTCGGCATCAGCCTGGCCCAGGCCGGCCTGATCATCAGCGCCGGTTACCTCGGGCAGTTCGCCGGCGCGATCGCCGTCGGCCTGCTCAGCGACCGCATCGGGCGCCGGCGCGCGTTCCTGCTGTCGCTCTCGATCATCAGCGTGCTCGCGGTGTTCTGCGCGTTCGCGTGGAGTGCGCAGAGCCTGCTGGTGTTCCGGCTGCTGCAGGGGATCGGGCTCGGCGCCGAGGTCCCGATCGCCGGCACGATCATCAACGAGTTCCTCGGCCGCGCGAACCGCGGCCGGATCGGCGTCGTCTACCAGTCGCTGTTCAGCTGGGGACTGTTCTTCGCGCCGCTGATCGCGCTGCTGCTCACGTCGTCGCTCGGGCCCGGCACCGGGTGGCGGGTGCTGCTCGGCCTCGGTGCGCTGCCGCTGATCGTCGTCGTCATCGGGTTCTTCGCGCTGCCGGAATCGCCGCGCTGGCTGGCGCAGCAGGGCCGGCTCGCCGAAGCGGACGCCGTGGTGGCGCGGATGGAGGCCGGGAAGGACCTGCCCGCGCCCGCTGCCGCCCCGGTCGCCGAAGACCGGGCCTTCAGCCCCGGTGAAGTCCTGCGCGGCCGGTACGGGCGCCGCACGCTCCTGCTGATCGTCCTGTGGTTCCTGGCTTTTTTCGTGACCTACGGCTACTCGTCGTGGCTCCCCACGATCTACGTGTCGGTGGGGAAGCTGAGCGCCACGTACTCGCTGACGCTGACCGTGGTCCTCGGCGCGATCCAGGTGCTGATGTGTTACGTCGTCGCCTGGTGCGTCGAGCACCTGGGCCGCAAGCGGTCCCTCGCCTACGGGTTCGGGCTGGCGGTGGCCGGCGGGTTGTTCGGCTTCTTGAACATCGTCGTGCTGGACAACACGACCTGGCCCTACCTCTTCGCCACCGGCATCGTCATCGGCGTCGGGATCATCTTCCCGGCAACCTCGCTGTACGTGTACACCGGCGAGCTCTACCCGACCCGGATGCGCGGCTTCGCGACCTCCCTGACGAGCAGCTTCGCCCGGCTGGCCAGCATCGTGTCGCCCCTGGTCTTCGGTTTTCTCCTCGGCGCGCCCGGCGGCGCCGGCCTGGTGTTCGCCGTCCTCGGCGGGGCCGCGCTGATCGGCACGCTCACCACGGCGTTCGCGGGCATCGAGACCCGCGCGAAGAGCCTCGAGGAACTCTCGGCCTGACTTGTCCGCCGTAGCCGGCACTGCCCTCCTCGCGTCGACCGGCAAGACGACTCCCCGCCGTCTTGCCGGTTGACGTGTCGTCTCTTCTCCTGCTCTACTGAGTAGAGCGTAGTTCTGCTAGACAGAGACCGGCCAGCGATGGCCTGAGGAGAGTCGACGATGACGGACCAGTCCGGCACCCTGTCCGACGTGCGGCGGGGCATGATCCCGGCCCACATCTACAACGACCGGGAGATCTTCGAGCTCGAACGGGAGCGCGTGTTCGGCCGGGCGTGGCTCTTCGTGGCCCACGAATCGGAGATCGCGAAGCCGGGCGACTACGTGGTGCGGCGCGTGCTGGACGACTCGTTCATCGTCACCCGCGACGAGAAGGGCGAGATCCGCGCCCACTTCAACATGTGTCTGCATCGCGGGATGCAGGTCTGTCGTGCGGAGATGGGGAACGCGTCGCACTTCCGCTGCCCCTACCACGGCTGGTCCTACCGCAACGACGGGCGCATCGTGGGCCTGCCGTTCCACCAGGAGGCCTACGGCGGTGAGGCCGGGTTCAAGCGCAAGGGCCAGCGGCTGCTGCCCGCGCCGAACCTGGACACCTACAACGGCCTGATCTTCGTGAGCCTCGACCCGGACGCCGAACCCCTGGCGGACTTCCTCGGCGACTTCCGGTTCTACCTGGACTTCTACACCAAGCAGAGCGCCAGCGGCATCGAACTGCGCGGCCCGCAGCGGTGGCGCGTGAAGGCGAACTGGAAGATCGGCGCGGAGAACTTCGCCGGCGACATGTACCACACGCCGCAGACCCACACGTCCGTCGTCGAGATCGGGCTGTTCCGCGAACCCAAGGCGGAGAAGCGCAAGGACGGCGCCACCTACTGGGCCGGCAACGGCGGCGGCACCACCTACAAGCTGCCACCGGGCGGGTTCGACGAGCGCACGCGCTACGTCGGCTACCCGCAGGAGATGGTCGACCGCATGAAGACCACGTTCACCGAGCAGCAGCAACGCGTGATCGGCGAGGACGGCTTCATGATCTCCGCCGCGTCGGTGTTCCCGAACCTCTCGTTCGTGCACAACTGGCCGCGGGTCGCCGACTCCGACGACGTGCTGCCCTTCATCTCGATCCGCCAGTGGCAGCCCATCAGCGAGAACGAGACCGAGGTCCTGTCCTGGTTCGCCGTCGACGCCGAGGCGCCCGAGGAGTACAAGGCGCTGTCCTACAAGGCCTACTTGATGTGCTTCGGTTCCACCGGCATGTTCGAGCAGGACGACGTCGAGAACTGGGTCTCGCTCACCAACACCGCCGCCGGCTCGATGGCGCGGCGGCTCAAGCTCAACAGCCGCATGGGCATCCTCGAGGACGACACGGAAGTCGTCCCCGCCCTCACCCCCGAGCAGTTCCACGGCCCGGGCACCGCCCACACCGGCTACGGCGAGTACAACCAGCGCGAACTGCTCACCCGCTGGGCCGACCACCTCGACCGGCCGGTCAAGGCGCCCACAGCGCTGGAAGTCGGCTCCGAGAACGCCCGGAACGCGGCGGAGGTGCAGGCATGACGACCGGCACGACGAACCCCGGAACCCACTCCAGCCGCTCGGCGCTCGGTGCCCACGCGTCGCGCGTGCAGCGCACCGGACGGCCCCTGCGGTTCGACGACGCCCGCCACCTGCAGGCGCACCAGTGGCTCGTGGACGAGGCCTGGCTGCTCGACACCCAGGACTACGAGCAGTGGCTCACCCTGCTCACCGACGACATCCACTACCTGATGCCGGTGCGCGTCACCACCGCGCTCGGCGCCGGCTTCGACACCGCACCCGGCATGGCCCACTTCGACGAAGACAAGTACTCGCTCTCCCGCCGCGTCGCGCGGTTCCTCACCGAGCACGCCTGGACCGAGGACCCGCCGTCGCGGCTGCGCCACCACCTGTCGAACGTGCGCACGTTCGCCGCCGACGACCCGGACCACCTCGTCGTGGAATCGGCGACACTCCTGTTCCGCAGCCGCGGCGACGTGCTGCCCGGCTCGATCGTCTCGGCCGGCCGCGAGGACCTGCTGCGCCGCGGACCCGGCGGCTGGCAACTGGCGCGGCGCACGATCCTCGTGGACGACTCCGTGATCCGCATGCAGAACCTGGCGATCTTCCTGTGACGCTGCACTGGGAAGGCGAGGCCGAGGACGCCCGCGCGGCGGCCGCGGCTGCCGCGGACCACGACGAACTGGTCGCGCACACCACCGGCGAGGTCATCCGGCTCGGCAACGAGTTCGCGGAGATCGTGGTGCGGCGCGTCGAAACCCGCAACGGCGCCCGGCTGCTGGTCGAGTCACCCAAATCGGGCCAGTGGGTGGCACTGTGCCCGCTGGAGCTGGAAGCGCTGACCTGGCAGAACACCGAGACGTTCTCCGCCATGATCGGGCACCCCTTCGGCCCGCTCGTGCCGGCGGAGGAGGAATCGTGACGGGCTGGCTGGACGGTCGCCGCGCGCTCGTCGTCGGCGCCGGCTCCGGGATCGGGCGTGCGGTGGTCGACGCGTTCCGCGAGGAAGGCGCGCGCGTGGCCGTGCTCGAACGCGACGCGGCCAAGGCGAAGGCGCTCGCGGCCGGGGCGCCGGACGTGCCGGTCACCGTCGGGGACGCCACCACGCGCGCGGCCAACGACGCGGCGGTCGCGGCCGCGGTCACGGCGTTCGGCGGGCTGGACGTGCTGGTCAGCTGCGTGGGCGTGTTCGACTTCTACCGCAGCATCGAGGACCTCGACCCCGACGTGCTCGACGACGCGTTCGACGAGATGTTCCGCACCAACGTCAAGAGCCACCTGCACTCGGTGAAGGCCGCGCTGCCGGAGCTGAAGCGCTCGGGCCACGGGGTGGTGCTGCTGACCGAGTCGACGTCGTCGTACTACCCGGGCCGCGGCGGCGTGCTCTACCTGTCCTCGAAGTTCGCCGTGCGCGGGCTCGTCACCGCGCTCGCGCACGACCTCGCGCCCGAGGTCCGCGTGAACGGCGTCGCGCCCGGCGGCACCCTCGGCACCGACCTGCGCGGCCTGCCGAGCCTCGGCACGGCCGGGCGCAGTCTCGGCGACACCCCGCGCCGCGCCGAAGAACTCGCCGCGCGCGTCCCGCTGCACGTGGCGCTCAGCGGCGAAGACCACGCGTGGAGCTACGTGTTCCTCGCGTCCGACCGCGCCCGCGGCATCACCGGGCACGCCGTCCACCCCGACGGCGGCATCGGGGTGTCCGCGCCGCGCAAACGATCCTGAACGACTGCGTCGAATGATCCTGAACGACCGTGTCGATGATCCTGAACGGAAACCCATGGCCAAACTCACCGCCGACACCGGCCTCTGCCAGGGCTACGGCAACTGCCTCACCACCGCCGCCGACGTCTACGACATCGACGACGACGGCAAGGTGGTCCTGCTGACCGAAACCATCCCCGACGCCGACCGCGCCCGCGTCGAAGCGGCCGCGCGCAGCTGCCCCGTCAAGGCGCTGGGCGTGGTGGACGGATGAGCGGCACCGTCGTGATCGTCGGCGCGTCGGTCGGCGGCGTGCGCACGGCGCAGGCGCTGCGGGCGGAAGGACACGAAGGCCGGATCGTCCTCATCGGAGCCGAGCCGCACCTGCCCTACGACAAACCGCCGCTGTCCAAGCAGTTCCTCTCCGGCGCGTGGGAGCACGAGCGGCTCGCGCTGCTGACCGAGCAGGACGCGGCCGCCGCCGGGATCGAGCTGCGGCTCGGCGTGGCGGCGACCGGGCTCGATCCAGCGGCCCGCGTTGTCGAACTGGCCGACGGCACCCGGGTCGCCTACGACACGCTGGTCGTGGCCACCGGTGCCGAGGCGAGGCCGTCACCGTGGCCGGCCCCGGGGGTCCACGTCCTGCGGTCCCTTGTGGACGGTGCGGGACTGCGGGCCGCGCTCGCCGAGGACGGCCCGGTCGTGGTTGTCGGGGGCGGGTTCATCGGCGCCGAGGTCGCGGCCACGGCCCACGCCGCGGGCCAGATGGTGACGATCGTCGACCCGCTGCCGGCCCCGATCGCGAGGGTGCTCGGCGACGAGGTGGGCCGGCTGGTCAGCGACGTGCACCGCCGCCACGGCGTCGAAACCCGCTTCGGCACCGGCGTCCGCGACGTCACCGGTCGCGCCGGCGCGCTCGAGGTGAAGCTCACCGACGGATCGGTGCTGCCGGCCGGCACGGTGGTGGTCGGCATCGGCGCGGTCCCGGCGGTCGGCTGGCTGGCCGGTTCCGGCCTGGAGCTGGACGACGGGCTCGTGTGCGACGAGTACTGCCGCGCCACCGGGCACCCGGAGATCTTCGGCGTCGGCGACGTCGCGCGCTGGTTCCACGGCGGTCACGGTGAACACGTGCGCGTCGAGCACTGGACGAACGCGGTCGAGCAGGCCGCCGGCGTGGCCCGCACCATCACCCACCCCGCGGCGCCGGTGGCGTACCGGCCGACCGAATACGTGTGGAGCGACCAGTACGACTGGAAGATCCAGATCGCCGGGCGGCCGCAGCGGGCCGACGGGTTCGAGCTGGCGGGCGATCCGGCGGCCGACCCGCCGCGGTTCGCCGCGCTCTACCGCAGCGGCGGCGAGCTCTCGGCCGTGGTCACCGTCAACTGGCCCAAGCTGCTCGTCACCGCGCGGCGCCTCATCACCGCGGGTACCCCCTACGAGGAAGGACTTTCCGTGCTGGACAAGCTGATCACGCCGGTGGGTGCGGCATGAGCGCGTACGCGGAGCAGCGGCAGCTGGTGTCCGACGCCTGCCGCGTGCTCGCCGCCCGCGGCCTCGCCGAAGGGTTCCTCGGGCACATTTCCCTGCGCGTGGACGAGAATCGCCTACTCGTGCGCTGCCGGGGACCGCGCGAGCGCGGGCTCGCCTGGACGACACCCGAGGACATCCGGCTCGTCGACCTCGACGGCGCGGCCGCGGCGCCGGGGGAGCTGGACGACTGGTCCGTGCCCAACGAGCTGCCACTGCACACGGAGGTGCTGCGCACCGATCCGGCGGTCACCGCCGTCGTCCACGCGCACCCGCCGGCGGTCGTCGCGGCCGACCTGGCGGGGCTGGCGATCCGGCCCATCGTCGGCGCGTACGACATCCCCGGCGCCAAGCTCGCGGCCGGCGGCGTGCCCGTGTACCCGCGCGGCGTGCTGGTGCGGAACCGCACGCTGGCGGGGGAGATGGTGGCCGCGATGGCGGGCCGTCCGGTGGTGCTGCTGCGCGGGCACGGGCTCACCAGCAGCGGCGGATCGGTGCAGGAAGCCGTGCTGCGGGCGCTGTCGGCCGACACGATCGCGCGGATGGCGTTGTCCGTGGTGAGCGCGGGCGGGCGGCTCGCCGACCTGCCGCCCGAGGACCTGGCCGAACTGCCGGACCTCGGCCCGGCGTTCAACGAAGGCGTCGCGTGGAGCCACGAGCTGGCGCGCCTCGGCACGCCGGGTTAGTGCAGCAGCGGCGCGGCCTCGACGATCGTCTCCTTGAGCCGCTCGCCGATAAGCCGCACTTCCGCGCGCGAGAGCCGCCCCACCGGCAGCGACACGTTGATCGCGAGCCGCACCGGGAGGTTCCCGGCGGGGAAGGCGACGGCGACCGACGCGACGCCTTCTTCGCTTTCCTCGTTGCTGGTCGCGTACCCGCGCCGGCGCACACCGTCGATCTCCAGCTCCAGCTCGCTGCGGGTGCCGATCGAGTTGGGCGTGAGCGTCTCCAGCTGTTCGTCGGGGTACATGCGGCGCAGGTCCTCGGTGGAGAACTCCGCCAGCAGCGCCTTGCCCGTCGACGTGCAGTTGGCCGGCATCGCCTGCCCGAGCCGCGACGCGACCCGCACCGCGCGAGGGCTTTCGAGGGCTTCGATGAACCGCACCGTGGTGCCGTCGAGGATCGCGAGGTGCACGGTTTCGGCGAGCTCGCTGTTGAGCTTCTCCAGGAACGGCCGCAGCGTCTCGCGCACGTCGAACCGTTGCAGGATCGCGAACGCGACGGCGGTGAGCGACGTGCCCGGCCGGTACGCCTTCGTGCGCGAGTCCTGCCGGATGAAGCCGCGGTACTGCAGCATCGCCAGCAGCCGGTGCGCGGTGGAGGACGCCACCCCCAGGTACTCCGCCACGTCCGTCATCCGCAGCTCGGGGCGATCCCCCAGCAGCAGGAGGATTCGAAGAGCCTTGTCCACCGAATCGATCGGGTACTGCGGCGCGGGCGAATGGGCACCGGCGGCGTCGAGAGCAGGCTTCTTCATAGCAGAAGCGTACGGCAACCGGACGATCCGGCGGAGCGGTGATCAGCTTCTCCGGTCCGGACGGACATTCGCGGGCGAGCAGTTTTCGATCGCTCCTTCGTTGCGGTGGGCGGCCAAACCCGGACGGTTCGGGGCGGAGACGGGGTCCGCGCTCGGGAGACGCCGCCGGGGCGTTGCCGCGCCCCGGGTCCCGCCCTCCGGCCGGTTGCCCGTGCTTCTTGACCCTGACCACAACCTCTGTTAGACAGAGCGCGCTTCTTCATCGCAGAAGAAACTGGTGAACCATGACCGTTGCTGTTCAGTTCTCCTCGCCGCGAGAGTCCCCACCGCGGCGCCGTCTCGGCGCCCTGATCGCAGCGATCGCCCTCGGGGCCGCCGGGTGCTCCGCGTCGGCCGCGTCCGGGGATTCCGGCGCGTACACCCTGGGGCTCATCACCAGCCAGACCGGGACCGGCAGCCAGCTCGGTGTCGGTGAGCTGCAGGGCGCGCAGCTGGCGGTGGACCAGATCAACGCCCGCGGCGGCGTCAACGGGAAGCAGCTGAAACTGCGCACCGCCGACGACCAGAGCAACCCCGCCCAGGCCGTGCTGCAGACCCGCAAGATGCTGGGCGGTGTCGACGCGCTCGTCGGGCCGTCGCTGTCCGGGCCGTGCCAGGCCGTGATCCCGCTGGCCACCAGCGCGCAGCTGATCGACTACTGCCTTTCGCCCGGCGTGAAGCCGAAACCCGGCTCGTACCAGTGGTCGGCCAGCGCCCCGACCGACACGCTCGCCGACCGGCTGCTGGCCTACTGGAAGGGTCAGGGCCTCACCCGCGTCGGGCTGATCTACACCACCGACGCGAGCGGTCTCGACGGCGCGCACGCCGTCCAGCAAGCCGCCGCGCACACCGGGGTTTCCGTGGTGGGGCAGGCGAGTTACAGCCCCAGCGCGGTTTCGGTGACGTCGCAGCTGCAGGCCGCCACTGCCGGCAAACCGCAGGCGCTCGTGGTCTGGAGCAGCGGCGCGGCCGCGGGCGTCGCGTTCAAGGGCATCGACCAGATGGGCCTGAAGCTCCCCGTCGCCACCACCGACGGCAACCTCACCTACGCCTTCCTGCGCCGCATCGCCGACTACACGCCGGACACGCTGCTGATCCCGGCGACGCGCGATTTCTGGTGGCAGCAGCAGAACCCGAGCACCGCGGTGCAGCAGCTGGAACGCGGCTACCACGACGAGTTCCGCGCCCGCTACGGCGCCGACCCCGACTTCGGCCCGGGCGTCGCCTACGACGGGGTGCTCCTCGTCGCGCAGGCACTGGAGAAGGCGCACGGCGACGCGACCCAAGCCCGCGACGCGCTGGAGAGCCTGCGCGGGGTGTCCGGCGTCGTCGGCACCTACACCTTCGCCCGGAACGACCACCGTGGCATCGACGCCGAGGACGTCGGCATCGTGCGCGCGGTGAACGGCCGGCTGACCTTCGTCGGGAGATGAGCTCGACCATGACCGGACTGATCCAGGTCCTCATCGGCGGTCTCGCCGACGGGGCCGTGTACGCGCTGATCGCGCTGGGCGTCTCGCTCGTCTACTCGATCAGCCGCATCATCAACCTGGCGCAGGGCGGCTTCGTCGTCCTCGCCGCGCTCCTGGCGGTGTCGATCCAGCAGTGGCTGGGGGTGCCGCCGCTGGTCACCGTCGTGATCGTGGTGCCGCTGTTCGCGCTGCTGATGGCCGGCGTCGAACGCGTCGTGATGGCACCCGCCGCCGCGCGGGCCACGCCGGACCGGATGCTGCTCGTCACCGTCGGCGTGCTGCAGGCGATCGGCGGGCTGCTGCTGCTCGCGTGGGGCAACCTGCCCTACACGATGCAGCCGTTCAGCGGGGACACGGCGATCACGATCGGCGGGGTCCGCATCGTTTCGCAGTACCTCTGGATCATCGGCGCGCTCGTCCTCACGGTCGTCGCGCTGTGGTTCCTGGTGCAGCGCACGAATCTCGGCTTGACGATGCGCGCCACGGCGAGCAACCCCGAAGCCGCTTCGTTGCAGGGCATCAACGTCGGGCGCGTGCGGCTGCTCGCGTTCAGCATCGCCGGAGCGATGGCCGCGCTCGCCGGCACGACGGTCATCCCGGCGACGTTCCTGCAGTTCTCCACCGTCACGCCGTACGCGGTCGCCGGGTTCATCGCGGCGGTCGCGGGCGGGCTCGGCAGCACGGCCGGCGCCGTCGTCGGTGGGCTGGTCCTCGGACTGCTGCAAGGACTGTTCAGCCGCTACACCAGCGGTGACCTCGCGCAGGTGATCGCGATGGCGGTGCTCATCGTGCTCCTGCTCGTGCGACCGACCGGGCTGCTGGGGAAGACGAGCGAGGTGCGCCGATGACCACGCAGGAACAAACCACTCCCGCCACCGCGATCCCGTCGCGAGCCCGGCCGGGCCGTTCGCCCGCACGCCTGGCCCTGGCGGCGCTCGGCGTGGTCGTCGCGCTCGTGCTGCCGCTGCTCGTGCCCGGCTGGCTGGGGCTGCTCGTGATCGCCGGGATCTTCTTCCTGATCGTGCTCGGGCTCAACCTGCTCATGGGCTACGCGGGGCAGGTTTCGCTGGGACAGACGCTGTTCATGGCACTGGGTGGCTACGGCGCGGGCCTGCTCACGCTGCGCTGGCACTGGCCGACGCTCGTCGCGATGGTCGTCATGGCGATCGTCTCCGCCGGCGTCGCGGCCGGGCTCGGCACGGTGTTCCTGCGGCTGCGCGGCTACTACCTCGCGCTCGCGACGCTCGGGCTGGCCGTGATCACGGAGTCGCTCGCGTCCGGGCTCACCGGGTTCACCGGCGGACCGTCGGGGCTGGTGGGCGTACCGAGCCTGCGGCTGGGCACGTTCGACCTCTTCAGCGACCAGGCGAACTACTACCTGCTGCTCGTGGTGTGCGGGCTCGGCGCGTGGTTCGTCGGCAACCTGCAGCGGTCCCAGACCGGCCGCGCGCTGTCGGCGATCGCCGCCGACCCCGCGGCCGCGACGATGCTCGGCATCAACGCGTCGCGCTACAAGACCAGCGCATTCGTCGTCTCCGCCGTCTACGCCTCGCTCGGCGGCAGCCTCTACGCGTACTACCTGCGGTTCATCTCGCCGGAAGTCGTCGGCGTGACGGTGGCGCTGAGCATCGTGATCATGCTCGCGCTGGGCGGCGCCCGCACGATCGTCGGGCCGCTGCTGGGCGCGCTCGTGATCCAAGGGCTGCCGGAGGTCGGGCAGAGCTTCGCGTCGTGGTCGCCGTTCGTGGCCGGCGTCGTGCTCATCCTCGTGATCACCTACCTGCCCCGGGGGATCTGGGGCACCGTCAAGAAGGCGGCGCAGCGATGACGAACGAGACCCCGCTGCTGGCCGTCCACGGCCTGACCCGCCGCTTCGGCGGGGTCACGGCTGTCGACGACGTCAGCTTCACCGTCGCGGAGGGCACGGTGCGGGCCATCATCGGCCCGAACGGTGCCGGCAAGACGACGCTGCTGGACCTGATGACCGGCTTCACCGCGCCCGACGCGGGCCGGGTCGAGTTCGCCGGCCGCGACATCACCGGCATCCGGCCGCACCGGCTGCCCGCGCTCGGTCTCGCGCGCACGTTCCAGTCCGCGCGCCTGGTGGGCACGTTGACGGTGCGTGAGAACGTGATGCTCGGCGGCTACCGGTTCACCCGCGCGCGGTTCCTGTCCGACGGGCTGCGGCTGCCGCGGACCCGCCGCGAGGAACGCGCGCTCGGCCGGCGCGCGGACGAGCTGCTGGAGTTCCTGGAACTCGGCGCGTTCGCGGACCGGCCGGCGGGGGAGCTGCCGGCCGGCGCGCAGCGGCTCGTCGAGGTCGCGCGCGGTCTCGCGGGCGGTCCGACCTTGCTGCTGCTGGACGAACCGGCCGCGGGCCTCGACGACACGGAGACCGGCGAGCTCGCGGCGGCGCTGCGCGCGGTGTGCGCCGGCGGGATTTCGCTCGTGGTGATCGAGCACAACATCGAGCTCGTGATGACCGTCAGCGACCACGTCACCGTTCTGGACGCGGGGCGCGTGATCGCCGACGACGTGCCGCAGCGGGTGCAGGCCGACCCCGCCGTGATCGAGGCCTACCTGGGAGCGAAGCCATGAACCTGACCGTGCGCGGGCTCGACGCCCGCTACGGCTCCACCCGCGTGCTGCACGACGTCTCGTGCGAGGTGCCCGACGGCACGATGGTCGCGATGATCGGCGCCAACGGCGCGGGCAAGACCACGCTGCTGAAGTGCATCGCCGGCCTGCACCGCCCGGCGAAGGGTGAGATCACGCTCGGCGGTTCGCCGGTCACCGGCCTCGCCGCGCACCACGTGGCCCGTCGCGGTGTGTGCCTGGTTCCGGCCGGGCGGCAGCTGTTCGGGGACCTGACCGTCGTGGAAAACCTCCAGGTCGGGCTGGGCCGCCGCGGCGGGGCGGAGCGGCTGGACCGGGCGTACGCGCTGTTCCCGGTGCTGCGGGACTTCGCGGACCGCCAGTCGGGCCTGCTGTCGGGTGGGCAGCAGCAGATGCTGGCCATCGCGCGCGCTCTGGTGCGGGAGCCGGAGGTGCTGCTGCTGGACGAGCCGTCGCTGGGGATCGCGCCGCTGCTCGTCACGGAAATCCTCGGGGTGCTGCGGCAACTCGCCCGCGACGGCGTCACGATCCTGCTCGCGGAACAGAACGCCGCGGCGGCGCTCGCGATCGCCGACCACGGTGTCGTGATGGAGAACGGGACCATCACCCGCACCGACACGGCCGCGGCGCTGCTCGCCGACGAGGACGTGAGCCGGCACTACCTCGGCACCTCCGCCGATCCCGTCTCGGTCGGCCACGCGCGTGCTCTGCCGGCCGGTTTGCGGCAGCCACTGTAGTCCACAATGGAGGATCGGCCATGAAGCTCGTTCTGGTGCACGGCGGCTGGCAGGGCGGCTGGGCGTGGGACGCCGTCGCCGGCGAACTGCGGGCAGCCGGCCACGAGGTGTTCGCACCCACGCTGCGCGGCCTGGAGGACGGTCCGGTGGACCGCGCCGGCGTCACCCTCACCACGATGGTCGACGACCTGGTCCGGCAGCTGGCGGCCTTCGACCGGTTCGTCCTCGTCGGCCACAGCGGCGGCGGCCCGGTGATCCAGCTCGTCACGGAACGCCTGGCCGGGCGCGTCGAGCGCACGGTGTTCGTCGACGCGTGGGTGCTGCTCGACGGCGAGTGCATCAACGGCGTGCTGCCGGCCGAGCTCGTCTCCGGAGTGCGTGCGCTGGCCGAGCAGTCCGCCGACAACACCATCGACCTGCCGCCCGCGCTGTGGTCGGCGTCGTTCATGCAGGACGCCGACGCGGCCACCGCGGACGCCGTCACCGCGCGCCTGGTGCCCACGCCGTTCGGCTGGTTCACCGAACCGGTGCGGCTTTCGCGGTTCTTCACCTCGGGGGTGCCGAGCAGTTACGTGTACCTGCGGGAGGACCAGGCCGTGCCGCAGTCCGTGTACCAGGCCGCGGCGGCTCGCCTGGCGGACCCGCGGATCGTCTCGTGCGCGGGCAGCCACGAAGCCATGCTGACCAACCCGGGTGAGCTCGCCGCCGCGCTGCTGAAGGCAACCGCGTGAGCTTTTCGGGCTCGCTGTACTACGACGAGCTGCTCCCGGACGGCCCGCCGGCGGCCACCGCCGTGCTCGTCCACGGCGGCAGCCTCACCGGCGCCTGCTACCTGTCCACTCCGGACGGACGCCCGGGCTGGGCGCCGACGTTCGCCGCCCGCGGTTACCGCGTGCTGGTGCCGGACTGGCCCGGCACCGGCCGCAGCGCCACGATCGCGCCGGACGACGTGACGGGCGCCGTGGTGTGCGCTGCCCTCGCGCGGCTGCTGGAGGAGCAGGAGGCGCCGGTGGTGCTCGTCGTGCACTCCATGTCCGGGCCGTTCGGGTTCCGCTTGCTGGCCACGCATTCGGCGCGCCTGTCCGCCCTCGTCGCGCTCGCCCCGGGCCCACCCGGCGACATCCAGCCGGAACCCACCGTGCTCCGGTCCACTCCCGGCGAACTCGAAATCCAGGGTGAGTACCTCCGCTGGCGCCTGCCCCGCAGCGGTCTCTGGTGGCCCACCGAGGCGTTCGCGCGCACCAAGATGATCGGCGCCAGCACCCGGTTCCCGTCCGGCTCCTTCGACGCGTTCCGCCGCCAGCTCGTCCCCGTCCCCGCCGGGCTGCTCGCCGAACGCCAGAACGTCGACGGCCGCCAGCTGCGCACCACCGGCCCCGTGCCCGGCACCCCCGCCCTCGTCCTGACCGGCGACCACGACACCGACCACCCCCGCGAAGCCGACGCGGCCACTGCTCGCTGGCTGACGGACCTCGGCGCCACCGTCACGCACCGCTACCTCGACGACCCGGCCCACACGGGCAACGGCCACCTGCTGATGAGCGAGGACAACAGCGAAGAACTCGCCGAACTGGTCATCGACTGGTTGACGGAACAGACTCGCTGACCGGCTGCGCCGGAATCCTTTCCCGCCACGGAAGCGGGTCGGCGGTGACCACGGTCCACGCGTGCAGATTTCGGGGTTTGGCCAGCACAACGGAGCTCTCCGTGACCTGGTCGTGGACGAACAGCGCGTGGCTGCACGCTTCGTGCCAGGCACTGATGCGTTGCTCGCGGGTCGCCGCGTGGCTCGCGATCTCGGCACTCAGACCGAGCAGGCAGTGCGCCGAGTGCAGGAACGCGGCGGCCTTTGGCTCGTCGGCGTGCTCGAGCTCGAGTGGGGTGCGCCCTTCGCAGACCATGCAGGCGCACGGCCACAGCTGGTCGATCGCCGGGGTGTTCGTGAAGATGCGCCGACACGTTTCGTACTTGTGGTAGCCGAGCAGTGCCGGCACGAACACCGAATCTCCGGACACGAGGTGCGGCCGGCCCGCCCTGATGGGGTAGAGGTGGCGCAGCGAGCTGGTGGTGCCCATCGCGGCGGCGTGCGCGCTGTGGCAGAGCGCGCCGATCGCGGAGAGGTCGCACCGCAACAGGAGCACGGGGACAACACTCGCCTCGAGTAGCTGGATGACACCGCGGACGACGAACTGAGTGCCGAAGGGGTCGGTGCCGTGCTCAAGGACCAAAGCCACCGGGACGGCGTGCCGGTTGATCTCGGTGACGAGGGCGGTGGCGATCGCCGCGGTCGCGAACCACCGGGCAGCCAGGGGGAGCACGGCGACAGCCGGTTCGGGCTGCCGGGCGGCGGATCGCAGGATCGTGCGGAGGCCGGTGAGGTTGCGCGGTGCGAGGTAACCCGAGTCGGTCAGCGGGAGCAGACCCGATTCGCGCTGGCGCCGGCACCACGCGGGATGCGTGCCGCTGCCCGCGCTGATCCGCCGATTGCCGGAGTACCGGTCGGCGTCACACAGGATCGGGCCGGTGAACTGCCGGTCGTGCAGGTACCGCACAGCGGCTTCCGGTGCCGTGCTCGTCAGCACGATCCCGGTGTCGTGCTCGCGGCCGAGTTCCAGGACCGCATCGAGCTGCGACGGCCGGCACTGGATCAGGAGCTTTCCGGCGAGCTGCTCCAGCGCATGATCCACCTCTCCACCGTGAACGATGACTCGATCACCTGTCACCGGTGCTCACCCCGATGCCGCGCGGGACGGCACTGGCGGCGTAGCAGTCGTTCACCCAGGGCAGGCACGGTGATTCTTGTGGGTGGTCCCGCAACCGGCAAACGCCGCAAACCACCCAACGGCTGTCCGGACAGGATCCTCGAGCCGTTCAACCGAAGTTCAGTCCCGGGTCACGCGGCGGAACACCCCGCGCTCAACCGGCGCGACAACTCTGGCCGGGTTCCCACCACGGTTCCCCGAAGCCGGAAGGATTTTCGATGAGCAGCTCCCCGGAGCCCGGAAACGGTCTGACCCGCCGCAGAGTCCTCGGTGCCGCCGCGGCGGGTGGGCTGGCGGCCGCCGCGACGGTGTTGCCGCCGAACGTGCGCAGTGCGCTGGCGTCGCCGCGGCCGAACGGGGCGAAGCTGGGTGACATCAAGCACGTCGTGATGCTGATGCAGGAGAACCGCAGCTTCGACCACTACTTCGGGACCCTGTCGGGGGTTCGCGGCTTCGACGACCCGCACGCGCTGCGGCTGCCGAACGGCCAGTCGGTGTTCCACCAGCCCGATCCGTCCAATCCGGACGGTTACCTGCTGCCGTACCGGCTGAACACGAAGATCAGCGCGGCGCAGGCGATCCCGTCGACCAGCCACGCGTGGGGCGTGCAGCACCAGGCGTGGAACGGCGGCAAGATGGACAACTGGCTGCCCGCCCACCTCGCGGCCGACGGCGCCACCAAGGGCCCCTACACGATGGGCTACTTCACGCGCGAGGACATCCCGTTCCAGTACGCGCTGGCCGACGCGTTCACCATCTGCGACGCCTACCACTGCTCGGTCCTCGGCCCCACCTGGCCGAACCGCTACATGTGGCTCTCGGGAACGATCGACGCCGACGCGCAGTTCGGCGGCCCGTCGCTCGAGACCGGCAAGGTGCCCGACGGCCACTTCACCTTCAAGACCTACCCCGAGCGGCTCACGGAAGCGGGCGTCAGCTGGAAGGTCTACCACTCGCCGGGCGGCGCGACGGGTCTCCCGCCGTTCTCCGCGATCAAGCAGTACCACGACGCCCAGCCCGGCGACCCGCTCTACGAGCAGGCCATGAAGACCACGCCGCTGGGCCAGTTCGAGTACGACGCGATGAACGACCAGCTGCCCACCGTCAGCTGGCTGCTGCCGCCCAGCGCCTACGACGAGCACCCGGCCAACCTGCCCGCCGCGGGCGCCACGTTCGTCGCGAGCAAGATCGACGCCATCGCCGCCAACCCGGAGGTCTGGGCCAAGACGGTGTTCATCCTGTCCTACGACGAGAACGACGGCCTCTTCGACCACGTCCTGCCGCCCACACCGCCCGACGGCACACCCGGCGAGTTCGTCACGGCCACCTCACCCAGCGGCATCAAGGGCGGCGGCCTGCCCACCGGCCTCGGCTACCGCGTGCCCTGCATCGTCGTCTCGCCCTGGACAGCGGGCGGCTGGGTCAGCTCGGAGACGTTCGACCACACCTCCCAGCTGCGGCTGCTGGAGCAGGTCACGGGCGTCGCGGAGCCCAACATCTCCGCGTGGCGCCGCGAGACCGTCGGGGACCTGACGTCGGTCTTCCGCTTCACCGACTCCCGCAAGGCGCCGCCCGTCCTGCCAGACACGTCGGGCGCGTACACGCTCGCACAGTACGAGGTGGCCCAGCTCCCGAAGCCGACGGCGCCGACGAGCGGGCAGGAGGTGCCGCACCAGGAACGCGGGCACCGGCCCCATGTGGGCTGAAATCCGGTTGCGCCGCCGGGGAAGGTGAACCCGGCAGGGGCTCGGCACGCCGGCCTGCTTTCCCGAGCTCCTGCCTCGGCGGAATTTGAGTGGGAGAGTGGCCGATGCAGGTGAAGAACTCGGAAGTCTTGGACATCTGGTTGCGGATCGCCGCCGATGAGCGCGTGTCGCGACGAGGGGACGCGCTTGCCGGGCGTGGCATCACCGTCGACGCGCTGGCGACGATGTGGGCCCTCGAGGTGGGGAAGCCGTCATTACCGGGCTTGGCACTGGCCGACCTCCTGATCGAGTTCGGCAACCTCATCGACCGGCTCGCTGAGCTGTGGCGTTCCTCCGACGACGATTCCGTGCCGCGGTTGATGTTCGAGGACCGGCTCGAGGACCTCGTGGTGGCCATGGAGTCGTGGCTCGTCGCGCGGCAAGACACCTGGGCTAGCTCGTCGCGCGGCGGAGGGCGTCGACGGTGGTTTCCGGGGACGTGTTGAAGCAGAACACGATGCCGGGGACCAGCTGGGCGAGGAGGTTCACCACGCGCTCGAACAGCAGCGTGTGCTCCGCCGCCATCCGCACGGCCCCGCCGATCATGGCGACGCGCAGCGGGTTCGCGGTCACCACGGCGCGGACCCGCTTCTCCGCCTCGTCCGGGTCGGCGGGAACCAGGCAGGAGACGACGTCGAAGCCCGCTTCGCGCAGTGCCGCTTCGGCGCCGGCGATGCGGGTCAGCAGGGTCCCCTCGTCGAGCCCGGGGTGGCGGCTGTAGTCGAGGTCGCTCGGGTGCAGGCCGAGCGAAAGGATTCCGGTGACGGGCGAGCTCATCACCCCAGCCTGGTGGCCGGGCGCCGGCGGGGCCAGGGCCGTCGCCGCCTGGGATCGGCGGTACCACTCCCGGCGACGGCGGTTCGGGCACGATGGGGCAGGTGGACAGAGCCGAACTGGCCGCCGTCTTGCGGACGGCGCGGGGGCGCGTCAAGCCGGGCGACGTGGGGTTGCCCGCGGGGCCGCGCAGGCAGGTGCCGGGGCTGCGGCGGGAAGAGGTCGCGCAGCTGGCGGGCCTCGGGGTGGACTACGTGGTGCGGCTGGAGCAGGGCCGGGGCCCGAAGCCCTCGCCGCAGGTGCTGGCGGCCTTGGCGAGGGCGTTGCGCCTCGGTGCGGACGACCGCGACACCTTGTTCCGCCTCGCCGGCTCCGAACCACCGCAGGCGGGGCGGGTGCCGATGCTGGTGCGGTCGAGCGTGCTGCGCCTGCTCGACCGCATGGCCGAACCCGCGCTGGTGCTGTCGGCGAAGTCGGACGTGCTGGCGTGGAACCCGCTGGCCGCCGCGTTGTTCGGGGACTTCTCGGCGATCCCGCCGGCGCGGCGCAACCTCATCCGCCAGCGGTTCCTCGGCACGGGCGTCGGCCGGGTCGAGACGTCCGCGGACACGCCGGAAGCCGCCGAGTGCGTCGGGTGCCTGCGGACGGCCCAGGCGCGGTACCCGGACGACCCCGATCTGGCCCGCCTCGTCGCCGACCTGCGCGCCGGCAGCCCGAGGTTCGCGGCGCTGTGGCAGACCGGCCGCTCGGGGCGGCTCAGACCGGGCAGCACGACGATCCGCCACGCCGAACTCGGTCCGGTCACCCTCGACTGCGACGTCCTGCTCGAACCCGAGACGGACCAAGCTGTGCTCGTCTACTCGGCGAACCCCGGCACGCGCGAAGCCGAAGCGCTGGACCTGCTGCGGGTGACCGGCCTCGAGCAGTTCACCTAGCCCAGCGCGATCGCGGTGACGCCGGCCGCGGCGATGAGGAGGCCGGTGGCCTGCTTGCGGTTCCAGCGTTCGTGCAGGAGCAGCCGCGCGAGGATGATCGTGATCGCCGGGTACAGCGACGTGATCACGGCGACCACGGCCAGCTGCCCCGCGCCGGTCGCGGCGACGAACAGCAGGTTGGCCGCGCCGCCCAGGATGCCGCCGGCCGTGGCGGGCCAGAAGGCGCGTGGGAGGGACCCGCGCTGCGGCCGGAACCAGAACGCCACGACGATCAGCAGCACCGTCCCGACCGCCTGACCGGTCACGAGCGGCCAGGTGCCCGCACCCGTCCCCGCGCGGTCGAGGCCGATGAACAGCAGTGCGAACCCGGCCCCCGCGATAATCCCTTCCACCACCCCGGACCGCCGCCGCTGCGGCTCGTCGCCGACGTGCTGCGACACGAGCGCGATCGCCGGCAGCACGAGCACGATCCCGGCCCACGACAGCCACGACAGCCGGTCGCCCGTGGCGAAGCCGACGAGCGCGGGCAGCGCCGCCGCCAGCACCGCCGACACGGGCGCCACCACGCTCATCCGCGCCGTCGCCAGGCCCCGGTACAGCGCGAACGTCCCGACGGCCGTGCCCACTCCGCTCAGCGCGCCCCACAGCAGCTCGGCCGGAACCGGAAGCCGGGGCCCCGTCACCAGCACTGCGACGAGCCCGGCCAGCAGGCTCCACGGCTGCGCGAGCACCGCGATCGCGTTCGGATCACTGCGCCGCCCGCCGACGCCGGCGACGAAGTCGGAAGCGCCGTAGCTCAGCGCGGACAGCAACCCCAGGAGAACTCCCACCCACCCCATTGTGCCGACGGCCCGCGGTCACCGTGCGGCTCGCCGGGGCGGACCCTCGGCTACGCAGCGCCGACGGCGTCCCCGGCTCGTGAGCCGGTGCGGAACTCCCGAGGTCAGCCAGGTCCTTCGCCCGCGGCCGCGAGGAGGGGCACCACCAGTTCGCTGATCGGCGTCGGGATGCCGTGCGCGCGGCCGCGCCGCAGCACGACCCCGTTGCGGGTGTCCCATTCGAGCGGCCGGCCGGCTTCACGGTCGGCGAGGATGGAGGTGCCCATGTCGGCGGGGTAGGCCTGGAAGCTGTCGACGATCTCGCGCGGCACGTCGTCGCTCAGCGCCGCGCCCTCGGCCCTGGCGACCGCCAGGCACTCCCGGAGGTAGGCCAGGGACAGCTCGGCGATGTCGGCCCGGGTGAACATGCCGGAGCGGCGGCCCGTGAGGACCATCAGCCCGGCGACCGCGTTCTGCAGCAGTTTGCGCCACGCGACGGACGTGAAGTCAGCGGCCACGTCGATCGGGCACCGGGTGCCGCGCAGCGCCTCGAGCACCACGCCCGACGCCGGTGTGTCCGGCAGGGTGAGGCGCGCTTCGCCGCGCAGCCACACCGAACCGTCGGGTTGCGCCTGGGCGGGGATCCACACGACCGACGGGATGACGCGGGTGCCGGAGACGTGCGACGCGACCATCGCTTCCTGCTCGACGCCGTTCTGAAGCACACAGACAACGGTGTCCGCACCGCACAAGGCTTTCAGCCACGGGGCCGCCGCCTCGAGCTGCGTCGCCTTGACGGCGAGGAGCACGAGATCGACCACGCCGCCGGCCTGCGCCGGGTCGACCCGCACCGGCCCCGGCACGACGACGGGCCCTTCGTCCGTGTGCAGCTCGAGGTGGTCACGCGCGGTGCGGCCACAGAGCCGCGGTGCCCGGCCGGCCTCGTGCAGCGCCGCCGCCACGGTCGTGCCGATCGCCCCCGGACCCACGACCGCGACGGTTGGTTTCCCCGACATCATCAGCTCCCTCGAGTTGTCCCGGACGCCGTGCGGAACCGCCACGCCGTCGCCTTCGAACCACCGGAAACGGTTTAGCAAACGCCCCGGCCCGGGTTGACAGCCCGTCCGGGTCGATCATGCTGGACGCACCTCCGGAAGCCGCACCGGGTGTTGTGCACAGTCTCGACGACCGGACTGTGCACATCGCACCGTGACCTGCGCCACCCGGGCCACCTACGGTGCGGGGAACCGTTTCCCCCCATCCGGATTAGGAGGTCGGCGTGGCCTCAGCAGTCGGTGTCGACGACTACGCCCTGACGAGAGTGCCGGCGAGCGCCCGGTACTCGTGGTGGTCCGTCGCGGTCCAGCGGTTCGGCCAGGTGTCCGCCCTGTCGCAGTTCCTGCTCGGAGCCACGGTCGGCTTCGGCATGGGGTTCTGGCCGGCGGTGCTGGCCTTCACCCTCGGCTCGGTGATCCTCGAGCTCATCACGATCCTCGTGGGCGTCATCGGCGTCCGCGAAGGGCTGTCCACGTCCATGATCGCGCGCTGGACGGGCTTCGGCCGCGGCGGGTCGGCGCTCATCGGGCTGGCCATCGGGATCAGTCTCATCGGCTGGTTCGGCATCCAGTCGGCCGTGTCCGCCCAGGGACTCGTCTCGCTGATCGGCGGGCTGCCCGAATGGGCGTGGGCGCTGGTGTTCGGCCTGCTCGTCACCGCGATCGTGGTGCGCGGGTTCCACTCCATGGCCTGGACGGCCTACGTCACCGTCCCGGCGTTCCTCGTCCTCGTCGGCTGGTCGGTCATCTCCGAGCTGACCCGCCACGACGTCGGCGCGCTCGCTTCCTCCGCCCCGCCCGGGCCGGCGATGAGCCTGCTGCAGGGGACGACGCTCGTGGCCGGCGGCTTCATCGTCGGCGCCGTGATCACCCCGGACATGACGCGCTTCAACCGCACCACCGGCGACGTCGTGAAGCAGACGCTCGTCGGCATCACACTCGGCGAGTACGTGATCGGCCTGGCGGGTGTGCTGCTCGCGCACGCCGTCGGCAGCGCCGAGATCACCACGATCGTCACGTCGTCCGTCGGCTGGGTCGGGCTGCTCATCGTCATCGCCGGCACGATGAAGATCAACGACTGGAACCTGTACTCCTCCGGGCTCGGCGTCGTGAACTTCATCGGCACGGTCTCGAAGCGGCGCGCCCACCGCGGCCTCGTCACGGCCGTGCTCGGCCTCGTCGGCAGCGTGCTCGCCGCGGCCGGGATCCTCGGGAAGTTCACCGATTTCCTCACCGTGCTGGGCGTCGCGTTCCCGCCGATCGCCGGGATCATGGTCGCCGAGTACTTCGTGGTCAAGACGTGGCGCGGGCAGCTCGACGCCGCCCGCGCCCGCGGCACCGTGCCCGAGGACGCGCCGGTGTGGGTGCCGGCCACGATCGTCGTCTGGATCGCGGCGGCGTTGTTCGGCGAGTTCGTCGAATGGGGCCTGCCGAGCATCAACTCGCTCGTCGTGGCCTTCGTCCTCTACGTGCTCGCGGGCAAACTCGGCCTGGTGCGCGGCATCGGCAGCAGCCCGACCGCCGACGCCGAGCCGGTCCGCAGCACCCAATCCGCCTAGCGGCAAGCAAAGGAGAACATTTCGTGCGCATCGGCATCGACGTCGGCGGCACCAACACGGACGCCGTCCTGCTCGACGGCAGGCAGGTGCTCGCTTCCGTCAAGACCAGCACGACCGCCGACGTCACGTCCGGCATCGTCGCCGCGATCGCGGACCTGCAACGGCAGCGCGCGTTCGACCCGGCGGCGGTCCAGGCGGTGATGATCGGAACCACGCACTTCATCAACGCCCTCGTGGAGGCCCACCGCCTCGCGCCGACCGCGGCCGTGCGGCTGAGCCTGCCGGCCGGGGCGTCGCTGCCGCCGATGGTCGACTGGCCGCAGCGGCTCGTCGACGCCGTGTCCGGGCGCAGCTACCTCGTGCACGGCGGGCACGAGTTCGACGGCCGCCACATCGCGGAGCTCGACGAGAGCGAGCTGCGCAAAGCGGCCGAGGACATGGGGGAGGCCGGGGTGCGCAGCGTCGCGATCACCTCGGTCTTCTCCCCGGTCAACGCCGAGTTCGAGGCCCGCGCCGCGGAGATCATCGGAGCGCAGCTGCCCGAGGTCGCGATCTCGCTGTCGCACGAGATCGGCCGGATCGGGTTGCTGGAGCGGGAGAACGCGACCGTGATCAACGCGGCGCTGCGCGAGCTGGCCGCCCACATCGTCGACGGGCTGGCCGCGTCGGTCACCGGCGCGGGCATCACCGCGCCGCTGTACCTGAGCCAGAACGACGGCACCCTGATGGACGTCGACTTCGCCCGCCGCTACCCGGTGGCGACCTTCGCGTCCGGGCCGACCAACTCGATGCGCGGCGCCGCCGTGCTGTCCGGTTTGGACACCTGCGCGGTCGTCGACGTCGGCGGCACGACGAGCGACGTCGGCGTGCTGCGCCAAGGGTTCCCGCGCGAGGCGACCACCGACGTGAGCGTCGCCGGGATCCGCACCAACTTCCGCATGCCCGACGTGCTGTCCATCGGCATCGGCGGCGGCAGCCGGGTGTGCGGCGGCGCCGGCGACGTGACGGTCGGGCCCGATTCGGTCGGTTACGAGCTCACCTCGAAGGCCCTGGTCTTCGGCGGTGACACCCTGACCGCCACCGACATCGCCGTCGCCGCCGGTCGCGCCGAGATCGGTGATCCGAGCCTCGTCAAGCACCTGGACAAGAGCCTCGTGCGGGCCGCGCTCGACCGGATCGCCGCCGACGTGTCCGATGTGGTCGAACGCATGCGCACCTCGGCCGAGCCGCTGCCGGTGGTGGCCGTCGGCGGCGGGTCGATCCTGCTGCCCTCCGAGCTGACCGACGCCGGCGTGGTCCACCGGCCCGAGAACCACGCGGTGGCCAACGCGATCGGCGCGGCCATCGCGCAGATCGGCGGCGAGGTCGACCGCGTGTACGCGATCGAACCGGGGCGGCGCGAAGCCGTCGTCGAGGAGGCCAAGCAGGAGGCCGTCGACCGGGCCGTGGCCGCGGGGGCCTCACCCGCCTCGGTCGGCATCGTCGACTTCGACGAGGTCCCGATCCCGTACCTGCCCGGCAACGCCACGCGCATCCGCGTGAAGGCCGTCGGCGACCTGCAGCTGGGGGCGTGATGCGCGAGATCACCGAACGCGACCTGTCCGACGTCGCCCGCGGCGCCGCGATCCTCGGCACCGGCGGCGGGGGAGACCCGTACATCGGGCGCTTGCTGGCGCTGGCCGCCGTGCGCGAACACGGTCCGGTGCCGCTCGTACCGCTGAGCGAGGTGCCCGACGACGCGGTGGTGCTGCCCGTCGCGATGATGGGCGCCCCGACCGTGATGGTCGAGAAGCTGCCCTCGGCCGAGCAGGTCGGGCTCGCGGCCCGCACGCTCGCCGGGTACCTGGGCAAGGAGCTCACGCACATCGCGTGCGCCGAGGCCGGCGGGGTCAACTCGCTGATCCCCGTGGTCGCGGCCGCGCAGCTGGGCCTGCCGCTCGTCGACGCCGACGGGATGGGCCGCGCCTTCCCCGAACTGCAGATGGTGCTGCCCACCCTCTACGGCATCCGGGCGACCCCGATGTCCATCGCGGACGAGAAGGGCAACCGCGGCGTACTGGACACAGTGGACAACCACTGGGCCGAACGCCTCGCCCGCTCGGCCACGATCGACATGGGCTGTTCCGCGATGATCAGCAACTACGCCATGTCCGGGCCGCAGGCGCGCGAGTCGCTCGTGCCCGGCACGCTGAGCCTGTGCGCCGAACTGGGCGCGCTGGTGCGCACGGCCCGCGCGGAGCACGCCGACCCCGTCGCCGCCGTCGTCGCGCGGCTCGGCGGCCGCCGGCTGTTCACGGGGAAGGTGGTCGACGTCGAGCGCCGCACCATGACCGGCTTCGCGCGCGGGGAGGCGCGATTGTCCGGAATGGACGGCGACGCCGGGGCGGAACTCGTGCTGCGGTTCCAGAACGAGCACCTGGTGGCCGAGCGCGACGGGGTCGTGCGCGCGTCGGTCCCGGATCTGCTCTGCACGCTCGAGCGCGAGTCGGGTGAGGCCGTGACGACGGAGGGCCTGCGCTACGGCCAGCGGGTCGCGGTGATCGCCGCGCCCTCGGACCCGCGCTGGCACAGCCCGGAAGGCCTGGCGCTGGCCGGGCCCCGCTACTTCGGCTACGACATCGACCCGATCGGGGTGGCCGGGTGAGCTGGACCCTGACCGAGGACGACCTGCCCGACCTCGCGCGCGGCGCCGCCGTGCTCGGCACCGGCGGCGGGGGCGACCCGTACGTCGGCCGGCTGCTGGTGCGCGAAGCGATCCGGGCGCACGGCCCGATCACGGTGCTCGGCCCGGCCGAGGTGGCCGACGACGCGCTCGTGATCCCGACCGCGCAGATGGGCGCGCCGACCGTCGTCCACGAGAAGCTGCCCAGCGGCGGGGAACCCGTGCTGGCGCTGCGGACGCTGGAGCAGCACCTCGGCCGGCGGGCCGACGCGACGATGCCGATCGAGTGCGGCGGCATCAACTCGATGATCCCGCTGCTCGTCGGCGCCCGGCTCGGGCTGCCGGTGGTCGACGCCGACGGCATGGGCCGCGCGTTCCCGGAACTGCAGATGGAGACCTTCGGCGTCTACGGCGTGCCCGGTTCGCCGATGGCGATCGGCGGCGAACGCGGCGAGACCACCGTGATCGACACCGGCGCGGACAACAAGAGGATGGAGTGGCTCGCGCGCGGGATCACCATCCGCCTCGGCGGGGTGGCGCACATCGCCGAGTACGCGATGAGCGGCGCGGACGTCAAGCGCACGGCGGTGCCCAGCACGCTGTCGCTCGCGCTGACCGTGGGCCGGACGATCCGCGCGGCGCGCGAAGCCAACGAGGACCCGGTGGACCGGCTCGCCGCGGCGCTGCTGTCGACGCCGTACCAGCACCTGCGGGTGCTCTTCCGCGGCAAGGTGTCCGATGTGGAGCGACGGACCGAAGCCGGGTTCGCGCGCGGGCGCGCGGCGGCCGTCTCGTTCGACGGTGAGCTCAAGCTCGAGCTGCTGTTCCAGAACGAGAACCTGCTGGCCACTGTGGACGACGAAGTGCTGGCGGTGGTGCCGGACCTCATCTGCGTGCTCGAAGCGGCCACGGCCGAGCCGATCACCACGGAGACACTGCGCTACGGCCAGCGCGTCACCGTCGTCGGCATCTCGACGCCGGCGCTGATGCGGACCCCGGAGGCACTGGCCACGTTCGGGCCGCGGGCGTTCGGGCTGGCCCACGAGTTCGTCCCGGTCGAGGAGCGTGTGCGAGCGACGTGACCGCGGTTGCACGCCACCCCGACGGTGGCGACGCGCTGCCCTGGGCTCGTCTACTGTGGTCTTCCATGCGCATCACAGCCGGTGACGTGCCCGCCCTCGAACGCGGCGTCGCCCTGCTCGGCTCCGGCGGGGGCGGCGACACGGTCACCGCCGCGGTGCTGCTGCGCCGGCTGCTGGAAACCGGCGTCGAACCGGTCGTGCGCGCCGTCGGGGAGCTGCCGCCGGCCTCGCGGGTGGTGCCGGTCGGGGTCGTCGGCGCGACGGCCGCGTTCACCGAGAAGGTGCCCGGTGGTGACGAGTTCGCGTCGGCGGTCGGCGCGGTCGAGCGCTGGACGGGGGAGCGGGCCGACGCGGTGATGTCCATCGAGATCGGTGGCCTCAACGGGCTGGTGCCGCTCGTGGTGGCGGGGGAACTCGGCCTGTCGTACGTCGACGCGGACCTGTCCGGTCGGGGTCTGCCGCGGCTCGACCAGCTCGCCGTCGCCGCGACCGGCCGCGGGATCGCGCCCGCCGCGCTGGCCGAACCCGGCGGTCAGGTCGTGGTGCTCGCCGCCGGGACGGACCAGGAGATCGAACGCGGGGCGCGGGCGTTCGTCGCCACGTCCGGCGGCTGGGCGGCGCTCGCGCTGGCCCCGATCCCGGCGGGCGAGCTGGCGGCGTGCTCGGTGCTCGGCACGACGTCGGCCGCCCTCGCACTCGGGCGACGGGCGCTGGCGGCGGGGGAGAGCCCGGCGCGCGACCGGCTGGCGGCCGCGGTCGACGGCGCGGTACTGGCGCGCGGGCGCGTACTGGAAGTGGCCCGGCACGTGGGACCGGGCCGGCACGGCAGCCCGGGCTTCGGCCGCGGCAGCGTCACGCTCGCCGACCACCCGGGCGGCGAGCTGCTGCGGCTGGAGATGGAGAACGAATACCTGCTGGCGCTGCGCGACGGCCTCCCGGTGGCGTCCACTCCGGACGTGCTCGCGGTCGTCGACCACCGCACCGGTGTCCCCCTGCCTTGCGACGCGATCCGCGTGGGTCTCGAGGTCGACGTCGTCCGGCTGGCCGCGGCGCGCTTCTGGACCGATCCGCAGCGGCTGCCGGTGCTGCAGCCGCGCGCGTACGGCATCGACTGCGATCCGGTGCTCACGTGCTGACCCTGCGCCGGGTGCTCACCCTCCCGTCGTGGTCCGGCGCGGTCCGGGTACTGGCCGGGTCCGCTGGGCTGGACCGTCCACTGGAGACGGTGCGCGCCGCGGTGGACACCGCGCACACCCCGGCGGCCGGCGAGCTGGTCGTGGTCGTGCGGCCGGTCGCGGGCACGGACTGGCAGATCGACGCGCTGCTGCGGCGCTGCGCGGACGCCGGTTCGGTCGGTGTGGTGCTGTCCGGCACCGAGCCGGCGGCGGCGTCGCGGCGGCTGGCCGACCGGCTCGCCGTCCCGCTGCTGCTCACCGGCGCCCCGCCACTCGACCTGCTCGTCGACGCCCGGTTGCTGCTCGCCGCGCCCGGGCTCGACCGCGCGGAACTGGTACTGGCCACGCACCGCGCCCTCGGTGAACGGGTGCGCACCCCGGAGGAGGTCGTGGCGGTTCTGCGGCGCCTGCTGCGGGCGCCGGTGGCCGTGCTGGACGACCGCGGGGAACCGCTGGCGGGCGAACTGGCCGAGGCCGGGCGGATCCGGCTCGGTGAACCCGTGCCCCAGCGCGTGGACCTGACCGGCGGCGTGCTGCTGGCCCACCCGGCGGCGACCGTCTGGGTCGCAGCCGCGCTGCCGGCCGCGGACGCCGCTCGGGCGGACATCGTGCCCCCCGCGCTCGCCGTTGCGGCCGAGGCCGTGCACCGCTGGCTGCTGGGCAACCGGCTCGAACTGGAACGCGACGCCCGCTCGCGCACCGCGTTGCTGGGTGACCTGCTGCGCCTGGACGGCGAACCGGGCGCGGACCTGCGCCGCCGCGCCGCCGACGCGGGCTGGCGCCTCGGCGGCTGGCACGTGGGCCTTTACGTCGGCGTTCCGACGGCGGTGGATACGGTGGCGCGCACCCAGGAAGTCGTCCGTGCGCTGCGGGCCGAGGACGTCTCCGCCGTCGTCGTCGAACACGGCGACGGCTGGACCGGCTGGGTCACCTTCGACCAGGAACCGACCGCCGAACGCGTCCGCGCTCTCGCGACGCACCTCCAGACCGCGCAGCGGACGCTGCGCCGCACCCTCGGCGCGCACCTGGGCGTCGGCCGCCCGCACCCCCGGCCCGAGGGCCTCGCCACGACCGTCGCCGAAGCCACCGACGCCGCGCGCCTCGCCGCCACCCGCCCGGAAACCGGTCACTTCCTCCACGTCGACCAGCTGGGCATGGCGCAGCTGCTCCTCGAGTGGACCCGCACCGACACCTTCGAACCCGCGGCCCGCGCGCTCGTCGCGCCGTTGCGCGACGCCCCCGGTGATCTGCTGCGGACACTCGCCGCGTACCTCGACGCGGAGTCGTCCCTCGCCGAGACGGCGGCGGTGCTGGGTGTGCACCGCAACACCGTGGCCGCGCGGGTGGCGCGGATCGAATCGCTGCTGGGGGTGGACCTCTCGCGGCCGGACGAACGGCTGGCGCTCCAGCTCGCTTCGCGGGCGGTGATCCTGTCCGATCCTCCGCCTTCGTGAGGTGAAGGTGGCGAGCGTGGCCCGCGAATTCTTTTTCGCGAGGGTGTCGGATGGCGCGTAGTGCCTTCGTAGCCAGGGTGGGAGACGGTCGTTCCCGGTCCGTCTCCGCACACCCGATTCGACTGCGCGAGGAGACCATCATGACCGCCACCTACACCTTCGACGTCTTCACCAGCCTCGACGGCTTCGGCTCCCACACCGGTGACTGGGGCGGCTACTGGGGCAAGCAGGGCCCGGAACTGCTCCAGCGCCGCCTCGCCTCGTACGACCACCCGCAGCGGATGGTCTTCGGGGCCACCACGTACCGGTCGTTCGCGGAGCTGCTCGCCCCGGGCAGCGAGTTTTCCGAGGCCCTCGACCCGTGGGTCGCGCGGATGCGGAACCTGCCGGCCACGGTCGTGTCGAGCACCCTGCGCGAGCCGCTCGACTGGCCCGACGCGACCGTCGTGAGCGGCGACGCCGTCGAGCTCGTCAAGCGGCTCAAGGAGGAGTCCGCCGTGCCGTTGCGCTCGCACGGCAGCCTGTCGCTCAACCACGCGCTGATGGCCGCCGGCCTCGTCGACCGCGTCCAGGTGACGGTTTTCCCGGTGATCACCGGGAAAACCGGCGCGGGCCCGGTCTTCCGGGGTGCGGCCGACTTCGACCTCGAGCTGCTCGAGAGCCGGACGCTCGACGGGCACACGCAGGAGCTCGTCTACCGGCCCGCGCTGCGCGGCTGAGGCGGGCGCGCTCCCGGGACCGGTGTGTCCGAAGTGGACCGGCCGGACGGCGGGAAGGCGCCGTCCGGCCGGAGGACTCAGCCGGAGAAGTGGATGTACCGGAAGTCGCGGGTGCTGATGTCGTGCACGAGGTAGTGGCCGTCGCCCGCCCAGTTGTAGTCCTCGACGGTCGCGGTGGAGCCGTGGACGGAGTCGACGACGGCGACGTGGCCGTAGCGGCCCGCGTCGGTCTGGGCGATGGCGCCCGGGGCCGGCGTGTTGTCGACGCGGTAGCCGTGTTCGCGCGCGTTGTCGTCCCAGTACTTGGCGTCGCCGTAGTTGTTGGCGCTGGCGCCGTGGCGCGAGATGGTGAAGGCGGCCCACGAGACGCACTCGCGGTTGTACATGTTCCAGTCGTCGACGACCGAGTCCTGGGGGATGTTGCGCCACTTCGCGGGGTAGTTGTCGCCGATGACGTTGACCCGCGCCGACGGCGCGAGCGTGCCCAGCTGCGCGGCCATGGACAGCGGGGCGGCCGTCGCGGCGGGTGCGCCGACCGCGGTCAGGGCCGCCGCGGCGGCCAGGGTGGTCAGGGTGGTCAGGATCCGGGGGAGACGGCGCATGGCAGTGCCTTTCCGGGTGCACGGGTGGGGTGGGGAGGACGTGGCGGACGGTAACCAGCCCTCGACCCTGCGTGCCAGGCTCAAGTGGACACCCGGTGAACACCGCGGTGGATCCGCAGGTCGGCGGGTCGTGTTCACAGAATTGGCGACGCCGGGGCAGCGTCACCACGTCCAGCACGCGCCCCGGATCCCCGGCCGCACGTCGCGCGTCGCGAACGTGACGGCGTGCGTCATCCCCGTTCGCAGGGGCGCACCGGTGCGGCGGGGTCCGTCGGGGCCCCGCCGTTCGAACGACCGCACCTGCCGCGGCAGCCGCAGGCCGAACTGGACCTGGCACACGTACTCGGGCACGGGTCGCGTGAAGCGCCGGCCGTACTCGCGGGCCGGCGTGCCCGGCGGCAGCACGATCTCGTACTCGACGGCCGTGACCTCCCCGGCGGCGAGCACGCGGTCCAGCAGCAGCTCCCCGGCCGTCATGCCGGTCTCCCGATCCACGCGCACCCGTCCGACGCGCGCGAAGCGCACGCCCTGGTAACGCGGGTCGGCGGGCAGCGGCCCATCGGCCTGGTGGTAGGTCATCATGCGGTCGACGCCGTCCATCCTGGCTTCCGCGACGAGCCGCACCCGCAGCGCGCGCTCGGCGCCCTCGTCGTCGATCGCGACGCGGTCGTGCACGGACCAGAACGCGAGCTGCCCGTCCGGCGGCGGTTTGAGCTCCGCGGTCAGCGGCCGCAGATCCGGCCACAGCCGCCGCCGCTCCACGCGGTCCGGCGGGTGCCCGAGCCACCGCCCGCGCGGTGCTTTCGGGCCGAGCAGCGACGTCAGCGAGCCGGGGGAGAGCGCCAGCACGGCTTCGAGCTGCGTCACGGCGACCAGTGACGTCTCGCGCTCCGGGCGGGACCGGCCGCGGCGCCAGTAGGACAGCGCCGAGCGCGACAGCGTCACGCCGCGCGCGGCGAGGTGGTGCCGGAGCCGGTCGAGGGACAGCCCGGAATCTTCGATCGCGGCGTCCAGCGTGACCGCGAACGAACCGGGGTGCTGCGCAGACACGCGACCAGCATGATCACGAGAAGCGGGCTGCGGAACCCGCCGAAAGTCCTGTGACCGGCACCGGCCGAACTGGTCTCAACCTTTGCGGGGCCTCACCCGTCCGATCGGGAGGAAGAGCCACCGAAGAGCTGGGGAAGTGCGTGCCGCAGGGCGAAGACCGCGGCGGGGAACCGCTGCGCGCGTCGTGGAAACCGTTGCCGGAGCGGGAACTCGTCAGGGGGAAGGGGCTCCTGCGCGCCTACGGCCCGCGGGTGTCCGCGGTGCCGGTGCTGCTCGTGCTCACCGTGCTCGTGGTGGTGAACACCGCGACGACACCGGCACCCTCCACCGCCGCGCAACCGCCGCCCCGCGAGGTTCCGGCGGCCGCGCAGGAGGCGCCGGCCGAACCCGGCGTCGCGGAGAACCCGGCGAAGCCCGTCGACGTCACCGCCGCGACCGCCGAGCTCCCCGCCGGCGGGCCGTTCACGCAGACCGGGCAGGGCCAGTGGCACGTCGTGCCGGGCTCGGGCCCGAAGATCGGCACCGGCCGGCTCCACCGCTACACCGTCGAAGTCGAGAACGGCATCGACCCCGCCGCCTACGCCGGCGACGACAGCTTCGCCACCGCCGTGCAAGGCTTCCTGTCCGACGCGAAGAGCTGGACCGCCGACGGGAAGATCGCCCTGCAGCGTGTCGACAGCAGCGTCCCGGACCCCGACTTCCGCGTCAGCCTGACGACACCCGACACCACCCACCGCGCCGACGCCTGCGGCTTCTCCATCAAACACGAAGCGTCGTGCTACCGCCGCAGCATGCACCGCGTGCTGATCAACCTGTCGCGCTGGGTGCGCGGCGCGAAGGCGTACGGGGCGAACCTGACCGCCTATCGCGAGTACGCGATCAACCACGAGGTCGGCCACGCGCTGGGCCACTCCCACGTCGGCTGCGCCGGCACCGGTGAGCCCGCGCCCGTGATGATGCAGCAGACCTTCGGCGTCGCCGACGACTACGTCGCCGGCCTCAACAACGTGCCCGGCGGGGACCAGGGCGCAATCCCGGTGGATCACCGCGTGTGCGTCACGAACCCGTGGCCCTTCCCCCAGGGCCACTGAACCGTATAACGGTCTATACGGCGTGGGTCAGTACGGTGCCGTGGTGCACGCGGCCGGGCCGATCTCGTGCCACTTCCCGCCCTCGAGCGCGAAGAAGCGCAGGCAGACGAGCTCGCCCTTCGTCACCTGCTGGCCGACGTGGACGATCTGCGCCGCGGTGGTCCCGGACGACGACGGTCCGCGGTGCCAGCCGCGGCCGAAGACCTCGAAGTAGCCGTACTTCGCCTTGATCGGCTGCTGCCGCAGCGCGACGACCTGGTTGACGTACAGCCCGTCGCCGTCGGTGCTGTTGCAGAAGTTCGCCGTGCAGGCCTCCTCGGACTTCGCCGACGCCGGGCCGGCGAACGCGGTCGCGGCCAGTGCGGCGAGCGCGCCGGCCGCGGCGATCCTCTTCGCGGTGTTCATGGTCCCTCCGGAAGTCGCGCCCACGTCCGGAGTGACGTGGGGCCATCGGCGGGGACCTCGCGTCAGCATTCCACGAATGTTGCACTTCGAGTCAAAGTGTCACACCCTCGGGTGATCACGGCAGCAGAGCGATCTCCACCTTCCCGAGCCGGTCCGGGTCGGCGATGACCTCGTACGCCGTGACGCGCCCGGCCACCACGGTCACCTTCAGCGCGCCCGCCAGGCGGCCGGCGGGGGCCAGCACGAGCCCGACCGCACCGTCGACCAGGGCGAGTTCGGCCAGCGCGGCGCGCCGCGCGAAGACGCGCGTCCCGCGGGCCACCGCGTCGGCGCCGCGCAGGACGGCGGCAGCGCCCGGGGGCAGGGCGGCCGCGTCGGCGTGGCGGACGACGTCCGGAGCGAGCAGCGACAGCAGCGCGGCGAGGTCGCCGCCGCGGGCCGCGACGAGGAACGCTTCCACGACCTGGCGATCGCGCGCCAGTTCAGGTGCGGGCAGCGCCGGCGTGCCGCGCATCCGCAGGCGCGCGCGGCTGGCCAGCTTCTTCGTCGTCGCCGGCGTGCGGTCGAGGATCGGGCCGATGGCCCCGAACGGCACCGCGAACAAGTCGTGCAGCACGAACGCCACGCGTTCGGCGGGCTCCAGCGTCGCCAGGACCACCAGCAGCGCCCGGCCCACCTCGTCGGCCAGTTCGACGTCGTCCTCCGGGCCGGCGACGCCGCGGTCGGGCACGTGCTCGGTCGGTGTTTCGCGGCGGGCGCGCAGCAGGTCGAGGCAGATCCGCGAGACGACCGTGGTCAGCCAGGCCGCGAGGTTGTCCGGCTCGGGCGCGGCCGCCAGCCGCAGCCAGGATTCCTGCACGGCGTCCTCGGCTTCGGCCGCGGAGCCGAGCATCCGGCGCGCGAGCGCGCGCAGCCGGGGCCGTTCCGCTTCGAACCGGGCGGCGAGGGTCTCGGGCATCGGGTCACCTTTCCTCTTCCTCGTGCGTCGGGTGGGTGAGCGGAGCCGACCGGAGGAGAGGAACCGGATGACCGACATGCTAGCGCCCCTGCTGCGCATCGATTCGAGCGCCGACGGCGAGGAGTCCGTGACGCGGCGGCTGACCTCGCTGTTCGCGAAGCACTGGCCCGGCGAGGTGCGCCACCGCGACCTCGCCGCCGACCCCGTGCCGCCGATCCGCGAGGCCTACGCGCGCCTCGGCCGTCGCGTCGAACGCCGGGGGAGCGTGCCGCTGCCCGAGATCGCGGCGCTGGCTGCCGACGACGCCGAGCGTCACGAGTGGGCGCTGACCCTTCCGTTCGTCACGGAGGTGCGCGAGGCCGGCACGGTGCTGCTGGGGGTGCCGATGTACAACTTCTCCGTGCCCGCCTCGTTGAAGGTGTGGATCGACCGGCTGACCTTCCCCGGGGTGTTCGCGGATGCCTTGCGCGACACCAGGTTCGTGGTGGTCTGCGCTCGCGGCGGCGCCTACGGGCCCGGCGCCCCGCGCGAGGGCTGCGACTTCCAGGAGCCCTACCTGCGCACGTACCTGACCAACCTCGGCGTCGCGCCGGAGCACCTGACGTTCGTGATCGCCGAGCTCACCCGCGTCGCCGACATCCCGGTGCTCGCGGGGCTGGAGCACCTCGCCGAGGAGTCGTACGCCGCCGCCGAACGCCGCGTCCTGGAGCTGGTCGCGTGAAAACGGGCCGCCCGCGGGGAAAGTCCCGCGGGCGGCCCGTTTTCAGCGCGTCAGGTCAGATCCGAACACGTCAGCGCGTCCGGATCTAACGCTGCGCCGGGCGACCACCGCACGTTCGCGAACGAAGCCGAGAACGGGCCGTCGGTGTAGACCAGGAACGGCGTGTTGATGTTCTCGAAGTCCAGCCCGTTCGCGAAGCACGACAGCGGGATCTTCACCGTCGACTTCTGGCCCGCGGGCAGGTCCGTGAACAGCTTGGTGGCGTTGACCTCCGAGAAGCACGGGTAGACGCAGTGCATGCTCACCACCGTGCGGTTCACCGGCGGCGAATTCACGATCACGTCGAATTCGAGCGCACCGTCGGCGTTGAGGTACCCGCGCAGGTCGCTGGTCTGCGGGCTCTGCAGGTACAGCTGCGCCGCACCCGTGCCGGTCCACGTCGTCTTGAGGCCGTCGGCCTGCACGTTGACGTCGGCCGGGGTCACCGAGATCTCGGGGTGCTCCGCGGTCCCGTCGGGGCCGATCTCCGTGCCGCCCCAGTTCGAGGCCGAGCCGAGGTAGCTCTTGTAGGGCGCGACGTCGGTGCGGTCGAAGATCGGCAGGTCTTCCGTCGCGGTACCGCCACCCCCGGTCGACCCACACGTCGTGGGGCCTTCGGTCTCGTCCAGCTTGCCGATGGTGGCGCGCTGGCCGGTCTTGAGGCCGTAGCCGAGCTTGAACAGCGGGTCGTAGTCCGGGCTCCACGGGTTGAGCGGCGTCTGGCACGCGCTGCGCGGCCAGGAGTACGACAGCTTGCCCTGGTAACCCGTGCCGTCCTTGCCCTTGACCATCATGTCCGCGACGCCGCCGCCCTCGGTGCCGGGCAGCCAGGCCGCGACGAACGCGTCGGAGCGGTTGATCTCCTTGTTCAGGTACAGCGGCCGGCCGCCGACGTACACGGTCACGACGGGCACGCCCTTGCCGCTGACCTTGTCCAGCACGGCGAGGTCCTCGGGGTAGAGCTTCGCGGCCTCCAGCGACTTGCGCTGCAGGTCACCCACGCCCTCGGCGTACGGCGTCTCGCCGATCACCGCGATCACCGCGTCGTAGCCGGCCGGGTCGACGTCGCCGGTGGCGTCGAAGGTCACGTTGGCGTCGCCGAGGTCTTCCTTGAGCCCGCCCAGGATCGAGGTGGCGTTGGGGAAGTCGGCGTTGGTGTTGCCCGTGCCCTGCCACGACAGCGTCCAGCCGCCGGTCTGGTTCTGGATGCTGTCGGCGGTCTTGCCGACGACCAGCACCTTCGACTTGGGCTTGAGCGGCAGCACGTTCCCGTTGTTCTTCAACAGGGTCTGCGATTCGCGCACGGCGTCGCGGGCGAGCCACTTGTCCGTGAGCGCCTCGTCGGAGTTCGCGTACGAGCGGTCCGACGGCTTCTGCTCGTCGAGGATCCCGGCGCGCAGCTTCACGCGCAGGATGCGGGTGACGGCGTCGTCGATGCGCGTCATCGGGATCTGGCCGTCGCGGACCTGCGCGACGGTGTTGGTGATGAAGGCCTTCCAGTCGTTGGGGACCATCACGAGGTCGATGCCGGCGTTGATCGCCTGCGGGCAGCTCGAGTTGGTGCAGCCGGTGACCTGGCCGATGCCGTTCCAGTCGGACACGACGAGACCGTCGAAGCCCATCTTGCCCTTGAGGATCTGGTTCAGCGCCTTGTCGCTGCCGTGAATCTTGCCCTCGTTGATGCCGAGGTCGGCGTTGGTCCAGCTGTTGAACGACGCCATCACGGTCTGGGTGCCGGCGGCGAGCGCGCCGTAGTAGCCCTGGCCGTGGATGTTGATCATATCCGCTTCGGACGAGGGGTTCACACCCTGGTCCTGGCCCTTGATCGTGCCGCCGTCACCGATGTAGTGCTTGGCGGTGGCGATCACGCCGTTGTAGTCGATGCGCTTGGTGGCGCCGTCCTGCAGGCCGTTGATGGCTTCGTAGCCGTACGCGCGAGTGATGCGCGGGTCCTCGGAGAAGCCTTCGTACGTGCGGCCCCAGCGGTCGTCCTGCACGACGGCCAGCGTCGGCGCGAACGCCCAGTCCTGGCCGGTGGCGCGGATCTGGCGCGCGGTGGCGTTCTCGACGTTGCGCACCAGGCACGGGTCGTGGGCGGCGCCGAGCGCGATGTTCTGCGGGAAGACGGTGGCGCCGTAGACGTTGTTGTTTCCGTGCACGGCGTCGATGCCCCAGATCACCGGGATCTTCGTGCGGCTGGTCTTCGACGCGCTCCAGTAGCCGTCGGCGAGGTTCAGCCAGTCCTGCTGCGTGGCGTGCTTGTTGCCGCCGGGCCAGGAGCCGCCGCCGTTGAGCACGGAGCCGATCGCGTACTGCTTGACCTCCGCGGGCGTGATCGCGTTGATCTCGGCCTGGGTCATCTGCCCGACCTTCTCCTCCAGCGTCATGCCGGAGAGGATCTGCGCGATGCGGGCTTCGTCCTTCGGGTTCTTCTTCAGCTTGCTGTCGACCTTCGGCCAGTCCGAAAGCGTCGGCAGGGAGTCTTCGATGCGCGCGCAGCCGTTCTTGTCGAGCGCGGGCTGCCCGATCTCGGGCTGGGTCGCGGCCGGGGTGTCCGCGACGGCGGGAGCGGGCGCCGCGTGCGCGACGCCGCCCAGGAGGGTGAGGCTCGCTAGCGCGGCGAACGTGGTTCTGCGGGCCCGGGACCACCCGGGGGATCTTCTGGCCATCGACAGTCCGTTCTGCGGAGGGCGGCGGGAAGGGCCCAGAAGGGCCCTGGCGATCCTCACCGGACAAACAGGATGGCGTCAATAGGTTCAGACCCTACGGAAGTCTGTTAATTCTCGACTCGAATTAAGGTCTGATCGAGGAATGCTCACGGCTGGACCAGACCAGTGCGCAGGGGCAGGGTTCCGTGTCCGCGCAGGCAGGGTTCGCCGCGGGGCTCAGCGGATCGCGCCGGTGGGCAGTAGCGCGTGCACGCCCCACGTCTCGTTCGCGATCTGCGTGACGCGCAGGTCGACTACGGGGCTCGCGAGCGCCAGCGCCGTCGGGCGGTCGAGGTCGTAGAGCGACTGCAGCCACGTGAGCATCGCGCCGAGCGCGTCCGCGGTGGCCTAGTTGAGGTCCGCGGAGAAGCCGAACGTGATCCGGCCGGCCGGGGTCTCGGCGTGGATGCCGGGCACCGGCCGTCCGGTGACGACGTCGAGCGTGAGCTCCGTGGTCATCGGGCACTCGATGGCCGTGCCGCCGACCTCGCCGTCGCCCTGCGCCGCGTGCCCGTCGCCGACGTGCAGGTTCGCGCCGGGGACCGTGACCGGCAGGAACAGCGTGGAGCCGGCCACGAGCTCGCGGCAGTCGAGGTTGCCCCCGCCCTCGGCCCGCGGCGGGATCGTCGAGTGGTCGCCCGGTTCGGCGGGCGGCAGGCCGATGACGCCGAGGAAGGGCGCCAGCGCCACCGTGTGGCCGAGGGTGTTCGTGCCCTTGGCCCCGTCGAGCTCCCACAGCAGCTGCCCGCGCGGACCGCCGGCGACGCCCAGCTCGCGCGTGAGCCAGTTGTCCTTCGCCGCGGCGGTCGTCCAGCCCCATTCGCCGGGGCGCAGGGCGTCGAGCCGCACCGCGAGCACGGTGCCGGGTTCGGCGCCGCGCACGGCGATGGGACCGGTGAGGCAGTGCCCGCGGCTCGGGTCGAACATCCGCGGCCGCGCCTCCCCGGGCGTGCGCTGGCGCTCCAGGAACCCGTGGGCGTCGAGCGACCCGGCGACCACCGTGTCGCCCGCGTCGACGGTCAGGACGGGTGCGGTGTCCCGGCTGAAGGCGTCGATCGTCGTGGCGGGCGTGGGGTCGAGGTGGTGCCGGGCCATGCGGGTGCTCCCTGGGGTCGATGCGATCCCCGGATCTTGGCACGCCGCCCCGGTGTGCGGCGCCACCGCGTGAGCAACGCCGCCAGCCGGCCGTTGCGGGCGTCCGCCGTCCGGCGGTCGCGGGTGGTCTCGTGCTCCAGCTGCCAGGCCAGGTTGGGGGTGATCACGGCTCGTCTCCTGTCGTCGTCTTCGTAAGGACGACTCCCGGGTGGACCGGATTTCGACACCTAGGTCCGCTTTTCCGCGACAGACCCGGCGACCACCGACGTGAAGACACTCAGCGCGACGATCACCTCGGCCCACAGGAACGCCGTGTAATCGAGCAGTGAGCCGATCGGCGGCGAGCCGGGTGCCGCGTTGCGGAACGCGGCCAGCGCGAACAGCGACGCCGCCATGAACCCGAACGCGGGCCACACGAGCCCGCGTTCGCGGGCGATGAGGTGGCGAGCCCCGAGCGCCACCGCGGCGGCGATCGCCCACATCGCGAACATCATGAACAGCGCGAACACGAGCACGCTGGTGGCACGGGTGAGGCGGATCTCGAGGCCGGCACCGGCGTCGCCGGTGATCGACAGGCTGAACAGGCTGTCGACCTTGTCCAGGGTGAGCTGCACGGGCACCGGCTTGCCACCCTGCACGGCCGCGAACTGGATGCGGCTGTCGTAGCCGTCGAACGGGTAGTCGGTCACCGCGCCGCCGGTGAGCGCGATCGGCAGGTCGGTGCTCGCGATGCGCTCGTGGGCGGGGAACGTGTGGTCGCCGCGCAGGCTCGAGGAGTTCAGGAGCGTGAGGTCCGCCGTCGGCGCCGCCCCGTCGTCCTCGCCGAGGCTCCCGCGTGGCTGGACGAGCACCCGCACGGTGACCTCCCGCGCGACGGCGTCCACCTTCTGCACCGTGGCGTACACGTCGACGCGGTCGGGCTCGTCGGCGCCCACCGAGTGCCACGTGTCGCCCGCCGTGCGCTCCGCCGCGTGCACCCACACCCCGGCCCCCGCCGCGACGACGATGCCGGCCAGCACGACCCCCGCCGTCCACATCGGACTCCGCCACCTCATGGCGGTGATCGTGGCACCGCGGGCGGCGGAGTGCCCGTGCTCTCACGCCTCCGGGTGACTCCGGGGTCAGACGGGCGAGGAAACCGGGCCGACCCAGGCGCTCCAGCCGCGCTACGCCGCCACGTGGATGGCGGGCTGTGCACGCGCGACGGCGGTGATCCCGACCGCCGCCGGGAAGATCCTCGCCGCGTCGCCGCTGTACGGGGAGCACATCGACGCCCCGGATGGCGCCGATCACCCGTGACGAGGTTGAAGGGAGACGAACCGGTTCGTATCCTCAAGCCATGGCGTTCTTCACGGTGGCCGGGCGGCGGCAGTGGACTTTCCTGGATCCGGACGGCGAGCCGTTCCCGTCGATCGGCGTCGCGCACGCGCACGACACGAATCTGCGCTACGGGCACAACCAGGACATCTGGCGCGAACGCTACGGCGGCGACCGCGCGAAGTGGCTGCGCGACGGCCTCGGCCAGGACCTGCGCGCGTGGGGTTTCACCACCGTCGGCGCGACGGGGGAGTACATCAGCGGCACGGGCCTCGGCGTGACGGGCACGGTGGTCGACCTCGGGCACGCGGTGGACCTGCCCGGAGCGGAGGTCGCGGCGGCCGGGTTGCCGTACGTGCAGGCGTTGCGCGTGGCGGAGATCGAGTCGTGGAACGGGTATCCGGCGTTCCGCGATCCGCGCTCGGCGGCGTTCGCCGAGTACTGCGATCACCTGGCGCGCACGCTGTGCCGGCCGGACGATCCGTTGTTGCTCGGGTACTTCCTCGTCGACGGGCCGGCCTGGGCGGGTCATCCGACGGGCGCGGGCTGGGCCGGGCCGCTCGCGGAGATCGCCGAGGCGTACTACGCGACGGCCACCGCGGCGATCCGGCGCCACGATCCCGACCACCTGATCCTGGGTGACCGGTACGGGACGAAAGCGGGCGCGCCCGACGAAGTGCTCGACGCGGCCGCGAAGCACGTGGATGTGCTGTCGGTGCAGACGTTCCCGAAACCCGGCGGCCTCGACCGCGCGCTGGAGACGATCGAGCGCTGGCACACCCGCACCGGCCTGCCCGTGCTGGTCGCCGACACCGGCAACTGGTGCCCGACGCGCCTGAGCCCGCACCGCACCGGCAGCGTCCGCGACCAGGCCGAGCGCGCCGAGGGTTACGTCCGCACCGCCGAAACGCTCGCCGCGCTGGACTGGTGCCTGGGCTGGCACTGGTGCGCCTACGTGGAGAACCCGCAGCGCGGCTGGGGGCTCAAGGACCCGTGGGACGAACCGTACGAAGCGCTGACCGGCCCCGTCACCGAAGTGAACCGGCGCGTCACCGGCGCCTGGGCGGCCCGTCGTGCCTGACGAGACCCGCCGCAACCCGCGTGTGCACCGCGCCATCCTCGACGCCGCCTGGGACCTCACCGCGGCCGGCGGCTGGGCCGCGGTGAGCGTCGACGCGATCGCCGCCCGCGCCGGCGTCGGCAAGCGCACGGTGTACCGCTGGTGGCCGAGCAAGGCGGCCGTGGTGCTGGAGGCGTTCCTCGACCGCGCCCGCGCGAACCCGGTGAGCACGCGCGCCACCACCGCGGAAGGTCTGCTGCGCGCCCACGCCCGCCACTTCGTCGACCTCTACGTGGACACCGAACTCGGCCGCGTCTTCACCGGCCTGCTCGGCGCCGCCCAGCAGGACCCCGACCTCACCGCCCGCCTCGGCGAGCACTGGTTCGAGCCCCGCCGCGCCCCGCTGCGCACCTCCGCCGCAGCCGCCCTCCCGCCCGGCACCGACGTGGAGTTGTTGCTGGACTTGGTGTTCGCGCCTCTGCACTACCGGTTGCTCACCGGGCGCCGCCCGTTGGACCACGGGTATGCGGAGGCCGTCGTCACCGCGGTCCTGCGCGGCGGCGCGGGCGGCTGACGGCGTAGGTTGGCGATCGAGAGCCCGATTGCCTGATCGACAGGAGTGACATGCGCAAGGAGAAGGTGGACGTCCCGGCCGGTGACGGGGTCGCCGACTCGTACCTGGTGGTGCCGGACGGCGGGCCGCACCCCGGGGTTCTGCTGTTCATGGACGCGTTCGGGTTGCGGCCGCGCATCGAGGAGATGGCGGACCGCATCGCGGAGGCCGGTTACGCCGTCCTCGCGCCGAACCTGCTCTACCGCGGCGGGCGGTCGCCGCAGTTCGACCTTTCCGGGCTGGGCGACCCGGACAAGCGGGGTGAGATCTTCGGCAAGATCATGCCGCTGATCCAGGCGCTGGGCACGGACCACGCGATCCAGCGCGACGCCGAGAAGTACCTCGACTTCCTGGCCGCACAAGAGGGTGTCGCCGCGGGGCGGGTGGTGATCACCGGGTACTGCATGGGCGGGACGAACGCGCTGCGGGTGATCGAGGCGTTCCCGGACCGCGTCAAGGCCATCGCGGCGTTCCACGCGGGCGGCGTGGTCGCCGACGGGCCCGACAGCCCGCACCGGGGCGTCGGCTCGATCACCGGTGAGGTGTACTTCGGGCACGCCGACCAGGACCACTCGATGTCGCCCGAGCACATCAAGACGCTGGAGGCCGCGCTGGACGAGGCCGGTGTCACGTACCGCTCCGAGGTGTACGAGGGCGCGACCCACGGCTACACCATGTCCGACACCGCCGCCTACAGCGAGGCCGGCGAGAAGCGGCACTGGGAGAACCTGTTCGCGCTGCTGGAACGCGTGAAGTGAGCCGGCGGCGGGGGGGGGGGGGGGGGGGCCGCCCCCCCCCCCCCCCCCGCCGCGCGGTCAGTCGCGCCGGCTGCGGTGGAACAGCATCCGGTAGGCGACGAGGATGATCAGCGCGCCGAGGATGGCCAGGCCCCACGTGCGCAGGTCGAAGAACGTGCCGAGCTGCACGTGGAAGAGCGTCTTGCCGACCCAGCCGCCCACGAAGGCGCCGCCGATGCCGAGCAGGATCGTGATGATGCAGCCGCCGGGGTCCTTGCCCGGCATGAGCGCCTTCGCGATGAGGCCCGCGATCAGGCCCAGCACGATCCAGCTGATGATTCCCATGACTGTCCTCCCGGCCGCGGTGCGGCGTCGTCCTCCGGCGCGAACCGCGCGTTGGTGAGGGCACAGGATGGCAGGCGCCCGAACGGGTGGCGCGGCGAGTGGTCCCGACGTGACCTGGATCTCATCACGGCCACGGCGAATCTCCACAGTGGACACGCGCGGACGGCGCCGACCTCGCTCGATCGGCAGGCGGGGCGAACATCTGGGACCGTGGAGGGGAGAACCAGTCCGGTCCCGAGCACGCCGAAGGAGAGGAGCGGTCCATGACCCAGTCCGCACCGGTCACCAAGAATCCCGACAAAGGGTACCTGGCCGTGCTCGGCTGGAGTCTCAACGCGGTGGAAGCACTGGATCGCTTCGACCGCCGCTACGTCGTCGTCGCGCCGGACTGGGCCGAGGAGTACTGCGCCGAACACGACATCCCCTACCTGCCGTGGAACTTCGAGCGGCTCAACGACCGGTCGATGGAGATCGCCGAAACCCTCAAGGACGAAGGCGTCGACGTCGCCATCCCGCTGTTCGAGGAGACGGTGGAGTGGGCCGGCGCGATCAACTCCGTGCTGCTGGACAACCCGCGCCTGTTCGGCCAGGCCATGCTGCTGCGCGACAAGGCCCTGATGAAGCGCCGCGCGCAGCTCGGCGGCATCCGCGTCGGGATCTTCGAGGAAGCCCACGCGCGCGACGACGTGGTGCGGTTCCTCAAGCGCGTCAACCAGACGCTGCTCAAGCTCGACGGGGACCCCAACGACCCGATCCACCTCAAGGCGTTCGACAAGGCCGGCAGCATGGGCCACCGCGTGATCCGCACGCCCGACGAGATCGACATGATCCCGGACGAGGAGTTCCCGGTGCTCATGGAATCCCACCTCGACGGCTGGGAGTTCGCCGTCGAAGCGTGGATCCACAACGGAAAGATCAAGTTCCTCAACATCTCCGAGTACGTCACGCTGGGGTACTCGGTGTTCGTGCCCGCGACGCCGGAGCTGGAGCGCTACCGGCCGCAGATCACGGCGCAGATCGAGAAGCTCGTGAAGACCTTCGACATCGAGTTCGGGTTCGTGCACCCCGAGTACTTCGTGACCAGTGACGGCGAAATGTACTTCGGCGAGGTCGCCTACCGGCCGCCGGGCTTCAAGGTCTTCGAGCTGCTCGAACGCGCCTACGGCTTCAACGCCTACCAGGGCCTCGCCCTGGCCTTCGACCCGAAGACCACGGAGGAGGAGATCGACGCGTTCTTCCCGCGTGAGGTCGCGGACGCCACCGGGGTCGCCGGCTGCTTCGGGGTCTATCCTCGACGACGGGTCGTCAGCGAACTGCAGATCCCGGAGGAGACCGAGGACGACGACTACTACGAGTCCCACGACCTCTCGGCGCCGCTGGAGGAGACGGTGACCAAGCGGACCGCGTTCGGCACCCACTGGGGACTGCTGTACTTCTTCGGCGACGACGCCTACCGCATGCGCGACCTGTTGAAGAAGCAGGAAGAGCTCGACTTCTACGTCTGAGCACCCCCCGGGAGATCCGAGGAAAGCCAGTGAATCCCAACGTCGACGCCACGAGTGGCACCACCCTCGCCAAGCGGGCGGCTTCACTCGACGACGCCGTCCGGGCGATGGCCGAGACCCGAGACTTCGGCAAGCACGCGAAGCTGCGCCGGGTGCTGGAGGCGCTGCGGCGCGTGCTGCTGCAGCCCGGCGGCGCCGCGGCCGTCCAGCAGCGGGCGCAAGCCCTCGAGGAGGCCGGTCTGTACCTGGGCACCGACTGGGCGACGCCGGAGATCCTGCTGCCGGCCCTGGTCGGGCCTGGGCTGCACAGCGGCGACGCCGACACCGTGGTGATCGAAGCGACCAGCGAGCTGCGGATGCTCGCCGTCGCGCTGGGTGAGTACGAGCACCCCACGCTGCCGGCCGAGGACGCCCGCGCGTTCCTCTCGCAGGTGCTCGCGATGAACCTGGAACTGCTGTTCACCCCGCCGACCGAGGCCGAGCGGACCCATCAGGGCCGCACCGCGCAGCTCATCCGCGCCCTGTTCCGCCACGTCGCCGACGGGATCGGCTACGCGAGCGTGCTGGACAAGCTGGTCGAGGAGATCTGGCGGATCCTGCGCCAGCGCCCGATCCAGGTCGACCAGGTCCAGTCGCTGATCACGCGGATCGCCGTCTACCGCGGCGACCCCGACGTCGACCTGGGCGCGACGTCGGGCCAGGGCCTCGACCGGCTCATCACCAGCCTGTTCGGGACCACCGAGGCGTGCCGGGAAGACCCCGGTTTCGACGTCTTCCGCTCGCGGCTCGAGGCGATGGACGCCGGCGGCCTGCAGTACGAGGCGTCCGGCTTCGCCCGGGCGATGCACGACACCGGGCTGGTTTCGCCCTACCACGCGGAGCTGCTGCGGTTCGTGCGCCACGAGGGCGACTACCTCGTGGCCGAGGCGCTCGGGCTGTCCGACACCGGCCGCAACTGCCTGCTGCGCTACCGCGACCTCGTGCACCAGCTCATCGAGGAGGCGGTGCACCCGCAGACCGCGCAGTGCGTCTACGGGCTCGCGCTGCTGCTCGACCGCGGCATCCTGCACGAGCCACCGGTGGTGCCCGCGCTGTGGCGCCAGCTGGCGCTGACGCTCGGGCCGGCCGCGCGCGAGCGGCTGACGTCGGTGTTCGGCGCCGAGCCGGACGCGAAGGCGCGGCTGACCGCGGGCGTGCTGTCGATGCTGGGCCTGCCGCTCGGGGTGGGCCAGGGCGACAACCCGACCTGCCAGTCGGCGCGCGCGCTGTCGATGTGGGCGGCCAACGACCCGGACTACCTGCTGCAGGTGGTCGTGTGGGCCGCGCGCGACGACGAGGTCACGATGCACTTCGAGGGGCAGCCGATCTCGTCGCGCGAGAGTGAGGGCGGCGTGGCGCGCAAACTGCCCATGGACCTCGATCCCGTGTCGCTGCTGGTGGTGCCCCACCTCGACCGGATCTACGCCGAGATGGGCCGGCGCTGCGTCGACCGGCCCGGTGACCCGCACCGCTGGGTCAACCCCGAGTTCCACGGCTGGTGGGCGTTTCGCGGGTTCCACATCAACGTCGACGTCGCCACCGGCAACCTGATCGACCTCGACGAGTTCGTGCGCCACTTCCACGCGAGTTACCACCCGGCCTACAACGGCGACCAGCCGCTGATCCACCCGCAGCCGGCCGGGATCGCCGTCACCGACAGCGCGGCGCGCTACGTCGGCTGGCACGCGATCACGATCCTGCGGGTCGCGCCGGACCCGCAGGACGTGATGCGCGTGTACTTCTTCAACCCCAACAACGACAGCGGGCAGGACTGGGGCGACGGCGTGGTGGTGTCCACGGCGGGCAACGGAGAGCGGTTCGGCGAGGCCTCGCTGCCGTTCGACCAGTTCGCGTCCCGGCTCTACATCTTCCACGTCGACCCGCTCGAGCACGGCGAACCCGAGAAGGTCCCCGACGAGGACGTGGCGCGGATCCTCGGCTACGTCGAGCGCAGCTGGGGTGTCGACCGGCTGCCCGCGGGGAGCCTGCAGGCCGAGCCGCCGCCTCACTGAGCCAGGTAGCCGCCGTCCACGACGAGCTCCGAACCCGTCACGAAGCTGGATTCGTCGCTGGCCAGGAACAACGCGCCGTTCGCGACCTCCTGCGGGTCGCCGGCGCGGCCCATGGGGGTCTGGCCGATCACGAACTCGTTGATCTCCGGGTCCTGCGCTTCGGTGAGCGGGGTGCGGATGAAGCCGGGGTGCAATGAGTTGACGCGGATGTTCTCGCGCGCGTAGGTGATCGCCGCGCTCTTCGACATGTTGCGCACCGCGCCCTTGGTCGCGTGGTAGGCGTGGGCGCCCGCCACCGCGACGCTGCCCCAGATCGACGAGACGTTGATGATCGACCCGCCGCCGGCGCGCTGCATGTGCGGCACGACCTCGCGCATGCCGAGCCACACGCCGGTCTGGTTGACGGCCACGACCTGCTGCCACGACTCGACCGTGAGCTCGTGCAGCGATTCGTAGGCGATCACGCCGGCGTTGTTGGCCAGCACGTCGACGCGCCCGTGGCGGTCGGTGACCTCGCCGACGACGCGGGCCCAGTCGGTGTCGCTGGAGACGTCGAGCCGGTGGTACTCGACGCCGTCGGCGAAGCCGTTCGCCTCGCTGCGGCCGGTGGCGATCACGGTGGCGCCTTCGCGGGCGAAGGTGTCGGCGATGGTGCGGCCGATCCCGCGGCCGGCGCCGGTGACGAGGGCGACCTTGCCCTGCAGTCGGTTCATGGTTCCTCGCTCGAAGCTCGAATGGTGTTCGCCCAGCTTCGCCCGTCGCGGGGGCCGCCCGGTCGCTCAGTGTGAGACGGGGATGTGTCATTTTGCGACACCGCGTGGCAGGGGCCGCCGCCGTGGTGATGCTGGGGGAACCGGCGGCCGGACAGGTGCCGGAAACCCCTGCGACCTCGCTGCTGAAGCGGGAATCCCCTCCAGGAGAGCCCATGACGTTGCACGAGCCGACGGACCTGCTCAGCGAGATCTACGCCGGGTGGGCGGTCGAGATGAACCGCCACCCGGACATGTCGGTGGAGCTGCTGCGGATCGTCTTCGACGACTGGCAGCGCGCGACCGCGGAGCCCGAAGGCGTGACCTACGCCCACACCGAGCTCGGCGGCGTGCCGGGTGTGTTCGTGACCCCCGAGGGCGCCGACAGCGACCAGGTGCTGCTGTTCTTCCACGGCGGCGGGTTCGCCCTCGGTTCCTCGGCCAGCCACCGGAAACTCGCCGGCCACCTCGCGAAAGCCTGTGGTGCCACCGCGTTCGTCGCCGACTTCCGCCTCGCGCCCGAGCACCCATACCCCGCGGCGCTCGAGGACGGCGTGCGGGCCTTCGACGCGCTGGTGGCCCGCGGCCACCGCGTGCAGGACATCACGCCGGTCGGCGACAGCGCCGGCGGCAACCTCGCCGTGGCCACCGTGCTGAAGCTGCGTGACCTCGGCCGCGAGCTGCCTTCGCAGGTCATCACGCTCTCGCCGTGGCTCGACATGGAGAACACCGGCACCACGATCGAAACCAACGACGCCACCGACTTCCTCATCGCCCGCGAGGGCCTGCAGGCCAACATCGACCGCTACCTCAGCGGCGGCGCCGACCCCACCGACCCGCTCGTGAACCCGCTCCACGCCGACCTCTCCGGCTTCCCGCGCCTGTACCTCAGCGCCGCGGACACCGAATCGCTCTACGAGGACAGCGTGCGGTTCCACGCACTGGCGACCAAGTGCGGCGTGGACGTCACGTTCGTCGTCGGCGAGGGCATGCAGCACGTCTACCCGTTCCTGGCGGGCCGCCACCCGCGGGCGGACCAGGAGATCCGGACCATCGCGGACTGGTACCGCGCGGGCCGCTGACCTTTTTCCACCACGCTAGAAGGGACCACCATGCCGTCCACACAGGACACCAGCTTCGACGCCATCGTGATCGGCGCCGGTTTCTCGGGCCTCGCGATGCTGCACCACTTCACCCAGCTCGGCCTGCGCACGGTCGTGCTCGACTCCGCGGACGGCGTCGGCGGCACCTGGTACTGGAACACCTACCCGGGTGCCCGCACGGACAGCGAGTTCTACTACTACTCGTTCTCCTTCTCCAAGGAGGTCCGCGAGGAGTGGACCTGGAAGGAGCGCTACCCGGCGCAGCCGGAGGTGAAGGCGTACCTGGAGTTCGTCGCGCGCCGCCTCGACCTGTACAAGGACATCCGGTTCGGCACCACCGTCGAGAAGGCGGTGTACGACGAGGCGGCCAACACCTGGACGGTCACCACCGCCGACGGGCCGGCGCTCACCGCGAAGTACCTGGTCAGTGGCATGGGTGTGCTGTCGGCGCCGAACCTGCCCGACATCCCGGGTGCGAGCACGTTCGCCGGCGAGAGCTACCACACCTCGCGCTGGCCGCGGGATCGCGAGGTCGACCTGCGGGGCAAGCGCGTGGGCGTGATCGGGCTCGGCGCGTCCGGTGTGCAGCTCGTGCCGGTGGTCGCCGAGACCGCGGGTGAGCTGTTCGTGTTCCAGCGCACGCCGAACTACGTCGTCGCGAGCTCCAACCGCGTGGTCGACGAGGAGTGGATGGCCGAGGTCAAGGAGAACTACGACGAGAGCTTCGAGCGGGCCTTCGACCACGGGTTCGCCGTGCCGTTCGTGAAGCCCGAACTCGGCGCGAAGGACGCGAGCCCCGAAGAGCGCGAGCGGGTGTTCGAGCAGGGCTGGGCCGAGGGCGGCTTCCACTTCATGCTCGAAACGTTCAACGACCTCGCCGTGGACCAGGAGTCCAACGACCACGCGTCGGACTTCATCCGGCGCAAGATCCGCGAGACCGTCACCGACCCGGCGACCGCGGAACTGCTGTGCCCCAAGGACTACCCGTTCAACGGCAAGCGCCCGCCGGGCGGCCACGGCTACTACGAGGCCTACAACCGCGAAAACGTCCACCTGATCGACATCAAGTCCGCGCCGATCGACGAGATCACGCCGCGGGGCATCGTCGTCGGCGGGCGGCCCTACGAACTGGACGTGCTCATCTTCGCCACCGGCTTCGACGCGATGACCGGCACGCTGACGCGCATCGACATCGTCGGCCGCGGCGGCGAGGTCCTGCGCGAGCACTGGGCCGACGGCCTCAAGACCAACCTCGGTGTCTCCGTGCACGGGTTCCCGAACTTCTTCATGATCCTCGGTCCGCAGACGCCCTACGCGAACCTCCCGGTGGCCATCCAGGCCGGGGTCGGCTGGATCGCCGACGCCGTCGAGTACGCCCGCGAGCACGGCATCGAGCGGCTCGAGTCCACGGCCGAGGCCGAGCGCGAGTGGGCCGACGAGGTCCGGCGCGCGGGCTCGGCGACGATCATGGCCAGCGGCGCCAAGGCCAACGCGTGGTTCATCGGCGCGAACATCCCGGGCAAACCGCTGGAGTTCAACGTCTACATGGGAGGGGCGGACGCGTACTTCCGCCGCTGCGCGGAGGTCGCCGACGCCGGTTACCCCGGGTTCGTGTCCGAGACCGCCAACGCCTGACCAGGAGGGATTCCCATGCCCCGCTTGGCGGGCAAGACGGCGATCGTCACCGGCGCTTCGTCCGGGATGGGCCGGGCGACGGCGGAGCTGTTCGCCGCGGAGGGCGCGCAGGTCGCCCTCACCGACGTCGATGCGGCCAACGGCGCGGCGGCCGCGGCCGGAATCGGGGCCGCCGCGCGCTTCTGGCAGGTCGACGTGCGCGACGAGAGCTCCATCGAGCGCGCGTACGACGAGATCGCGGCGCACTTCGGCAAGCTCGACGTGCTCGTCAACTGCGCCGGCGTGATCGGCGTGGACAAGCCGACGCACGAGGTGACCGAGGCCGAGTGGGACCAGCTCTTCGCGGTCGACGTGAAGGGCGTGTTCTTCTCGACCAAACACGCCGTGCCGCACCTCATCGCGAACGGCGGCGGCAGCATCGTCAACTACTCCTCGATCTACGGCCTGGTGGGCAACGACGAGTTCACGCCCTACCACGTGGCCAAGGGCGCGGTGACGATGCAGACCAAACAGGACGCGGCGATGTACGGCAAGTACGACATCCGCGTGAACTCCGTGCACCCGAGCACCGTGCTCACGCCGCTGGTGGAGGGTATCGCCGCCGCGTACGAGGGCGGGCTGCCTGCGTACGAGCGCATGATGACCGCCAACCAGTCCCTGCGCCGGCTCGGCCGCCCGATCGACGTCGCCTACGCCGTGCTCTACCTCGCCTCCGACGAAGCCTCCTGGGTCACCGGGGTGAACCTCCCCGTCGACGGCGGCTACACCGCGCGCTGAGCGCGCCGAGAAAGGACGACAACCATGACCGCACTGGCCGAATCCCCGGCCGGGGTCTTCGCCGGGCACGAGGTCCCGCTCGGGCTGTACCTGAACGGCGAGTGGACCCACCCGGGCCGCACGTTCGAGGTGCTCAACCCGAGCACCGGCCAGGTGCTGGCCGAGGTCGCCGACGGTGGCCCGGACCACGCGCTCGCCGCGCTGGAGCACGCGGTCGCCGCACAGGACGCGTGGCGGCACTGGTCGCCGCGCCGGCGCGCGACGCTGCTCCACCGGGCCCACGCGCTGCTGCTCGAGCGGGCCGACGCGTTCACGGACGTGATGGTGCTCGAGAGCGGCAAGCCGCGCGCCGAAGCGGCGGGGGAGTTCGCGCTGTCGGCGGGCTTCTTCCTCTGGTACGCCGAGCAGATCGCGCACCTGCACGGCACCTTCGCCCCCGGTTCGCCGGGCGGCTACCGCGTGGTGACCACCCACCAGCCGGTGGGCCCGAGCTTCCTCGTGACGCCGTGGAACTTCCCGCTGCTGATGGTGGCGCGCAAGGGCGGCGCGGCGCTCGCGGCCGGGTGCACGGCCGTGGTCAAGTCGGCGAAGGAGACCCCGCTCACCGCGGCCCTGTTCGTGCGGACGCTGCACGACGCCGGGTTCCCGCCCGGCGTGGTGAACCTCGTGCACACCACCGACTCCGCGGCCGTGTCCGACGCGGTGCTCGCCGACCCGCGGCTGCGCAAGATCAGCTTCACCGGCTCGACCGGCGTCGGCAGCCTGCTGCTGGCCAAGGCGGCCAAGCACATCGTGAACTCCTCGATGGAACTCGGCGGCGACGGCCCGTTCGTGGTGCTCGACGACGCCGACGTGGACCTGGCCGTGCGCGAGGCCATCGCGTGCAAGTTCCGCAACGCGGGCCAGGCGTGCGTGGCGGCGAACCGGATCATCCTGCACCGCGCCATCGCCGAGGAGTTCACCGAGAAGTTCGTGGCCGCCACGAAGACGCTGAAGATCGGCGACGGGTTCGAAGACGGCGTCGACGTCGGCCCGATCATCACGCCGGTGCAGCTGGAGCGCGTGCAGTCGCTCGTGGACACGTTCACCGCGGCCGGCGCCGAACTGCTCGCCGGCGGCCGGCGCGTGGAGTCGGCGGGCAACTTCTACGAGCCGACCGTGCTGCGGCTGGGCGAAGCGGATCCCGCGCTGTGCAACCAGGAGCTGTTCGCGCCGGTCGCCGCGCTGTTCACCGTGGACTCCGTGCGCGAGGCGCTGGCCTTCGCCAACGACACGACCTACGGGCTCGCGTCGTACCTGTTCACCCGGGACCTGTCGCGCGCGTTCGCGATCGCCGAACGGCTCGACTTCGGCATGGTCGGCATCAACCGCGGCATCATGGCCGACCCGGCCGCCGCGTTCGGCGGGGTCAAGGAGTCGGGGCTGGGCCGCGAGGGCGGGCACGACGGCATCTACGAGTTCCTGGAGCCGAAGTACCTGGCCGTGACCGTGAACGAAGAGGAGGCAGGCGAATGAGCACCGGAGCACTGGGGCTGCTGCGCCAGCCGAAGACGGTCCTGTTCGGACCCGGGCGCCGCGCCCAGCTGCCGTACCTGCTGGAACCGCTGGGCAGCACCGTGCTCGTGTGCACGGACGAGCGGATGGCCGGCAGCGCCGAGTTCGCCGGCATCCGCGACTCGCTGAGCGCCCAGGGGCTCGACGTGCGGGTGTTCTCGCGCGTCGAACCGGACCTGCCGCGCGAGAACGTCGAAGCGCTGCTCGCCGAAGTCGACGGCGGTGAGATCGACGTGGTGCTCGGCGTGGGCGGCGGCAGCTGCCTCGACTTCGCCAAGGTCGCGTCGATCATGCTGCGGCGCGGCGGGAACGTCGCCGACCTCTACGGGGAGAACCTCGTCGAAGGCCCGGGCTTGCCGCTCGTGACCGTGCCGACCACGGGCGGCACCGGCGCCGAAGTCACCTGCATCGCGGTGGTCTACGACGCGGACAAGGGCATGAAGGTCGGCGTCGCGAGCCCGTACCTCGAGCCCTGCGCCGCGGTCGTCGACCCCGAGCTCACGCTCACCTGCCCGCCCGGCCTGACCGCGGCGACGGGCGCGGACGCGTTGTCGCACCTGGTCGAATCGTTCACCGGCCGGGAGAAGCACCCGGACCCCGGGCACCTGGACCGGCACCTCTACGCCGGCAAGAACGTGCTCACGGACATGTACGCGCTGCGCGGGTTCACGCTGCTCAACAGCTCGCTGGAGCGCGTGGCGAAGGACCCTTCGGACCTGGCCGCGCGCACCGACACGATGCTGGGCGCGCTGAGCGCGGGCATGGCCATCAACACCGCGGGCACGGCGGGCGCGCACGCGATCCAGTCACCGATCGGCGCGCTCACGCACACCGCGCACGGCTTCGGCGTCGGCGCGCTGCTGCCGTACGTGATGCGCTTCAACCTGCCGGTGCGGGAGGCGGAGTTCGCCGAGATCGGCGTGGCGTTCGGGATCACCGATCCGGCGCTGTCGCAGACCGCGCGGGCGCACGCGGCCATCGAGCGGATGGAGGAGATCCTCGGTGTCCTCGGTGTGCCGCTGAACCTGCGCGACCTGGGTCTCGAACCCGACCAGTTCACCTACGTGGCCGAGCAGGCGATGCTGGCCACGCGGCTGACGGCCAACAACCCGCGCGACCTCAGCGAGGCCGCGATCGTCGAGATCCTCAAACGCGGGTACGCCGACGACCGCACGTGGTGGGAGCTGTGACGGACCGGCCCGTCGCGGTGGTCGGCACCGGGGCGATCGGCGTGGGGTTCCTGGTGCTCTTCGCCCTCGCCGGCGTCCCGGTCCGAGCGTGGGACGCCGACGCGGCGGCGTTCGACCGCGCCCGCGCGGCCGTCGACGACCGCGTGGCGCTGCTCGGAAAACACGGCCTGCTGCCCGAGAAGCTCGGGGAGATCTCGTACCACGAGGACCTCGCCGACGCGGTCGCCGGCGCGGCGCTGGTGCAGGAGTGCGCGCCCGAGGACGTGGCCGTGAAACGGGCGCTGTTCGCGGAGCTCGCCGCGCGCACCGGCCCGGAGACGGTGCTCGCCAGCTCCAGTTCGGCCCTGGTCCCGAGCTCGTTCGGCACGGGCCTGGGTGGGCGCGTGCTCGGCGCCCACCCGGGCAACCCGCCGTACCTGCTGCCCGTGGTCGAGCTGATCCCCGCGCCCGACACGCGCCCGGAGATCCTCGCCCGCGCCCGCGAGGTGTACGAGCGGGCCGGGCTGAAACCCGTGCTGGTGCGCCGGGAGGTCGAGGGGTTCGTCTTCAACCGCCTGCAGGGCGCGCTGCTGCGGGAGGCGTACTGCCTGCTGCGCGACGGCGTCGCGTCGGTCGACGACATCGACGAGGTGGTGCGCAGCGGGCTCGGCCTGCGCTGGAGCGTGCTCGGGCCCTTCGAGACCGTCGATCTCAACACCCGCGGCGGCATCGAGGCGCACGCGGCGCGGATGGGCCCGGCGTACGCGCGCATGGGTGCGGAACGCGGCCAGCACGACCCGTGGACCGACGACCTCGTCGCGCTCGCGACGGAGCAGCGGCGGGCCCTCGTGCCACTGTCCGAATGGGACGCTCGCGTGAGCTGGCGCGACGAGCGGCTGATGCGGTTGCGGGCCGCGCTGCGCCGGGAGGGCTGACGTCCGGCGGCCGGTCAGGGCCCGGCGCCGGGGTCGGTGGTGGTGTGCGGCAGGTCGACGAGCGTGAGCACGTGGTGCGCGACGCTGCCGGCCGGAGCGTAGAGCCGCACGGCGCCGCCGGCGCTCGCGTCGCCCGGTGACCGCCCGTCCGCGGCGGCCCGGTGCAGGACCGCCACCGCAGCGCTGGCCAGGTGGCTCACCGAGGTCAGGTCGACGGTGAGCTCGTGGGTGCCGCCGAGGGTGAGCCGGTGCAGTTCGCCGGCGAGCCGGCCGCAGCTGGTCGCGTCGAGCGGGCCGTGGACGGCGACGCGGTTGCCCGCGGCGTGGGGCTGGTCGAGCAGGACCAGCACCTCGGGCGCCGGCTCGGGCCGGCGCGGCTCGCCGTGGTGGATCTCGTCGGTGGTGATCAGCCGCGCCGGGTGCGCCAGCCGGCGGTGCACGGTCGCGGTGGTGCCGTGCTCGCCGCGATCGATCACGAGCTCGTCGACGAGGGTGCGGGTCATGGCGAGCCCGAGGCCGTGGTCGCGGCGGAACTCTTCACTGCCGGGGCGCGCCCGCTCGCGCCAGCGGCCGTCGTCGGCCACACCCAACCGCGCGACGCCGTCGGTCCCGAGTTCGGCGGTGATGGTCACGGTGCCGTCGAGCGTGTCGGGGTGGCTGTGCTCGGCGGCGTTGGTGACCAGTTCCACGATCGCGTGCGCGAGCGCTTCGACGTCCGCGTGACCCGCGTCGTGTTCGTGGAGCCATTTCGCGACGGCCTCCCGGGCGGGGCGCAGAGCGCCCAGGTCGGCCGCCAGCGACAGCCGCAGCGGCGCCGGCGGGCTCACGCGCTGCGCGGCGAGCAGGGTGATGTCGTCGCTGTGCCCGGTCTCGCGCACGAGCAGTTCGAGGGTCTGCGTGCAGAGTCTCTCCACAGTGGACAGGTCCGGGTGTTCGAAGGCCCGGCCGGCCACGCTGTGCGTGGCGACCTGCGCCAGCTCGACCGTGGCCGCGGCCGGGGCGCGCCCGGGACGCTCGACGATGCCGTCGCTGTAGAGCAGCACCACCTCGCCGGGTCCGAGGCGGTCCGTGGTGACGGTGTAGCCGGCCCCCGTGCCCAGCGGGCCGCTGCGTCCCGCCGGCAGGTAGCGACCGGCGTCCCCGTTCACGGCGAGCGGCGGCGGGTGGCCGGCCGAGCAGACCGACAGCGTGCCGTCGGCGGGGTCGAGCACGACCACGCACACGGTCGCGGCGTGCGCGCGGCGTTCGCGGCGGGCCATCCGTTCGGCCGCGCCGATCGCGGCCAGGACGTCGCCGGTTTCGTCGAGCCGGTCGTGCAGCAGCGCCCGCAGCTGGCCCATGGCCGCCGACGCCGCCACGCCGTGCCCGACGACGTCGCCGACGACCAGCGCGACCCGGCCGCCGGAAAGCGGGACCGCGTCGAACCAGTCGCCGCCCGCGCCGGTCTCGCTGTCGGCCGGCAGGTAGCTGCCCGCGATGCGGACCGCGGGCAGCACCGGCAGTCCGGGCGGGAGCAACTGCTACTGCAACGCGGTGATCACGTCACGCGCCCGCTCGTAGCGCTGTTCGGCCTCCGCTGCCTGCCGCTGCATCCGCCGCTGCTCGAGGACCTGCTCCGTCGTGTCGACGCTGTAGCACGTGAGACCGACGACGGTGCCGTGCTCGTCCACCCGCGGTGACACCGTGAAGTCGAAGTACGCCTCGTCGAGCACGCCGGAACCGGGTTCGCGCTCGTACTGGAACCGCCAGGCCCGGGCCACCTGCGGGACGCCGGTCGCGTACACCCGGTCGAGCATCTCGAACAGGTGCTGGCCGACCACTTCGGGGAAGGCGTCGTACACCGACGTGCCCACCAGCCGGTCGCGGCCCATCGTCGTGCGGTAGGCGGCGTTCACCGCGATCACCTCGTGGCGGGGCCCGGCCATACCGATCAGCAGGATCGGGATCTCCTCGAAGACCCCGCGGACGTCGCCGGCCTCGCCGGTGACGACGGCGGGATCGTCGTCGGTTTCTCGCTGCACCGGTCCTCCCCGGTTGTCGGGCGACGGCGGCCGCCGGGTTCGCGGACACGAGGAGACTACGCCGGAAGCGGTGGGGTGAAATCGGACGAGCCGCGTGCGCATTCGGTGGGAAAAGAACCGGATGTGTCAAATTGACACGCCGGAGTCTCAGAGTGACCGGCGCCGGCACACCTGTGGTGACTGACACTTTTGCCGACTCGGGGGCGGAAAATCGGGAAGGCGAACAATGGCGATCAAGAAGAGGAACGCGCTGGTGGCGCTTTCGGCGGCACTGCTGCTCGGCGGCTGTGCCACGGGTGCGCCCGCGGGCTCCGGCAGCGGCGACGCGAGCAACGCGGCGCAGCAGCAAAAGGTCGGGGTGGTGGGCACCCAGGACCAGATCCAGGACGTGAAGAAGTTCTGCGGCACCAAACCGCTGACCGTCGCGTTCGCCGACGGGTTCGGCGGCAACTCGTGGCGCAAGATCACGCGCAAACTGTTCGAAGAAGAAGCCGCGAAGTGCCCGAACATCACCAAGGTGCTCTACACCGACGCGCAAGGTGACACGCAGAAGGCGATTTCGGATCTCAATTCCCTCGTCGCGCAGAAGGTGGACGTGATCGTCACCTTCGTCGACGGCGGCGAAGCGCTGCTGCCGACGATCAAGAAGGCGACCGCGGCCGGCGTGAAGGTCGTGCCGTTCGTCGGCTCACCCGGGGGCACGCCGGGCAAGGACTACGTGGACTTCGTGTCCGAGGACATCAAGACCTACGGCTCGGCGCTCGCGGAGTGGACCGTGAACGCCATGCACGGCAAGGGGAACCTGGTGATGCTCGGCGGTATCGCCGGCAACTCCTACTCCCAGGGCGTGTACCAGGGCGTGCTCGACGCGGTGAAGAAGCACCCGGACGTGAAGCTGCTCAACACCGACGGTCCCGTGGCCACCGACTGGGAACCGGGCAAGACCCAGCAGGTCGTGGCCGGGCTCATCACCAAGTACGGCCCCATCGACGGGATCGTCTCGGACTACGGCGGCGGCTCCGTCGGCGGGGTGCGCGCCTTCATCGCGGCCGGCAAGCCGCTGCCGGTGTGGTCGGCCAACGACTCCAACGAGTTCGGCTGCCTCTGGTACCAGTACAAGGCGAGCCAGCCGAGCTACCAGATCGCCACGGAGTCCTCGCGCAACTGGATCGTGACCGTCGCCCTCCACAAGGGACTCGCGGCCGCCAACGGCATCGCGGACGACGAACCGTCCACTTACGACCTCAAGATCATCGAGGACTCGACCGACCCGGCCAAGCAGCCGAAGTGCGAGAAGTCGCTGCCGCCGGACGCGATCCTTTCCTCGGGGCTGTCGGTCTCGGACCTGCAGGCGCTGTTCAAGTGACCACCCGGCCGCCGGCAGGAGCGAGGGACGCAACACCATGACGAAGTTCGAAGCACCGCTGGTCGAAGATCCCGCCGTGGCCGTGGCGGCGCCCGCCGCACTGGCCCTGACCTCGATCTCGAAGTCGTTCGGCCCGGTCAAGGCGCTGACCGGCGTCGACCTGGAGATCCGGCCCGGTGAGGTCCACGCGCTGGTCGGTGAGAACGGTGCGGGCAAGTCCACGCTGATGGCCGTCGCGTCGGGGGTGCTGGCCCCCGACGCGGGCACGGTCGTCATCGGCGGCGAGGCGCTCGCGTCGGCCTCGCCGCAGCGGGCCCGGGAGCTGGGCCTGGGCATCGTGCGCCAGGAACCCGCGCTGCTGCCCGACCTGACGGTCGCGGAGAACATGGCCGTGGCGGTCGGTTACGGGCGCGTCGGCGGGCTGCGCCGGGCTCCGGCGTGGGCGCAGGACCAGCTCGACCCGTGGGGCATGGGCATCCGCGCCCGCAGCCGCGTGGCGGAGCTGAGCGTGGAGCAGCGGTTCGTGGTCGAGATCGCGAAGGCGCTCGCGCTCGGGCCGAAGGTGCTGATCCTCGACGAACCGACCGAGCACCTCAGCCTCGACGAGGTCGAGACGCTGTTCGACCGGGTCCGCGAATGCGTGCGCGCCGGCGCGGCCGTCGTGTACATCTCGCACCGGATCCCCGAGGTGAAGCTCATCGCCGACCGGATCACGGTGCTGCGCGACGGCGCCGTGCGCGGCACGTTCGCGGCGTCCGAAGTGGACGAACAGCAGATCGTGGAGCGCGTGATCGGCCGGGCGCTGGAAACGGTGTTCCCGCCCAAGGGCGGCGGCACCGGCGACACCGAGCTGCTGCGCGTGGCGGGCCTGTCCGGCGCGGACTTCTCCGAAGTGGCGTTCACGGTGCGGCCGGGGGAGATCGTCGGATTGGCCGGGGTGCAGGGCAACGGGCAGAGCTCGGTCCTGCGCGCGCTGGCCGGGCTCGGACCGGCCACCGGGACGGTGCGCGTCGCCGGCCGGCCCGTGCGGCTGGGCAGCAACGCCTCGGCCGCCCGGGCCGGTGCGGTCTACGTCCCGGCCGACCGGCACGGCGAAGGTGTCTTCGGCCCGCTCGGGGTCGGGGAGAACACCGTGCTGGCCACGCTCGAGGACGTCGCCACCGCGGGACTGGTGTCGAGCCGGCGCGTCGAAGCGGTCGCGCGCGCCGAAGTCGACCGGCTCGGCGTGAAGACCCCCGGGGTCGCGACGCCGATCTCCGCGCTTTCGGGCGGCAACCAGCAGAAAGTCGTGCTGGCGCGGGCGTTGCTCGCGCAGCCGCGCTTGCTGCTGGCCGAGGAGCCGACGCAGGGGGTCGACGCGGGTGCGCGCGTGGACATCTACCGCATCCTGCGCGAAGCGGCCGACGCCGGTGCGGCCGTGGTGCTGCTGTCGTCGGACGGCGTCGAGCTGGAAGGGCTCTGCGATCGCGTGCTCATCATGTCCCGCGGCTCGATCGTCGCTGAGCTGGCGGGCGACGAGGTTCAGGAGGCCGCGATCACGCAGGCGGCGCTGACGGCCACCACGGTCCGGGCGCGCGTCGCGGCGCGGGCGGGCCGGTGGCTCACCGCGCACCGGTGGCTGCGCGGCGACCACACCCCGGCCGCGGTGCTGACGCTGGTGTTCCTCCTGCTCGGGCTCGTCGTCGGCAGCGGGAGCGCGAGCTACTTCTCGGAGTTCAACCTGTACAACCTGTTGTTCGCCGCGGCCCCGCTGATCCTCGTCGGCACGGCGCAGCACGTGGTGGTGCTCGGCGCGGGCATCGACCTGTCGGTCGGGCCGCTCATCGGGCTCCTGGTGGTGATCGCGTCGTTCTGGGTCGTCGCCGGGGGACCGGCGGGGATCGGTTACGCGCTGATGTTCGGCGCCGCGCTGCTCGTCGGCGTGGTCAACGGCGTGCTCGTCACCAAGTTCCGCGTCAACGCCGTGGTCGCCACCCTGGCGACCTACATGGCACTGCAAGGGGTGTACCTCACGCTGCGCAGCACCCCCGGCGGCGTGTTCCCCGACGGCGTCACCGCGCAGATCTCCCTGCGCGTCGGTGTCCTGCCGGTCGTCACGATCGGCGCGGTGGTGCTGATCGTGGCACTGGAGTGGGCGCTGCGGCGCTCGCGCTGGGGCGTGGAACTGCGGGCGGCCGGATCGAACCGCACGGCCGCCGAACAGCTCGGCATCCGCGTGGGCCGCACGCAGCTGCTGTCCTACGTGGCCTCGGCCCTGCTGTGCTTCCCGGCGGCGGTGATCGTGATGGCGCAGATCGGCATCGGCGACGGGCGTCCGAGCCTCACCTACACGCTCTCGTCGATCACGATCGTCGTGCTCGCCGGGGCGAGCGTGTTCGGCGGGCGCGGGTCGTTCCTCGGCGTGCTGGCGGCGGCGCTGCTCGTGCAGCAGCTGGTGACGGCGTCGCCGTTCCTCGGGCTCTCGCAGGCCTGGTCGTACTGGCTGCCGGGGCTCATCACGCTGGGCGCGGCCCTGCTGTACGCCCGGCTGCGCGGCGGAAGGAGCCGGGTGTGAGCACACCGTCCGGAGTGGACCGGTTCCGGACCCGCCTGGTCGGCGGCCGGTCCACCGCGATCTGGGTCGCGTGCGTGGTCCTGTTCGCGATCAGCCCGCTCGTGGCCCCCGGCAGCCTCGGTGCGGCGCCGATCCTGAGCATGCTGCCGTTCGCGGCGGTCCTCGCGATCGCCGCGGCCGGGCAGACGCTCGTGGTGCAGCAGCGCGGGCTCGACCTGTCGGTACCGGGCATGATCGCGCTCGCCGCGGCGCTCGGCACCGGGCTGCCGCAGAACCACGGCTGGCCCGTGTTCGCGGCCGTCGTCGCCGGCGTGCTGGGCCCGGCGCTGGCGGGCCTGGTCAACGGCTTGCTGGTGACCGTGTTCCGGGTGATGCCGCTCGTCGTCACGCTCGGCATGAACGCCGTGCTGCTCGGCACGGTGTTCGCGCTGGCCGGCGGAACCCCGGCGGGCGCGCCGCAGTCGCTCAACCAGTTCGCGCTCGACCGTACGGGCGGCGTCCCGAACACGGCGCTCATCGCGATCGTGGTCGTCGGCGTCACCGGGGTCCTCGCGCAGCGCTCGACGTTCGGCCGGCGCCTCACCGCCGTCGGCGTCAGCGAACGCGCGGCCGCCGCGACCGGCATCCGCGTGCCGGCGCTGCAACTGCTCGCCTACGGGTTCGCCGGTCTCTGCTACGGCCTGGCCGGCGTCCTGTTGGCCGGCTACACGAAAACGCCACCGCTGTTCCTCGGCGACTCGTACCTCCTGCCCACGGTCGCGGCCGTGGTGCTAGGCGGCACGGCGCTCACGGGCGGGCTCGCGAGCGTGGTCGCCTCAGGCGCCGCGGCGCTGTTCCTGACGCAGCTCGGCCAGCTGCTGCGCGCGGTCGGCTGGCCCGACTCGACGCAGCTGGTGGCGCAGTCCGTGGTGCTCGTGGCGGTGGTGCTGGCCCGCGAGCTCGTGCCCGTGCTGGTGCGCCGGCTGCGCCGGCCCCGGCCCGTGGCCGCGGCGGTCTGACGGTGAACCGGGCCCTGCCGGCTCGCGGCCGACTCCGGTCAGGCCGTGAGCCGGTAGGCCTTCATCTTGCGGTACACGGTCGCGCGCGAGATGCCGAGGATCTCGGCCGCCTTGCCGCGGTTGCCGCCCGCCTCCTGCAGCGCCCGCTGGATCGCCTCCAGCTCCATGCGCTCGATCATGGTGAGCGGCTGCGCCTTCTGCAGGGCGCGCGGCAGGTCGGCCGGCTCGACCGGGCCCTTGCCGCGGCTCTTGACCGCCTGCGTGAACACCGTCTTCAGCTCGCGGACGTTGCCGGGCCAGTGGTAGGCGCGCATCAGCTCGAGCGTCTCGCGGCTCGGCGCGAGCCCCGTGCCGGGCGCGGCCGCGAGTGCGAACGCGTGCCACAGCACGGAAATGTCCTGCGGCCGCTCGCGCAGCGGCGGGACCCACAGGTGCGCGATGCCGAGCTTCAACGCGAACGCCTCGGCCGCCGCCTCGTCGGCCCCGGTCAGCGTCAGCACCACGGGCCCGCTCGCCGGCGTCGACTCGACCACCGACCGCAGCCCGGCGAGCACCTTCTCCTCGAGCGTCCCGACACCCCGGATCACCAGGGGCTCGGCCCCGGCGAGCCGGCCGGCCACGTGCTGCAGCCAGGCCTGCGCGCCGGACACGTGCGCCTCGGCGGCGTCGACGATCCGGCCGCCGCGCGCGTGCACCTCGGGCCGGAACGGCGCGCCGAGCGCGAGCGACGTCTTCCCGGATCCCGGCTCGCCCGCGACGATCAGCGGCGTGCCCGCGTCGCGGTGCGCCGCCACCTCACGCGCGACCCGCAGCCAGCCGGACGAATGCCCGGCGAGCTCGTCGCGCCGCGGCCGCTCGGGCGCCGGTGCGGTGCGGGGCGCCGGTGTCTCGCGGGGGAGCAGCACCACGATGCGGTTGCCGGGGTCGAGGTTGGTCACGGAAATCGTGGCCGGGCCGTTCGACAGCGGCACGGAGTGCTGGCCGTCGCGCACCCCGTCGTCGCACAGCTCGCGGATCAGCCCGATGTCCTGAGTGGACAGGCTGCCCGCGGGCGGGTTCTGGATCAGCAGGCCCTCGGGCCCGAACGCGAGCACCGGCGCGGACTGCGCGCGGGTCGCGGTGAGGAAGGCGTTGAACGTGTGCCGGGCCGAAGGCTGCTCGACGTCGAGCACGTGCTGCTCCAGCTGCGTCGTCACGGACCGCAGCAGCGGGCGCAGGAAGTCGGTGCCCGGGCGGACGTCGCACGAGATCGTGACGACGGCGAGCAGCTTCCCGGTCGCCGGGTGCAGCACGGGCGCACCGGTGCAGACGGCGTTGCGGTACAAGTCGGCGAAGTGCTCGGCCCCGCGGATCTGCACGCTCTTGCCCGTGACCGCCACCGTGCCGACGCCGTTGGTGCCCACGGCGTTCTCCGCCAGCACCGCACCGCGCGACGTGCCGATCCGGTCGAGGTGGGCGGCCGCGGACGTGTCGTGGCACCAGCGCTGCAGGATCCGGCCGCTGGAGTCGGCGAGCAGCACGGCCAGGCCCGTGCCGTCGAGGCTGTCGGAGAACCGGGCCAGCGGGGCGCGGAAGACCTCGAGCAGATGCGCGTCGAGCAGGTCTTCGCCGACGTGCGGAACGTCGGTGACCATGTCGGGGGTGCCGATGGCGAGCTGTGAGCGCTGCCAGGAGCTCATGAGCTCGACGTCGTGCCACCGTTCGGGCGCCGGCGAGGCGAAGAACTCGTCCTTGGCGCGCTGGATGCGGCTGTCTTCGTCGTCGTGGGCCACGGTCGGACTCCCTGGGGATGGCCGTCGCGTCCGGGCTCGGCGCACGGCTCACGCCGGCGCCCCGACCCTGGTGGTGCTGGCGACGTCGGCAGTAAGGTGGGTGGCGGGGATCGTAATACGATCAGACAATCATACGAGGGGGCGGGCGTGAACACAAAGGTAACTGTTCCGAAACCGGGATGTCACTCACCGAACGGGAACGAGGTCTGCTGCTCATGAGCGTCGAGCGGCACGCCGCTCCGCTGCGCCAGCAGGTCGTCCGGCAGCTGCGGAGCGAGATCCTGGACGGGGTGCGCAAGCCGGGGGAGCGGCTCGTCGAGACCGCGCTGTGCGAGGCGTACGACGTGTCCCGCACGGTGGTGCGCGAGGCCCTGCGCCAGCTGGAGTCCGAAAGCCTCATCACCCTGCGGCCCAATCGCGGGCCGATCGTCACGGTCCTCACGCCCGAGGACATCGAGGCGCTCTACGAGGTGCGCCAGAACCTCGAGGGCCTCGCGGGCGAGAAGTTCGCCCAGCGGGCGTCGGACGACGACGCCAAGGCGCTGGTCGAGCAGCTCGACCGGATGGAGGCCGCGTTCCCCGCCGGCGACGTGGTCTCCCGGGGCCGGGAGAAGGACGAGTTCTACCGCCTGCTGCTCGAAGGCGCCCACAACCCGGTGCTGGCCGACCAGCTGCGCGGCATCCACTCGCGGATCAGCATCTTCCGGCACTTCGCGTTCGTGGACGACCGGCGCGCCGAGCTTTCGCTGCGCGAGGTGCGCGCGATCGTCACGGCCGCCGCGGTGCACCGCGATCCCGTCGAGGCGCGCCGCGCGTGCGAGGAGCACATCCGGGTGGCCGGCGAGCTCGCCATCGTCGAGTACGAGGCCCGGCGCGAAGGCGGCTCGGTCGCGGTCTGAGGCCTCCGCCGTGGCATCATGGCCTGAACGGAACACTGTTCCGTTCAGGAGGGAGAGCTGCCGGTGAACGAGGCGCGCGCCAAACGGGCGGACGCCCGGCGCAACGAGGCGTCGCTGCTGGACGCGGCGGCCGCCGTGTTCGTCGCGTCGGGGGTCGACGCGCCCGTGCGCGACATCGCCGCCAAGGCGGGCGTCGGCATGGGCACGATCTACCGTCATTTCCCGACGCGCGCGGACCTGATCATCGCCGTCTACCGCCACCAGATCGAGGCGTGCGCCGAGGCGGGTCCGGCGCTGCTGGCCGGCAGTCCTTCGCCGCACGCCGCGCTGGGCCGCTGGATCGAGCTGTTCGTCGACTTCCTGGTCACCAAACACGGCCTCGCCGCCGTCCTGCAGTCCGACGAGGCCGGTTTCGAGGCCCTGCACACCTACTTCCTCGACCGCCTGCTGCCGGTGTGCGCGGCGTTGCTCACCGCGGCGGCCGAGTCCGGCGAGATCCGCGCCGACGTGCAGGCCTACGAACTCCTGCGCGGCGTCGGCAACCTCTGCATCGGCGCCGAAAACGACGAGCGCTACGACGCGCGCCGGCTGGTGTCCCTGCTCGTCGCCGGCCTGCGGCGGGCGGCGTGACCGGGCCACTGGACCGGCTCGTCTAGACTCGGCCGTCATGACCGGGTCGACGACCATCCCGCACCGCGAGAAGCTGCTGCGTGAAGGGATGCGCCAGCTCTACGCCCACGGCTTCCACGGGACCACGATCGACGGGATCCTCGAGGGTTCCGGCGTGCCGAAGGGCTCGTTCTACCACCACTTCGGGTCGAAAGAAGCCTTCGCCAAGCAGGTGCTCGCCCGGTACATGCAGTTCCAGCTCGACCAGCTCGGCGAGTGGAGCGGCCGCGCCGACCTCGCGACCCCCGCGCTGCTGTCGGGCTACTTCCGCGCGATGGCCGAGCGGTTCGTCGGTTCGCGCCACGAGCGCGCCTGCCTGGCGGGCAAGCTCTCGACGGAGCTGGCCGCGGGGCACGAGGCGTTCCGCGCGCAGCTCGCCGAGGACCTGGGTGTCTGGAAAGGACGGATCGTCGAGCTGCTGCGCACCGGCCAGCGCCGCCACGACGTCCGCGAGGACCAGCCGGCCGAGGTGCTCGCCGACGCCGTGCTCGCCTTGGTGCAAGGCGCTTTCGTCGTCGCCCTGGCCTCGCGCGACGACGCCTCGCTGGCGTCGGTCGCCACGGCGCTGGAACTCCTGGTCGCGGCCGGCTGAGTCCACAGTGGACTCCTCTGCGGTCAGAACACGAGCACACTCTGTGGGGCCGGCTGGAGCGTGCCGACCCGCACGGACTTGATCGGGAACTGCGGCACCGGCACCTTCTGCCCGTCGGTGCCGATCAGGTCGACGGTGATCGTGCCCGCGGTCCCGGGTGGGGTCAGCTCGAAGTTGTTCGCGACCAGCGCGTCGGGGTCGGCCTTGTCGCCGAGGGTCCACTGGACGCCGGCGAACGCGGCGGTGCCGGGCTTGAGCGTGACACCCGTCGGCGGGCCGGGGATGTCGACCTCGCGGATCGGGAGGTCCAGCGGTGAGCCGTCGCCGCCGAGGAACCGCAGCTCGGGCGAGCCCGACAGCTGATCGTGGACGTGCCGCGGTTCTCGAGCGTGAGCAGGGCGACGCTCTGATCGGGCTGCAGGGTGAGCTCCGCGTGGAAGTCGGCGGCGGTCGCGGGCTTGGCCGTCTTCGTAACCTGCGCAGGCGGTTTCGCGGTCGTCGCAGTGGTGGTGCTGGCCGGTGCGGACGCCGGCGCGGTGGCGTTGCGGGCCACGAGCTGGTCGGGGGAAGCCGAACCGCCGGTGGTGCCGGCACACGCCGTGAGGGACACGGCGAGCGCGGCGAAGGAGACGACGGTGGCCACGGTCGTGACGCGCATGGGGGAAGCCTTTCTCGAGCTGCCGGATCGTGCCGTCCGGTTCACCGCCCATCACGGACTCCGCCGGAAAACGGTTCACCGCAACGGTTTCCGCAGGTCACCGGGCGCGGGTGCGCCGCTCGCCCGGCCGGAGGACAGCGCACGGGCGCGACCAGGTGCGACGCGCCGGTGGACCGGGCCCACGCGGTGAACTCTCGCGAAGGGGCCTACGCTGAGCGCCATGGCGGATCGCGCGCTGTGCCTGGAGCCACTGGAGCTTTCCGGGCGGGAACGATCGGTCCTGCGGAGCGTTGCGGTCCGCGGGGCGAAGTCGTCGTTGTACTGCGAGCTGCAGGCAGGGCACGGCCAGGAGCACGTGGCGGGCGTCCGCGGTGACACCGGCGCCGGCCCGGCGTGGTGGCTGCGCTGGTGGCCCGGCCGTCGCGTGCTGGAGACCCGGGCGGAGTGCGGGGCCGTCGCCGAAGACGGTGCGGCGTGCCGTGTGCCCGGTGGCCACGAGGGCGGGCACACCTTCGACCTCGCCGACGTCGCCGCCGCCGAAGAGCTGGCCGACGCCGGGTGGCCCGGCGGGTCTCGGTAGAGTCGCCGGTCATGCGTGAAGGCTTCCAGGACGACCTCGACCTGCTCGACGATCGGCTCGCTCGCATGGGTGAGGCCGCGGCCGAGGCGATGCGCCGGGCCACGCGCGCGTTGCTCACCGCCGACTTGCAGCTGGCCGAGCAGGTCATCGGCGCCGACACCGCCCTCGACGACCAGCGCGCGGCGTGCGAAGAAGACGCCTACGCCCTGCTCGCGCTGCAGGCCCCGGTGGCCGGCGACCTGCGCGGCGTGCTCGCGGTCGTGTACTGCGCCGAGAAGATCGAGCGCATGGGCGACCTCGCCGCGCACATCGCGAACACCGCCCGGCGCAGCCACCCCGACCGCACCGTGCCCGCCGACCTCGAGCCCGTCTTCGCCGAACTCGGCGACGTCACCGCACGCATGGCCGATCGCCTCGTCGAACTCATCCGCAGCGGCGGCGAAGAGGGCGGGTACCGCGAACTCAGCCGCACCGACGAAACCGTCGACGCCCTGCACGCCAAGGTGCTGGCGACCATCACGTCGGCGGACTGGGAGCACGGCCAGCGCACCGCTGTCGCCGCCACGCTGCTGACGCGGTTCTTCGAACGGTTCGCCGACCAGACGGTCTCGGTGTCGAAGCGGCTGGAATTCGCGGCTACGGGCGCTCTGCCGCACTGACTTTCGCTACGACTGTCCTTTGTGGATGGACGCGACGTCGCTTTCGTCGACCGCACGCCGGCGAATCGGCGCACCGCCGCCCGGCCTCGGCTTTCCGCGCACGATCGAAGTGGCGAGCCCGGGCTCCGTACCTCGGGATGTGCCGACCCCGTTGTAGGCGAGCTGTCGCGGCCAGGCGAGCCACGCGCGCGACTGTCCGGTGTGGACGATCAGCGCCCGTGAGGTGGCCGCCGGGGCTGGCCGGGGTGGGGGCGCCTCGGGCGGCGCGGGGTCGGTGGCTGGTGCGGGCCCGGCTGGCCCGAGGTGGGCCGCGGTACGGGCGGGAACTGCCGGGTCGGGGTGGTGGCGCCGGGCTGGCGGCGGGGCAGGCCCGGAGCCGGGCGGGGGCCGCGGGCGGCCGGGCGGCGGTCGGCCGACGGGCGGGTGCGCGTGAGGACGGTCGGCGCGGGGGCGGGGCGCGGGATCACGTCGGTGGGGTCGTCGGGCCGAGGGGTGGCGCCCGGACCGAGGAGGCGCGCCGGGACTCGACCGGCGAGCCGGGTGACCAGGTCGGTCACGGGGGCGAGCGCGTAGCGGTGCAGCAGAGCCGCGACGCCGGCGCCGAGGCAGAGGCCGACGAGGACGTCGTGCGGGTAGTGCGCGCCGACGAAGGTGCGGGAGAAGCCCATGGCCGCGGCGAGGGCGCCGAGCCAGGGCCACACGTGGCGCCAGGCGAACACGACCCCGACGACGGCCGCGGCGGCGATCGTGGAGTGGTTGCTCGGGAAGGACCAGTCGCCGGGTGGCGGGCACTCGCCGGCGATCGCCGAAGCGGGCAGGCCTCGGCAAGGGCGTTCTTCGTGCACGAAGCTCTTCACGACCTCGCTGACGACGTACGCCACCACGGTGCCGATGGGCGCCAGCAGCGCGAGCGCCATCCGCTCCGCGCCGCCCTCGGCGCGGGCGCGCCACCAGACCCAGGCGAACAACGGCACCACGAGGGCCAGCCCGTAGCCCGTGTACGCCAGCACCAGGCCCTGCACCCAGCCGGGCGTCGAGACCCCGAACGCCGTGATCGCGTCGTACAACCCGCTGCCCGAGCCGGTGGGGCGCAGCGCGATCGGCATCCAGCTCTCCTTACCCGGCACGTCAGCTGCCGGTAACCTCGTGTTCACCTTGATCTTGAGGTTACCGATGCGCCGACCCGCCGTGGCAATGCCCTCGGCGTCGTCCGCTTCAGTCCGCTGTGGACCGTCCGGTGCGCGGGAAACGCCGAGGTAGCCGCGGTTCCGGGGTCAGCCCAGGCACGCGCGCACGGCGGTGACGAGCCGCGTGGCCCGGGCGTCGCCGTGGCCGACCATGCGGTTGGCGACGTAGGCGAAGGCCACGCCGTGCTCGTCGTCGCCGAAGGCGAACTGGCCGCCGGCGCCGTCGTTGCCGAAACTGCGGGCGCCGAGCATCGGGCGGAACGCCGAATCGAGCAGGAAGCCCGAACCCCAGCGGGCGCCCGCGTCGAACCCGAACCAGTCCGGCCCGGCCGACACCTCGCGCACCGCGTCGGTGACCGTCTCCCGGGTCAGCAGACGCGGGCTGCCGTCGATCCCCGTCACCGCCGCCGCGTACACGCCCGCCAGCCCGGTCGCCGACGCCGTCGCGCCCGCGCCCGGCAGCTCCATGCCCAGCAGGGCCGGGTCGTTCCAGCCGCGGGGTTCGTCGAGGCCCGGGAACGCGAACGCCCCGTTCATCGTGACGATCCGGGTCAGGATGTGCTCGGGCGGCGGCATCGGGGGCCGGCCTTCGGCCTCGACGAGCAGCGCGCGCTGTGCCAGCTCGGCCGGGGGCAGGCCCAGCCACACCCGGAGCCCCAGCGGTTCGCCCACGGCGTCGCGGAAGTACCCGCCCACGGTCCGCCCGGTGATCCGGCGGACGACCTCGCCGAGCAGGAACCCGAAGACGTGCCCGTGGTAGGCGTAGGTGGATCCCGGCTCCCACAACGGTTTCTGCTCTTCGATCGCGCGGATCACGGGCGTCCACCCGGCGATCTCCCCGAACGGCACGGTCCGGTCGAGCACCGGCAGCCCGGCTCGGTGCCCGAGCACCATCCGCGCGGTGATGCCCGCCTTGCCGTGCTCCGCGAACTCCGGCCAGTAGCGGCTGACCGGTGCGTCGAGGTCGAGCCGCCCCTCCTGCGCGAGCAGGTGCGCGGCGAGGCTCACGATGCCCTTGGCACACGAGAAGACCGGCACCACCGTGTCGCGCTCCCACGCCCGGGCGGTGGCGGGGTCGGCGACCCCGCCCCACAGCTCGACGACCTTGCGCCCGCCCGCGAAGACCGTGACCGCGGCGCCCAGTTCGGGAAAGTCGGCGAAGTTCCGGTCGAACGCGTCGGCGACGGCGCCGAACCGTTCGCCGGCTTCCCCGTGGTAGGTCGTGCTCACCGTGTGCTCCTCGATCCCTCGAACGCCGCGCCGGACAGTACGGGCCGCGTCACCGGGCCGACCACCGAATTTGCCGCCGGTCACCCGGCGGTGCCAGGATCCGCGCATGCCGACCTTCGCCGCTGCCGACGGGACCGCGCTCGCCTATCGGGTACTCGGCGCAGGCATCGGCGATCCGGTCGTCTGCCTGCCCGGCGGCCCGATGCGCGCCGGCGCGTACCTCGGTGACCTCGGCGGGCTCGCGGCGCACCGGCCGCTGCTCGCGCTCGACCTGCGCGGCACCGGGGAGTCGGCGGAACCCGCGGACCCGGCCACGTACCGCTGCGACCGCCAGGTGGCCGACGTCGAAGCCCTGCGCGCGCACCTCGGCGCGGACCGGCTGGAGCTGCTCGGCCACTCCGCGGGCGCGAGCCTGGCGGTGAAGTACGCGGCCGCGCACCCGCACCGCATCGGGCGGCTCGCGCTGATCACCCCGAGCGCACGGTCGCTCGCCCTCGACCCGTCACCCGGTGAACGCCGCCTCGCGGTCGCCCGCCGGTCGGCGGAATCGTGGTTCCCGGAGGTTTCCCTGGCGTACGAAGCGATCGCGAACCGCCACGCCACGAGCGCCGACTGGGCCGCCGTCGCGCCGCTGTACTACGGCCGCTGGGACGCGGCGGCGAAGGCGCACCACGCCACGGAAGCCGTGCAGCGCAACGGAAAGGCGGCCCGGGTGTACAACTCCGAGGGCGCGTTCGATCCGCTGCGCACCCGTGCCGGACTGGCCGGGGTCACCGCCCCGGTGCTGGTCCTCGCGGGCGCGCTCGACTGGATCACCCCGCCCGGCGTCGCGTCCGCGGTCGCCGCGCTGTTCCCCGACGCCGCCCTCGAGGTGCAGCCGGGCGCGAGCCACTACCCGTGGGTGGACGACCCGGCGGCCTTCACTGCGACCGTCGCGAAATTCCTCGCCTGAGCGCTACTTGTCGGTGGTCTTGCTGCAGGTCACCGGCTTGCCCGGCGCGGGCGCGCTGGCCTTCGCGAGCACCTTCGACCCGTCGAGCAGGATCCGGCACGACAGCGTGGCGTCGCCGGTCGGCGTGGCCGTGACCTTGGCGTCGCGGCCCGCGCTGATGATCACGTCCTGCTTCCACGGCAGCCCGAGCGGTCCCGTGAGCTGGTGGTCCGACGAGTCGTCCTGGTAGCGGTCGACCGACTGGGAGTACGTGATCCCGGTCGTCGTGCCGCTGCCGGTGACCTCGTAGCTGATGGCCCAGGACTTCCCCGTGGGATTGCTGCAGCCGGCGAGACCGAACGCCGCGGCGAGCGCGACCGCGGCGGTGAGTGCCTTCTTGATCACGCGGCGAGCGTACTGGTGGTCCGGCTCGCCCGCTGGTGGGCGGAAAGGGCAGGATCGGGGGTATGACGGAGTCGAGTGAGCTCGCGCGGACGCGGCGTTCGCTGCACGGCGTGGCCGAGTTACTGCTGGCCGGACCACAGTTCCGCACTTCCGGGCGGATCGAGCTGCGCGTGGCGGGGGAGGGGTTCGCGACGATCGCCGAGCCCGCGCTGACCGTCGACGGGCCGCGGGTGGTTACGCCTTCCGGGGCAGTCGATCTGCCCGGCCGTACTTATCGCGACGTGGCGGCGGAGATCGGCGTCGAGGCCGGCGACCTCGCCGACGTCTACTCCGACGGGCCCGGCGTGCGGCCCGGCGAGACGATCGAGCTCGACGCCGCCGCACTGGCCACCCTGCTGCGGGCGTTCGCCGCCGGGGACCGTGCGCTGCGGGAGTTCGCGCCCGAGGAGACCCCGGTGCTGTGGCCGGAGCACTTCGACGTCGCGATCACCGTCGGGCAGGTCAACTACGGCGTCTCGCCCGGCGACGGTTTCCTGTCCGAGCCGTACGCGTACGTCGGCCCGCACGAGCCGCGGCGGGGCGAGTTCTGGAACGCGCCCTTCGGCGCCGCGCACCCGGTGCGCGAGGTGCCGGACCTGGCGGCGTTCTTCCGCGAGGGCCAGGCGCTCGCGGGGTGAGGGCGTGTCGCTGACGTCCGAGCTGGCCGATCCGGCGAGCGTCCTCACGCGGTGGTGCGACCGCGTTTTCACCGGCACGCCGGCCGTGGCGGCGCACGTCGAGGCGGCTGTGCAGGACGTCCGGCCGGTGCGCCCCTCGGCGGCGCAGGTGCCGCGCCGGCACTGGGCCGAGATCGGCGGGGCGTTCGGGCAGCGGGTCGCCGACCTCGTCCAGCCCGCGCCGCCGTACTACTCGCTGCTGGGCTTGGTGAACGCCCAGTGGGCCACCGGCGCGTGGGCGCACCGCCAAGCCGCCGAGTACCCGACGCACCGCGGCCTGCCCGCGGAGTTCCGCGCCCGCGCGCTCGGCGTGCGGCCCGCCGCGACGACCTGGCTGGACCTCGGGGAACAGCTCGGCGGCGCGGTCGCCGAGCCGGTGCCCGGCGCCGCCGGGGTGTGGGCGGAGCTGTTCGGCCGCGCCCGCGCGTACCAGGAGCGGCACGCGCCGCCGGGCACGCTCGGGACACCGGGTGTCGAAGCCGGTCTCGCGCGGACGAACTGGGTCCTCTCGGCGTGTGAGGACGTCTACCGCTCGGGCGCGATCGACCCGCGGCTCGCGCGGGCCGTCGACGGTGGCGCGATGAGCGTCGACGCGTTGCGCGGCCTGGCCACCGCGGACCAGGTCACGGAGCTGGCCGAGCTCGCGAAGCGCCTGCACGACCGCGGCGCCCTGTGGGAGCTGCGGCGGCTGGGCGGCAACCCGCCCGAGGGTGAGCAGCTGGGCATCGCCGGGCCGACGATCGTCCCCGGCTGGGCCGACGGCGACGTGCTGCTGGGCGCCATCGACCCGGCGCGCGGGATCGGCGATGGCACCGCGACGCTGCTCGACGTGAAGACCGTGGCCGGCCTCCGCGACCCCGCGCGGGTCGGCCGGTGGCTGTGGCAGCTGCTGCTCTACGCGTGGCTGGACGTCGGTGACCTCTACCGGATCCGCGACGTCGGGCTGCTGCTCGCGCGCCACGGCACCGTCGTCACCTGGTCCGTCGACGAGCTGGCCGAGGACCTGCTCGGGTCACCGGACGTCATCGAGTTCCGGTGCGACGAGCTGCGCGAGCTCGCAGGCGGAATCCTCGCTTCGGCGGGATTGGCGTTTCCGGAGAGCTGACGTCGCGCGGAGCCCGCCCGGCGAAGCACACCGCCGCGACGACGATCACGCACCCGGCCAGCTGCAGCACCGTCGGGTCCTCGCCCAGCAGCATGATGCCGTAGACCACGGCGCCGATCGGCTGCAGCAGCATCAGCGTCGAGCCCGTCGCCGCCGACATCCGCGGCAGCCCGGCCGCGATGAGCAGCCAGCCGACGACCTGGCCCACGAGGGCGAGCGCGACCAGCCAGCCGAACACGGGCCACCCCGGCGTGAAATCCAGGCGGTGGAACGGCAGGCCGAGGACCACGGCGACGGTGCCGGCCGAAACCGTCGCGAGCAGCAGGGACCGGATCTGGGTGGCCGGGCCGCTGCTGAGGCGGATGAACAGCAGGTAGCACGAGTAACCGGCGCCGGCGGCGAGCGCGAGCAGGGCGCCCGACAGGGGATCGGAGCCGACGGCGGACTCGCCGAGGAACCCGCCGCTGAGCACGATGCCGACGAGCAGCACCGGCGCCGTGCGCAGGAACTGCCGGCCCGGGCGTTCGGCGAGGAACAGCAGCGCGAGCAGGGGCACGATGACGACCTGGACGCCGAGCAGGACCGTCGCGATCCCGGCGCCGACGCGCGGGATCGATTCGCCCCACAGCACGAAGTCGAGCCCCAGGCCCAGTCCGCCGAGCAGCGGGAACAGGACCTTCGAGCGAACGCCGGTGCGCCGCCACTCCCAGTAGGCGAGCACGCCCAGCACCGGCAGTGAGAACAGGCACCGCCAGAACGAGCTCGTCGCCCCGCTAGCCCCCGACACCTTGATGAACACCGACGACAGCGCGATGCAGAGACTGCCGGCCGCGGCGAGCAGCCGCGGGTCGACGCGTCCGGTGAGCACGGTGATGGGGCCGGCCACGGGGGGACGGGAGGGGAGCTCGGTCGTGGTCACCCGTCAAGCGTGGGGTGCGCAACTGTCAAGGACAAGCGAATGTTCCTGCGGGAAAATCAGTAGTATTCCTACTGTGTTCAGCCTGGACCGGATGCGCGCGTTGCACGCCGTCGCACAGCACGGCTCGGTCGCCGCCGCGGCCGCGGCGCTGCACGTCACGCCGTCGGGCGTGTCGCAGCAGCTGGCGAAGCTGGAGCGCGAGGCCGGCCAGGCGCTGCTGGAGCCGCGCGGCCGCAGTGTCCGGCTCACCCGCGCGGGCCGCGTCCTGGCCGCCCACGCCGAACGCGTGCTGGCCCAGCTCGCCCAGGCGCGGTCGGACCTGGAGCTGCTCAACGAGGAAGTGCTGGGGCCGCTGCGCATCGGCGCGATCCCGACGACCGTCCACGCGCTGCTGCCGCCGGCCCTCGCGACGCTGGCCTCCCAGCACCCGCGGCTGGAGGTGACGCTGCGCGAAGGGGAAGCCGAGCAGACCATCCCGCAGATCGTGACGGGCGAGCTGGACATCGCCGTCGCCGAGAGCTGGGCCGACCGCCCGACGGTGCTCCCGCCGACCGTCAGCGCGATCACGCTGTTCTCCGACGTCGCCGACCTGGTGCTGCCCGCGGGGCACCGCCTGGCCCACCGCCGCACCGTCGACCTCGCCGAGGTCGACGACGTGCCGTGGATCGCCTGGACGGCCGGCTCGGGCTGCTACGAGTGGCTCGTGCACGTGCTGCGGGCGCAGCAGCTGGAACCGAAGATCAGCTGCACCGTCGGCGGGTACCCGACGCAACTGGCGCTGGTCGCGGGAAACGCCGGGGCGGCACTGGTGCCCCGGCTCGCGCGCGGTGCGCCTCCGGCCGGCGTCCGCATCCTGACGACGCGGCCGGCGTTGTCGCGCACGATCATCGCGATCTGCCGCGCGGGCGAAGAGCAGCAACGCGGAGTGCAAGCGGCGCTGGACGCGTTGCGCGCGGCGTCGGCCCGGTTCGGGGCGGAGGTGCAGCCGGTGCGCTGAGGCCCTCCGGCCGTTCAGGCTTCCCGGCCGGGGTCGTTGGGGTGCGGTTCGAGCGGGGTGACGGCGAAGCTCATCCAGTCGTGCAAGGGAAGGGTGCCGAGGACGTTGCGGCGAAGGTCGGCTTCGTCGTCGGCTCGCCAGAGGCCGACGCTGCGCAGTTCGCTGACCGGGCGCCACAGCCGGCCGAGGTGGCTGGTGGCCGCGAGTTGCCCGGCCCGCACGGCTTCCGCGGCGCGGCGGCGGTCGACCTCGGCCGGGTCCGTGCCGTCGGGGATGGTGGTGGTGATCTCGACCAGGAATTCCTTCACGGCCGCCTCCTCTGTCCGGTGGCCTCGATCGTGCGCCGCCGCGCGGGCGGTGCGCCACGTCCGGATCGCTCCCACGTCGGAGGCCGCGCCTCACCCGGGGTCGGCCGCGAACGGGTCGGTCGAGGGGACCCAGGCCGCGGGGCCGGCGAGGTCCGGGAGATCGAGACCGGCCGTGAGGGCGGTGGCGACGGCGTGGACGGAGGCGCGAGCGTCGTCGCGGCGGGTGACGAGGGACCAGGTCCAGTAGGGCGCGGGCTCGGTGATCGGGCGGCGCACCAGATCGGGTGGCAGCGGGAGCGCCTGGCCCTTCGGCGAGTTGACCACGGGCCGCCGCAGGCGGCGGACGTGGTCGAAGAACGCGGGGCCGGTCACGCCGCCGTCGTCGGTCTCGGCCACCGCGGCGCCGGTGGCGCGGGCGAACTGGCCGGCGTAGAGGTTCCAGGACGACCAACTGAGCGTGTCGGAGTCCACGAGGACCACCGTGTCCCCGGCGGTCACCGGGGCCGGGTCGCCGGCGGGCGCGACCGCGTACAGGCGGTCCGCGCCGAGGAGGCGCGCGCCGAGGTCCTGCGCGAGAAGATCGGGCGACTGGATCCAGCACACGGCGAGATCGATGCTGCCGTCGGCGACGCGGCCGGCCTGGGCGTGGGACGGCAGCACCCACGTGTCGACCTGCACGTGGGCGACGCCGGCAGTGCGTTCGGCGAGGTCGGCCGGCAGCCAGTTCACGTACCCCAGCCGCAGTTTCTCGGTGCTCGCCAGCCCGGCGGCCCGTCGCCGGAGATCGTCGGCTTGCGCCAGCAGGGCTCGGGCACGGGGCAGGAGTGACTCACCGATCGTTGTGAGGGAGACCGAGCGGCGGTCGCGGTCGAACAGCCGCACGCCGAGATCGCGTTCGAGCGCCTTGATCTGCTGCGACAGCGACGGCCCGGCGATGTGCAGCCGTTCGGCGGCGCGGCCGAAGTTCATCTCCTCGGCGACGGCGACGAAGTACCGCAGCTGGCGCAGTTCCACCTCGGCATCGTAGTCACCCGGCGCTCAGGAACACCGGCGTGAGGGACACCTCCAGCCGCACCCGGCCGGCGTCGACGCGCGTCGCGACCGGTTCGCCGAGCGCGTCGACCGCGGTGGCGGCCGGCGCCGGCCACGGAAGGGTCACCGGCACGGGCGGGTCCTGCTCACCGTCGACCGGGTCGCGGTCGTCCCACAGCACGAACAGGGGCGCGCGGCTCGTGCGTTCGACCCGGAAGACGGAGGTGTCCACTTGCGACACCCGCTCGACGCCGGCCAGGTGCTCGGCGGTGCGGGCGAAGGCTTCGGCGGCGGGGTGCCGGACCTCCAGCGAGCGTTCGCGGTAACCGAGCAGGGGGAGTTTGCCGAAGAGCAGGTGCATCACCTGCAGCGGGTCGACGGGGCCGGGGACCTCGGGCGCGAGGTTCCAGTACGCCGTGCGCCGGATGCCGGCGGCCAGCGCGAGGACGGTCCGCATCACCAGCTGGCGGCACGCGATCCGGTCGCGCAGCGCGTCGAGCTCCGGCGGGCAGCCGTCGAGGAACATCTGCAGCCGCGGGGACAGCTCGGGCATGCGGGCGTACAGGGCGCGCATCGCGGCGCGTTCGGGGGTTTCCCGCGCCAGGCGTTCCTGCAGTTCGCCGGTGCTCTGCGTCGCGGGCGCTTCGGCGAACGCCGTCGCGAACGCCTGCTGCATCGCCGGCTCGAGCTCGGGGAATTCGAACGGCACCGGTCCGCCGTGCTCACCCGCCACGATCGGCTTGGGCTCGCCGTGGCGGGCCATCATGGCCGTCGCCTGATCCACAAAGGACGGCACGGCGCGCGGATCACCGTACAGGTGCGCGCTGAACAGGTCGAAGTGATCGCGCCCGGCGTCGACGAGGTGCTCGAAGAACGCCCGCGGCTCGCTGCCCTCGGCGCTGCTGAAGACGTCGTAACCGCAGCCGCCGAGGACGACGAGCGCGGCCGGGTCGGTTTCGCACACCGCCGCGTGGAACGCTTTCAGCTGCATCACGTACTCCTCGGCGCTGCCGGCCCACAGGAGCCCGGTGTTGCTGGGTTCGTTGTCGCACTGCCAGAACTTCACGCGGCCACCGCAGCGCTGCACGAGCCGGCGGACGAAATCGCCGTACGCGGCGGCGTCCAGCGCGGGCGAGGGCGGCAGGAAGTCGGTGGCGACCTTCGTGGCCCACGGGGAGCTGGAGCAGACGGTGAGCCACACCTCTTCGTCCCCGTCGAGCTGGGCCAGCAGGGCGTCGACGGCCGTCCAGTCGTGCTCGCCGGGCCGCGGCTCGACCTGGCTCCAGAAGACGTACGCGCGGACGAGGCCGGCCCCGAGCTTGCGCGCCTGCGGGACGAACTCGTCCGGCTCACCGAACAAGCCGTAGCTGATGCCCCGGACGACACCGAGGCGGATACCGGGCAGTGTCATGGGATCCCCCGTCAAAGTTTTGCTGATAAACTCGACTATATGAGATAAACTTCGAGTATGCCAGCAGAGCCGTCGATCTGGACGTTGCCCCCGCCGCCACCCCGCCAGCGCGCCCTCGGCCGCGACGAGATCGTGGCCGCCGCGATCGCGCTGGCCGACGAAGGCGGGATGGCCGCGGTCACGATGAAAGCCGTGGCCACGAGCCTGGGCCCGTACACCGCGATGGCGCTCTACCGCTACGTCCACAGCCGCGAAGGCCTCACCGACCTGATGCTCGACGCGGTCGTCGCCGAGGTCCCCGTCCCCGTTTCCCCGGGCGCCGACTGGCGCACCGACCTGCACGCCCTCGCGCTCGCCACGCGCCGGATGCTCGGCCGCCACCCGTGGTGCGCGCTGCTCACCCACACCCGCCCGCCGCTCGGCCCGCACCTCATGCGGCGCCTGGAGTTCACCCTCGCCGTCCTCACCACGCGCGGCGCCTCCCTCGCGGACGCCATGGCCTACGCCGCGCTCCTCGACCGCCACGTCCTCGGCAGCGGCGCGCAGGAGGCCGAAGAGGCCCGCCACGAACCCACCGGCGCGGCCTTCACCGCGGCCCTGGCGTCCGCCCGCGACCTCGCCGCCGCCGACGGCACCGTCCCCCTGCTGACCGAGTGGCTCACCCACCCGTCGGGCCCACCCCGCGACGCCCAGTTCGAACTCGGCCTGGGCTTCCTGCTGGACGGCATCGAAAGCCGGCTCCCCGCGCGGTGAAAGTCCGTGGCCGCCAGGCTCAGCTGCACCCCGTGGTGAACCGGACGCCACGCCGGCGAACACCGGGCGGTGGCGCGAGCCGGCTCCCTGCCTGGTGAAGCTCAGTTCCGGCGTTCGGCCGCCGGGCCGCGCCGGAGCGCGCGCCGGGCCGACCGGGCGGCGCCACCGCGCGGCGACGAGGTCCGCTGACGGCGGCTCCGTCCGCGGTTGCGGCGCGGGGCAATGCGCCCACTGCAGTGAAATCTGTCGGCGGCAGGAGCGCGCGAGCGGGCTGGGGGAGCGCGGTCAGGTTGATCGCCGGTGCGTTGCGCTACACCTGCGGCAATGAGAGTCGCTCGCCGAAGGCGACCGAGCCGCGGCTCTGGGGCGAAAAATGCGCCTCCCGCGGTGAAAATCCGTGGCCTCCCCGGCCGTGCGGCGGCTCGATCGCGATCGGACCGCCGCACGGCCGGGGAGGCCGCACCCCGTGGTGAACCGGACGCCACGCCGGCGAACACCGGGCGGTGGCGCGAGCCGGCTCCCCGTGCGGTGAAGCTCAGTTCCGGCGTTCGGCCAGCCATCCCGGGATCCGGCTGCGGGAGCTGAACCCCAGCTTCCCCAGGATGTGGTCCACATGCGACTCCACCGTGCGCCGGCTGATGACGAGCCGCTGGGCGATCTCCTTGTTGGTCAGGCCCTCGGCCACGAGTTCGGCGACCTCGAGTTCCCGCATGGTCAGCTCGGGCTCCGACGGTTCCCGCCCGACGGGCGCGGCGGGGGTCGGGGCGGCGACGTTTTCGCCCAGGAGGTGGGTCAGCGCGGGTTCGAAACCGGTCGCGGCTTCGGCGCCGCGTTTGAAGGCGGTGCGGTAGCGGGCGTCGCCGAGGGCTTCGCGGGTTTCGTGTTCGCAGGTGGCGTGCTGGGCGAGCGCGCGGGGCTGGCCGAGCAGCGCCTTGCCGCCCACCAGGGGCCACACGCGGTCGGAAACCCCGAGCCGTTCGGCGGCCAGTTCGGTGCGGCCGGTGGCTGCCGCGGTCCACGACAGCAGCTCTACGCACATCGCGGCGCCGAGGATGTCGTTGAACAGCCGGGCCGTGCGGACTCCGCGCAGCAGGTCCGATTCGGCGGCGTCGTGGTCGCCGAGCATCCACTCGGCCAGCGAACGCGCGTACAGCAAGTGGGTGCGGGCGCGCAGCTCGCCGGTGGAATCGCAGATGGAGAGTCCCCGATCCGCCACCTTCACCGCCGTGGCGGGGTCGCCGCCCCAGGACTCGGACTGGCTGACCGTCGCGAGGCTCAGCACCTTGATGCTGGTGAACCCGGGGATGGCCGCGAACCGTTCGCTCGCCTCGCGGAACAGCGCGGTCGCGTTGGCGAAGTCGCCCTGCAGGAAGTGGCACGCGGCGGTGATCATCTCGGTGTGGCCGAGCACGACGGCGTCGTCGTGGCGGCGGCCCCACTCGCCCGCCTCCTGGACGAGCGGCAGCGCCGCGCGCGGCTCGCCCATCAGGCACGCCGCGTACCCGCTGATCCACAGCGCCCGCGAGCGGTTCCGGCTCGGCCGTTCGTTGACGCCGAGTGCCCGCGCGAGCCACAGCCGCCCTTCGGTGAGGTGCCCGCAGTGCAGCCAGAAGAAGTGCAGCGTCACCACGAGGTCGAGGCCCGCGGTGTACCGGCCGGGAGTGCTGAGGTCGTGTTCGAGCGCGGTCCGCAGGTTCGCGTGGTCGCGCCGGGTGATCGTGTACACCTGCACCTGGTGCGCGCCGATGTCCCAGTCGCGCTCCGCGTTCGCTGCCAGGCGGTGGAAGTACTCGCTGTGCCGGTCGCGCATCGCGGCTTCGTCGCCGGCCTCGGCCAGCTTCTGCCGCCCGTACTCGCGGATCGTCTGCAACAGCCGGAACCGCGTCGGCGCGCGGTCGTGCGCCGTCTGCACGAGGGACTTGTCCACGAGCGCCGCCACCAGCGCGAGCACGTCGGTGCGCTCGATGCCGTCGCCCGCGCACACCTCCTCGGCCGCGTCGAGGTGGAACCCGCCCGCGAACACCGAAAGCCGCGACCACAGCAGACGCTGTCGCGGCGTGCACAGCAAGTAGCTCCAGTCGATCGTGCCCACCAGCGACTTCTGCCGCTCCGGCGCGACGGGGTTGCGGCTCAGCAGCTGGAACGTGTCGTCCAGCCGGTCGAGCAGCTCGTCGATCGACAGCGTGCGCACCCACACCGCCGCGAGTTCGATGGCCAGCGGCAGCCCGTCCAGGCGACGGCACACCTCGACGACCCCGGCCCAATTGTCGGCGTCGAGCGAGAAGCCGTTCGAGACGGCGGTCGCGCGTTCGGTGAACAACGTCACCGCGTCGAGGCTCGCGGCGTCGGCGAGGTCGCGCACTGGCGGCACCGCGAGCGGTTCCACGGAGTACACGCGCTCGCCTTCGATGGCGAGCACGTGCCGGCTCGTGGCGAGGATCCGGATGTCCGGCGAAGCCGCGAGGAGGTCGCGCGCGAGCCGGGCGCACGCCCCGGCCAGGTGCTCGCAGTTGTCGAGCACGAGCAGCACGCTCTTGCCGCGCAAGTACTCCGTGAGCCGCGCGGGCGGGTCGTCGTCGGCGTCGCGGATCCCGAACGCCGCGCTGACGGTCTGCGCGAGCAGGTCCGGGTCGTGGAGGTCGCCGAGTTCGATGAGCCAGGCACCGTCGGTGAACGTGTGCCGCACCTGATCCGCGACGCGCACGGCCAGCCGCGTCTTCCCGACGCCCCCGGCGCCGGCGAGCGTGACGAGCCGACTCGCGGAGAGCAGCCGGCGGATCTCGGTCAATTCCCGCTGGCGGCCGATGAAGCTGGTCAGCTCTGCTGGCAGCGTCCCCATCGAGACCACCTCCACGCGTCGGAGTGAGCGTACGTCGCGAGGTCGCCGATGTCAGGTTTCTCCGGTTGATCCGGGCAGCACCGAACCCCGTACCACGTCTTGTCTCCGTGGTACGGGGTTCAGCCGGGGCTCACTCGGTCGGGGGGAGAGCGAGCACCTCCTTTTTCCGCGGGATCGTCGGCTTTCTCCTTTCAGGCAGCCAGATCCGGTGCGGGCGGTCTGGTGTCCGGTGCGGGGGAGTGAAATGCTTCCCGGTCGCGTCCGGCCGGCTCGCAGCCGGGGCGCCAGGTACCGACGTGTGTCCACTGCCGGCCCCACCAGTGGCTGATCAGGACCGTGGACCGGAAGCAGACCGGGCACGGCTGGCGAGGAGTGTCTATCGCCATCGGGGACCTCCGTGTCGGGTTTGCTTCGGTTCTCAGACTGACGCACAGCCGCGGCCCGCACATCGGGAGACCTACGGAGAAACTACGTACGCAGGCGAGTGCGGCGGGGGTTCGGCAGAGGTTCACCGGCGCTCCAGCCGGCCGACAGGTCCGGGTCCACGAGACGGGGTGAAATCTCCCGGATCCGTTGAGGCAAGGGAGAAACCCACAGTGTCCACTTCTTCGCGTCCCCGCCGGGCGCTGGTGGCGGCCGTCGTCGCCGCAGGCGCGGCGGCGGCGGTGCTGTCGCCCGCCGCCGAAGCCGCGGCGGTGCCCGGTCCGGCCGGCTACACCTGGACCACCGACGCCGTCGCGCCCGGTGTCACCGTCCGCACCGGCCTGCTGACGCCGCAGCACAACAGTCCGTTCTGGACGGTCACGATCACCGCGCCGGCGAAGAACGTGCTCACGGGCGCCGCCACCACGGCCGAACTCGGCGACGCGCAGTGGGCCGGCGACACCGCAGCGCGGCTCACGGCGGCAGGCTACCCGGCGCGGCAGGACACCGTCCGCTGGCCTGGGTTCGCCGACACCCCGCACGGCGTCGAAGGGGTCCGCGTGCGCACTGGTTCCTACGCCACGCAGACGGACGCGACCGCCACCGCGGCGAAGCTCAAGGCGGCCGGCTTCAGCGCCGTCGCCGAGTGGACCGGGTACGACGCCGACCAGGCCCCGGACGCCGAACGCGTCCACGTCGCCGTGATCGACCGGAACCGCTTCCACGGCACCGTCGAAGCGACGCACGACGGCACCGTCGCCCAGCGTGAGACGACCTCGTCGATCGCCGCGAAGGCGGGCGCGTTCATCGCCGTGAACGGCGGGTTCTTCGTCACCGCCGACGCCGACGGGTTCCAGGGCGTGCCCGCGGGCCTGGCCGCCTACGACGGCAAGGTCGAATCGCTGTCCTCGGGCGCCCGCGCGGCACTCGTGCTCGGCCGCCACGGCGACGCGGCCATCGAGAACCTGACGTCGGCCGTCACGCTTCGCTCCGGCGCGGCGGCGCACGCGGTGAACGGTGTCAACCGCAAGCCCGGGGTGGTGCGCGACTGCGGCCGCCCCGGCCTGACCCCGACCACGCAGCCGCGGCAGGACTTCACCTGCACCACCGCCGACGAGCTCGTGCTCTTCACCACCGAGTTCGGGGCCGCGCTGCCGGCCGGCGCCGGTACCCAGGTCACGCTCGACCGCACCGGCCGGGTGCTGTCGGTCGGCGCCCGCGGCGGCGCGGTGCCGGCCGGCGGCTCGGCGGTGCAGGGCATCGGCGCGTCGGCCGGCTGGCTCACGGCCCACGCGGTCGCCGGTCGCCGGCTGACCGTCGACGAGCGCGTGCGCACCGCGGCGGGCAAACCGGTCGAGCTGCGGGCCGGTGACGGCATCGTCAGCGCCGCGCCGGTGCTGCTGCGCGACGGCCGCCAGGCCATCGACGCGGCCACGGAAGGCGTGCTCGACCCAAAGGACCTGTCGTTCGGCTACGCGTGGGCCGAGCAGCGCCAGCCGCGCACGATGGCCGGTCTCGACGCGCAGGGCCGGCTGCTGCTGGTCACCGTCGACGGCCGCCAGCCGGGCGTGAGCGAGGGCGTGACCCTCGAGGAGGGCGCGCAGCTGATGCGCAGCCTCGGCGCCGTCGACGCGCTCAACCTCGACGGCGGCGGCTCCACCGCCATGGCGGTGAACGGCGCGCTCGTCAACCACCCGTCCGACGCCACCGGTGAGCGGCCGATCGGCGACGCCGTGCTGGTGCGCTGACCCGCGGTCGCCGGGGCTCGGCCGCTGCCCATGGCCAGGCCCCGGCGCCTGAGTCCGCTTGACCGATCCGGTCGCCGACATCGATGTCAGCGTGGCCGATTCTTGTCTCACTTGTCTTCTTGACGGTCGGGTGCACGGCCGGGAAGCTTCCTGGCAACGTTGTCACCCGTCGACGTCGACGCCCCCGGCCCCGCGTCACGTGACGGACTCTGTCTCGAAGAGCGGGAGATCCCATGACGTTGGACCAGAGCGGCGCGCCCGGCGCGGAGTCGTCGCTGTCGAGACGGCACGTGCTGGCCGCCGGAACCGGGTTGCTGGCCGGGTTCGGGCTCACAGCCGTGCTGCCGGGCGTGGCGTCCGCGGCGTCGGCCGCCCCGGCGGCGACCGACGCGCGCACCCCGGCGGACCTCGCGCTCTTCCGGCCCGTGCAGGTGTCGTCCACCGACTACGCGGCCACGCCCGCCGAGTTCGCCGTGGACGGCCTCGCGCAGGTCGGCGTACAGGGTTCCGGCTGGCGCGCGGCCAAGGGCGATTCCCAGTGGATCATCGTCGACCTGCAGGCCCGCTGCGACATCACGTCCGTGGTCCTCACGTTCGAAGCCCGCCCGGGCGACCCGGCGTTCGACGCCGCGGGCTCACGCAGCCACACCACCGGCGCCGAGGTGCAGTCGAGCTACCCCGTGGTCTTCGACCTGGACGTCTCCGCCGACGGGCAGGCCTGGCGCACGGTGCACTCGAGCGACGCCGGGACCGGCGGCGTGGTGACCGTCGCGCTGGACAAACCGGTCAGCGCGCGCTGGGTGCGGCTGACCTCCGGCAAGCTCTCGACCACGAACCCGTTGGGCCTCAACGGGTTCCAGGTCTTCGGCACGAGCCAAGGCGCCCGCCCCGCGGTGCAGGGCTGGACGTCGTGGCCGGTGCGCAACCACGACAACCCGCCGGCGCTCGCCGTGGCGGCCGACGGCACCGTGCCGCTGGAGTCCGGGTGGGCGCTGACCATGCAGGACTGGGCGCCGAGCACCGACGGCGCCGTGCTGTCGGGTCCGTCGGTCGACACGCGCGGCTGGCTGCCGGCCACCGTGCCGGGCACGGTCCTGGGCTCGCTCGTCGAGCAGGGCCACCTGCCCGACCCGGTGTCGGGCATGAACAACATGCACATCCCCGAGGCGCTGTCGCGGCACTCGTGGTGGTACCGCCGTTCGTTCGGTGTGCCGCGCGGGCTCGACACGCGCGCCGGCCGCTACGTGTGGCTGGAGTTCGACGGCATCAACCACGCGGCCGACATCTGGCTCAACGGCAAGCACGTCGGCTCGGCGTCGAACCCGTTCGGCCGGGCCGTCTTCGACATCACGTCGGCGCTGAGCGGTGCCGGTGACCAGAACCTGGCCGTGAAGATCACGCCGATGCCGTTCCCGGGCAGCCCCGGGGACAAGGGCCCGGCCGGGCTGTCGTTCGTCGACGCGGACAGCACGATGTTCACCAACTCGCCGACCTACCTCGCGGTGTCCGGCTGGGACTGGATGCCCGCGGTGCGCGACCGCGCGTCCGGCCTGTGGGACCACGTGCGCCTGCGCTCCACCGGCGCCGTCGTCGTCGGGGACGCCCGCGTGGACACCAAGCTGCCCAACCTGCCCGACACGAACGCGGCGGAACTCACCATCACCGTTCCGGTGCGCAACGCCAGCGGCGTCACGCAACGCGCCAAGGTCACCGCCGAATTCGACGGCGTGAGCGTCTCGGCCACGGTCACCCTCGCCGCCGGCGAGGCGGGCGCCGCGACGTTCGCCCCGGCCGACTTCCCGCAGCTGCGGCTGAAGAACCCGGAGCTGTGGTGGCCCAACGGCTACGGCGACCCGGCCCTGCACGACCTCACCCTCACCGCCGCGATCGGCGCGGCCGTGAGCGACCGCCGGGCGGTGAAGTTCGGCATCCGCAAGATCGACTACCAGTACGACGTGCCGATCGTGCCCGTGAACGGCGTCGCCGAGCAGACCGTGGACTTCGCCCCGCAGACGGCCCGGTACGTGCGGCTGCAGTGCGACCGCCGCGCCACCGGCTGGGGCTTCTCGTGCTGGACGCTGTCCGTTGTGGACAGTGCGACACCCGGCACGGACCTCGCGCAGGGCAAGCTCGCGACCAGCTCGTCGGTCGCGGACGGCAACCCGCCCGAGAACGCGGTGGACGGCAACCCGGGTACGCGCTGGACGTCGGAGTACGCGGACGACCAGTACCTCCAGGTCGACTTCGGCTCGGCGGTCACCTTCGACCGCGTGCAGATCGCGTGGGAGACCGCCTATGCCCAGACGTTCCGCATCCAGGTGTCGCAGGACGGGACGACCTGGACCGACGTCACCTCGGTCGACAACTCCGCCAAGCCGCTGACGATCATCGTCAACGGCGTCAAGGTGTTCATCCGCGGGGGCAGCTGGGGCTGGGACGAACTGCTGCGCCGCATGCCGGCCGAGCGGGCCGACGCCGTGGTCGCGATGCACCGCGACATGAACTTCACGCTGATCCGCAACTGGGTCGGCTCCTCCTACCGCGAAGAGCTGTTCGCCGCCTGCGACAAGTACGGCATCCTGCTGTGGAACGAGTTCTGGGACGGCTGGTCGACCGACCCGGCCAACCACGACGTCTTCCTCGCTCAGGCGAAGGACACCGTGCTGCGCTACCGCCACCACGCGTGCGCCACGGTGTGGTTCGGCTGCAACGAGGGCTCCCCGCCGGCCGCGCTCGACCAGGCGCTGCGCGAGATCGTCACGGGCAACACCGACCTGCTGTACCAGAGCAACTCCGCGGGCGGCGTGATCACCGGCGACGGTCCGTACCGCTGGCTGGACCCGGAGCAGTACTTCACCGGCGAGGCCACGGGCGGCAAGTCCGGGTTCTGGAGCGAGATCGGCATCCCGACGGTGTCGGTGGTCGAGAGCATGCGCAACCTGGTCGGCGAAGGCGACCCGGGCTGGCCGATCGGCGCGCCGTGGTTCCTGCACGACTGGTCGACGCAGGGCAACCAGTCGCCGCAGGGCTACCTGGCGGCGATCGACGCGCGGCTCGCGCCGTCGTCGAGCCTGGAGGAGTTCTGCCGCAAGGCGCAGTTCGTCAACTACGAGAGCATGCGCTCGATCTTCGAGGCGTGGAACTCGAAGCTGTGGAACGACGCCACCGGCGTGCTGCTGTGGATGTCGCACCCGGCGTGGCACAGCACGGTGTGGCAGACCTACGACTACGACCTCGACGTCAACGGCAGCTACTACGGCTCCCGCAAGGGCTGCGAGTCCCGCCACGTGCAGGCCGACCTCTCGACGTGGCAGGTGCGGGCGGTCAACCACACGCCCGCGGCGCTGACCGGCCTCACCGTCACCGCGCGGCTGCACGGGCTCGACGGCACGGCGCTCGGCGCGCCGCAGCAGCAGAAGCTCGACGTGGGCCCGATTTCGGCGACGCCGGCGTTCACGGTGCCGTTCGGCGCGGACCTGCCGGCCCTGCACCTGCTGCGGCTCACGCTCACCGACGCCAAGGGCGCGGTCGTCTCGGAGAACACCTACTGGCGTTACCGGACGGACACCGCGATGCGCGCGCTCAACCAGCTCGGGCGCACGCAGCTGGACACGAGCCTGCGCGCGGCCGGAAAGGACGGCTACACCGCGACGATCCGCAACACCGGCAAGACCGTGGCCGCGATGGTGCGGCTGTCGCTGCGCGAGAGCAACGGCAAGGACCGCGTGCTCCCGACGCTCTACGGCGACAACTACTTCTGGCTGCTGCCGGGGGAGTCGCGCACGGTCACCGTGGCCCCGCGGAAGTCGGTCAAGTCGCCCCGCCTGCAGGTGGAGGCGTACAACGTGCCGGCGAAGCTGAGCTGACTCCCCGGTGCCGGAGCCTGTCCGCGAGGTGGCTCCGGCACCGGGCTTCACGTAACGCGGGCTTCAGGAAACTGCCGCCCGCAGCCGTTCGGTGAACGTCTCCGTGTCGAGCCCGTCGGTGAGGTGCGTGGTGTACTCGCCGTCGGGGTTCAGCACGTAGGTGATGGCGGTGTGCGGCACGGCGTAACCGTCGGGATCCGCCGGATCGTCCTTGCGCCGCGCGAAAACGCGGAACGAGCGCTTCGCGGCGTCGATCTGCTCCGGCGTGCCCGTGAGCCCGGTGAACCGCGGGTGGCCGGTTTCGAGGTAGGCGCGCATGACCTCGGGCGTGTCGCGGTCCGGGTCGACGGTGATGTACAGCGGCCGGATCTGCTCCGCGAGCGGACCGAGGCCGTCGAGCACGGCCGAGAGCCGCCCGAGCGCGCGGGGGCAGACCACGCGGCAGTGCGTGAAGCCGAAGAACACCGTGATCCACCGGCCCCGGTAGGACTTTTCGGTCACCGGCGCGCCGTGGTGGTCGACGAGGCTGAAGGTGGCGTCGATCGGTGTCACGGCGGGGCCTCCTCGTCGCGGGTCTCGGCTGTCCGGTGTGGACAGCCGCGGCCGGCCCGCCGATCACCACGGTACTCCGGCGGGTGACTCGGGTCCGGTGCGAGCGGGTGCTGATCGTGCTGCGCCGCCGCCGGCGAGGTTTCGTCAGCCGAGACTGTGCAGCACGGGCAGGATGCGGAAGTCGACGGTGTCGTGGTCGATCGTGGTGTGGACGGGGGAGTTCGCCAGCTCGGACACGAGCCCGAGGGTGCTCGCCCGAGCGTGCTCTTCGCTGTCCCACGCGACTACGTCGATCACGGCGCCTTCCTCGTCCTGCGTGATTCGCCGCCACCGGAAGCCGGGGCGGGTTGTGAGGTAGGTGTCCACATCAGCGTTGGCGGCGACGAAGTCGTCGCCGGTCAGGTCTCCGGCGAGGCGGAACCTCGTGATCTCGAGCGCTTCGGTCATCGGTCCAGGTTGCGGCGCGGCGCGGCGACGGAAAAGGAGCCGGCTTCCTGGGTGCGGCACACCCCGGGCTGATTCAAGCACTTGACTTAACTCGCGCCCGTCCGGTTGACTGATCACGAACCGGTCCGGGGGTGCGGGGAGGAGCAACGGTGGGCGCAGCGGTCGGGAGGGTGGCGAGGGCCGGGCCGACGCGGGAGCGGATCCTCGCGACGGCCGAGCGGCTGTTCGCCGAGCACGGGGTGTACGCCGTGTCGAACCGGCAGATCAGCGAGGCCGCGGGGCAGGGCAACAACGCCGCGGTGGGGTACCACTTCGGCGCGAAGGCCGATCTGGTGCGGGCGATCGCGCGCAAGCACGCCGGGTGCATCGAGCTCACGCGCACGCGCATGGTCGAACGGGTGGGTGCGGACGCGATCGCCCGTGACTGGGTCGAGTGCCTCGTGCGGCCGGTCACCGACCACCTCGCCCAGCTGCCGGGCCCGACGTGGTTCGCACGCTTCGCCGCGCAGGTCATGACCGATCCGGCGCTGCGCGGGATCCTGATCGAGGAAGCGCTGAGCGCCCCCGCGCTGCACCGCATCCTCCACGGGCTCGACACCTGCCTGCCGCACCTGCCCGCCGACGTTCGCGCCGAACGCGACGACATGGCGCGCCAGCTCATGGTCCACACCTGCGCCGAACGCGAACGCGCGGTGGCCGAAGGCGCGCCGACCCCGCGTTCCGATTGGCACGCCGCCGGCACCGGCCTCGTCGACGCCATCGTCGGGGTCTGGCTCGCACCGTCCACATCAGACTGACGAAAACCGTTGCGGAGGAACGCATGACGAGCACCCTGGACCCCGCCGGCCCCGAAGCGGACGGGATCCCGGACTTCCCGATGGCGCGCGCGGCCGGCTGCCCGTTCGACCCGCCGCCGCGGGCGCGGGAGCTGCAGGACGAGGCGCGGCTCGCTCGAGTGCGCCTGTGGGACGGCAGCACGCCGTGGCTCGTCACCCGTTACGCCGACCAACGGGAGCTGCTCGCGGACCCGCGGGTGAGCGCGGACATCACGCGGCCCGGTTACCCGAGCCCCGCGCCGCTGCCGCCGGGCGGGCCGGCGGTGAGCTTCATCCTGATGGACAACCCCGAGCACGGGCGGCTGCGCCGGATGGTGACGGCGCCGTTCACCGTGCGCCGCATCGAAGGGCTGCGCCCGGCGGTGCAGAAGATCGTCGACGACACGCTCGACGAGATGCTCGCCGGGCCGAACCCGGTGGACCTCGTCGAGGCCTTCGCGCTGCCGGTGCCGTCGCTGGTGATCTGCGAACTGCTCGGCGTGCCCTACCGCGACCACGACTTCTTCCAGGCCAACAGCAAGGTCATCATCAAGCGCGACGCCGAGCCGGCCGAGCGCGCGGCCGGGCACCGGGCGCTGCTGGACTACCTCGACGAGCTGATGGGGGAGAAGCTCGCGCGCCGCGGGGACGACCTGCTCTCCGGCCTCGCCGACCGCGTCGAAGCGGGAGAACTGACGCGGAACGAGGCCGCGCAGATGGGCGTGCTGCTGCTGATCGCCGGCCACGAGACCACGGCCAACATGATCGCGCTCGGCACGCTGACGCTGCTGAACCACCCGGACCAGCTCGCCGTGCTCCGCGAGACCGACGACCCGAAGGTGATCGCCGGCGCCGTCGAGGAACTGCTGCGGTACCTGACGATCACGCACAACGGCCGCCGCCGCGTCGCGCTGGAGGACATCGAGCTCGCCGGGCGGACGATCCGCGCCGGCGAAGGCCTGATCATGGCCAACGACATCGCCAACCGCGACGCCGCCGTGTTCCCGGACCCCGACGGGCTCGACCTGCGCCGCCCGGATTCGCGCCGGCACGTCGCGTTCGGCTTCGGGGTGCACCAGTGCCTCGGGCAGCCGCTCGCGCGGGTCGAGCTGCAAGTCGTGTACCGCACGCTCTACCGGCGCGTGCCGACGCTCGCCCTGGCCGGTGATCCGGCAGGAATCCCGTTCAAGCACAACGGATCCGTGTACGGCGTGTACGAGCTGCCCGTCACGTGGTGATCCGCAGGCCCTCCAGCACCACGTCGAGGTAGGGCTTCGCGGTCCGGCCCGTTTCCGGGTCCTTCGGCAGCGCGCCCACGAGCGTCAGCACTTGCGCCGCCGTGACGTCGGGCCGGACGTGGCCCTCGGCGCGGGCGCGGGCCAGCAGCCGGGCGAAGCTCGCCTTCATGGGCGCGCACGTGACGGCGACGGGTGAGCCGTCGTCCGTCACGTGGCCCGTCAGGCCGGGGTACTCGGTGGCGGCGCGGTCGTAGCGGCGCAGCCACTCCGGCAGCCGCGCGCCGCCGTCGGGGGCGTCGAGCAGTTCGCGGGCGTGGGCGTCGAGGACGTCCGCGCTGTCGCGCATGATCGCGGCGAACACGTGCTCGCGCGAGGGGAAGTGCCGGTACAGCGTGCCGCGGCCCACGCCGGCCTCCTGCGCGACGACCTCCAGCGGCGCGTCCGTGCCCAGCCGCGTGAACACGTCCTTCGCGGCCGCGAGCAGCACGTCGTAGTTGCGCCGCGCGTCCGCGCGCTGCCGCTTCTCCGGGGTGACCACGGCCCGAGTCTAGCCACTATCCGGACGCCGTGTCCGCTATCACCGTGACAATCGGACATGGTGTCCATATCGTCGGGAGCAGGAAACGGACACGACGTCCGGATGGAGAGGAGATCCGATGGCTCCCACGATTGCCGTCGTCACCGGCGCCAGCCGCGGCGCGGGCAAGGGCATCGCCGTGGCGCTGGGCGCGACCGGCGCCACGGTCTACGTCACCGGCCGCAGCACCCGTCCCGGCGACTCACCGCACGGCGGCACCATCGCCGAAACCGCCGCGCTCGTCGACGCGGCCGGCGGGACGGGTGTGCCGGTGGCCGTCGACCACGCCGACGACTCGGCCGTCGCCGCCTTGTTCGCCCGGATCACCGGCGAGCACGGCCGGCTCGACATCCTGGTCAACAACGCCGCCAAGGTCCCGGCCCCGAGCACCCCGGGTGGTTTCTGGGAGAACCCGATCGGCGCGGCCGACCTGATCACCGTCGGCCTGCGCTCGCACTTCATCGCGGCCTACCACGCGGCTCCGTTGCTGATCGCGAACGGCCGGGGCCTGCTCGTCACCACCGGCCACTACGGCGCGGTGTCCTACCACCAGGGCCCCGCGTACGGCGCGCAGAAAGCCGGCGCGGACAAGATGGCCGCGGACATGGCGAAGGACCTGCGCCCGCACCACGTCGCCGCCGTGTCGATCTGGATGGGCGGTTTGCGCACCGAACGCGCCGAAGCCCACCTCGCCACGCTGCCGCCGGGGGCGCGAACGGCACCGCGAGAGTCGCCGCAGTTCACCGGCCGCGTCATCGCCGCGCTCTACGCGTCGCCCGATCTGCCGGCCTACTCGGGCCGCGCCCTCATCGGCGCGGAGCTCGGCGCCGAACTCGGGGTGACCGACGTGGACGGCACGGTCCCGCTCAGCCGCCGCGCGGAACTGGGTGCGCCGCCCGAGCTGCACCCGTCCCTGCTCGGCTGACGAGCATGCCAGACTCGCCCGGTGACTTCGGACGTGATCGGCGCCGGTACCTGGCAGCTGGGTGATCTCACGGTGAACCGCATCGGCTTCGGGGCCATGCGGCTGCCGCAGTACGGGCAGGCGTTCGCCCCCGACGCCGTGCCGCGGGACCGGGACGAGGCGATCGCCGTGCTGCGCCGCGCCGTCGAGCTCGGGGTGAACCACATCGACACCGCGGCCTTCTACTTCTCCCGGCTGCGCTCGGCCAACGAGCTGATCGCCCGCGCGCTGGCGCCGTACCCGGCGGACCTGATCATCGCGACGAAGGTCGGGCCGGGCCGCGACCCCGGCGGCGAATGGCTGCCGATGGCCCGTCCCGAGCAGCTGCGCGGCCAGGTCGAGGAGAACCTGCGCCAGCTGGGCCGCGACCACCTCGACCTGGTGAACCTGCGGACGTCGGGCGCCGGGTCGATCACCGAGCACTTCGGCGCGCTGGCCGAACTGCGTGCCGCGGGCCTGATCCGGCACCTCGGGATCTCCAACGGCCGGCCCGAGCACCTCGCCCAGGCGCGGGCCGTGGCGCCGGTCGTGTGCGTGCAGAACGCGTACGGGCTCGGTTACCGGCCCGGGCAGGACGCGGTGGTCGACGTCTGTGGTGAGCAGGGGGTCGCGTTCGTGCCCTTCTTCGCGATCGCCGGCGCCGGCCGGGAGGCGGGGACCGGTGGCGCGGAAGACGGGGAGGTGCTCGCGATCGCGCGGGCGCACGAGGTGAGCCCCGCGCAGATCCGCCTGGCGTGGGCGTTGCACCGGGGCCCGCACGTGCTGGTCATCCCGGGCACCGGCACCACCGCCCACCTGGAGGACAACGTCGCCGCGGGTGGCGTCCGGCTCGGCGTGACCGAGCTGGCGCGCCTCGACGCCGTCCACCGCACCGGGGCGTGACCCGGAAATTTCCGAAAGCCGCGGCGCGGCTGTCGAGTTACGGTCAGGCTGTTCGTCATCCTCTTCGACCGACCTCGAGCAGGTGACTGGAGGACACGTGCAGTACATGCTGTTGATCTACAACTGCGAACGCCCGGAACCCGGCGACCCCGGGTTCGAGGACGCGGTCGCGCGGGTGAACGCCTTCGCCGACGAGTGCCGTCGGCGCGGGGTGTGGGTGGACGGTAAGCCGCTGCACGGGGAGGCGACGGCGACGACCGTCAGCGTCCGCGACGGGCGCACGCTCATCACCGACGGCCCGTTCGTCGAGACCCACGAGCACCTCGGCGGCTACTACGTGCTCGACTGCCGCAACCTCGACGAAGCGATCGAGCTGGCGGCGCTGTGCCCGATGGCGGCCGACGGTTCGATCGAGGTGCGCCCGATCGTCGGGGTACCCGGGGTGGACCACGCGCCGGTCGAGGCCGGTCAGCCCGGCGTCTCCGCCGAATGACCCGCCCATGACGGTGGCCGCTGCGGCGGACGCGGTCGAACGGGTCTACCGCGCCGACCGAGCCCGCATGCTCGCCGCGCTGATCCGCGTGCTCGGCGACTTCGAGCTCGCGGAGGACGCGTTGCAGGACGCGTGCGCGCAGGCGCTGCGCAAGTGGGAGGCGGTGCCCGACGACCCGGTGGCGTGGCTGCTCACCGCCGCGCGCAACAGCGCGATCGATCGGCTCCGCCGGGCCCGGCTCGGCCGGGAGAAGCTCGCGGCGCGCGGACCGGACCCGGAGGTGGTGCCGATGGCCGGCTTCGGCGAACACCGCCTGCTCGAGATCGGTGACGAGCGGCTGAGCCTGATCTTCACCTGCTGCCACCCGGCGCTCGCCGAGCAGGCGCGCGTGGCGCTCACGCTCAACGCCGTCGTCGGGCTCACGGCCGGGCAGATCGCGCGGACGTTCCTCGTCGGCGAAGCGACGCTCGCGCAGCGGCTGGTGCGGGCCAAGCGGAAGATCCGCGACGCCGGCATCACGTTCGAGGTCCCGCCCGACCACCTGCTGCCCGAACGGCTCTCCGGTGTGCTCGCGGTGCTGTACCTGATCTTCACCCAGGGCTACACCGCGGCGGCCGGCTCGCCGGAGCACAGCGCGCTGCGGCGGGAGGCGATCCGGCTCGCCAAAGTCGTCGCCGCGCTGATGCCGGACGAACCCGAGGCCCTCGGGCTCGTCGCGGTCCTGCTGCTGCACGATTCGCGGGCAGCGGCGCGGCACAGCGCGACCGGCGACGTCGTGCTGCTGGAGGACCAGGACCGCTCGAGGTGGGACCGCGCCGAAATCGCGGAGGCACTGGGGTTGCTGGATCGCGCGCTGCGCTTCGGTGAGCCCGGCCCGTACCAGCTGCAGGCCGCGATCGCCGCCTTGCACGCGCAGGCGCCGTCGACGGACGAGACCGACTGGGCCGGCATCGCCGCGCTCTACGCCCGGTTGCTCGCCGTCACGCCGTCGCCGGTGGTGGCGCTCAACCACGCCGTCGCCGTCGCGATGGCCACCGGGCCGGCCGACGGGCTCGCGCTGATCGACGGCATCGACGGGCTCGAGCAGTACCACCTGCTGCACGCCGCGCGGGCCGACCTCCTGCGCCGGCTCGGCCGGCGCGCGGAGGCGGCCGCCGCGTACCGGCGGGCGCACGAACTCGCCCACACCCCCGCGGACCGGCGGTTCCTCGCCGGCCGCCTGCTGGAACTCGACCGCGCCGGCACCGAACCCGGCGCCGAACCCGACACCGAGGAGCACCGGTGAGACTGTCCATCCTGGACCACGGCCACCGCCGCCGCGCGAAGCTGTTCCTGTCCGCCACGTCCGCGATGTCGCGAGTGGACAGTCCCGACATCGTGCTGACGCTGTTGTACCGCCCGGACTTCATGTCGCGGGCGCTGCTGGACCTCACGGCTCCGGCGATGCGCGGCCCGTCGCACTGGACCGCGGGGGAGCGCGAGTTCCTGGCGATGGGTACCGCGAAGCTGCACGAGTGCCCGTTCTGCGCCGTCACGCACGAGGAGCTCGTCCGCATCGCCGGCGTCGGCGAGATCGACCCGGAGCGCCCGGAGTCCGCGCGGCCGGAGCTGCGGGCGGTGCGCGCGTTCCTCGACACCGTTTCGGGACCGGGCGGCGAGCCGGACGCGACGCTCGTCGCCGGCGTGCCGAAGGACGCGGTGCTGGAGGCGTTGCGGGTCAACCTGGTCTGGGACGTCGTCAACCGCTTGGCCAACGCGTTCGGCTTCGTCCTGCGCGACGGGCAGCTGCACAGCGGCACGCGGTCGCTGCACCGGTTCGGCTACCGCTTCCCGGGCTTCCTGCTCGCCGGCGGCACCGCCGCGGATCACGGTGACGTGGTCGAGAACCTGCGCCACAGCGTCCTCGACGCGGCCGGGGTCACCGACCGGGCGCTCCGGGTGGCGCTGGTGGCCGGCGACCCCGTCGGCGAGCCCTGGCAGAGCTACGCGGAGCAGGTGCGCGGCGCGTCCTACCGCGTGACCGACGAGGAGATCGCCGCACTGGTCGCCGCGGGGCACAGCGAGGACGAGATCTTCGAGGTCACGGAGGCGGCGGCCGTCGGCGCGGCGCTGCGCGCGTACGACGCGGGCCGCAAGGCGATCGACGGCTAGCGGGGTGTCTGATAAAGCCTTGGCCCAGGTGATCGCGGCGTGAAGGATGGCTGCGGAGCGGTCGACGATGGTCAACTTGTCATTGCGAGTGGCTAGGCCGCGCCACTGGTTGAGCAGGTTGAAGCGCCGTTCGACCATGTTGCGACCGCGGTCGTCGACCGGGTCGGACACCGGCGGACGACCACCACGGGAACGGCCGATCGCGTGGTCAGGCGGCTCGGCGAGCAGATCCAGCCGACCACGCTTGCCGGTCCGGACCGGCAACAAGTCCTCGATCAACGCCCACTGCCCATCCGACAACAGCTGAAACCACGACACACCCACACAAATCTCAGCAACCAACCACAACTCTTGTCAGACACGCCCTGGCGGGGTGCGTCCGCTGTGGCCACAGCGTCGACTGCGTCCACTCTGTCCACTTCGGACGTACCCCGCTCCCGGTCAGGCGGCCACCGGCTGCCAGGCCGCCCGGCCGAGGAACGCCAGCAGGCGGGTCTGCTCGCCGGCGCCGGCGGGCGGGGTGAGCTCCGGGCCGAAGAACCCGGGCCGCCGGACGGCGTGGGCGCGGGCCCAGTCGAAGGCCGCCGCGATCGTGTCCGGGTGCAGCCGCACGTCGGCGCCGAGCGCGTGGCCGATGTCCCAGGCGTGCGCGACGAGGTCGGTGGTCAGCAGGCTCACGATGCCCGCGATCGGGACCTCGCCCAGGCCGGGCAACGTGGTGGTGCGGGCCAGCGCCTCCGGCGTCAGCGCGGCGAGGGCCGTCTCGCGCGCCTCGCGCCACGTCGTCAGCGGGTCGTCGCCGGCCAGCGGCGCGGGGTGCGGCGAGCCGGGCGCGCCGGAGTGTTCGGCGTAGTCCTCGCCGAGCGCCCAGGCGCGCAGCTGGCGCTGGCCCCACACCGCGTGGCCCGCGACGTCGCGCACCGTCCACTCGGTGCACGCCGAGCGTGCGGTCCAGCGGTCGGCCGGCACTGCGGCGAGCACGGCGTCGAAGTCGTCCTGGGCCTGGCGGTAGAGCTGCATGGTGTCCATCGTCCGTCCTTTCGAGGCGGGGTTGTCACCCCGAGGACGAACGGGCCCGGCCCGGCTCGACACCACCTCACGGCGAGGCGGCGAGGAACACGAACGCCGCCAGCAGCACCAAGTGCACGCAGGCCTGCAGGCGCGTCGCGCGCCCCGGGACGATCGTGAAGCCGCCGATCACGACGGTGATCACGAGCAGCACGATCTGCGTCGGGTCCAGGCCCAGCACGAGCGGGCCGCTGAGCCAGATCGACGCGAGGGCGATCGCCGGGATCGTCAGCCCGATGCTGGCCATCGCGGAGCCCAGCGCGAGGTTGAGGCTCACCTGCACCCGGTCGCGGCGCGCGGCGTTGGCGGCGGCGATCGTTTCGGGCAGCAGCACGAGCAGCGCGATCACCACGCCGACGAACGACTGCGGGAACCCGAGCGCGGCGACCCCGGCCTCGATCGCCGGTGACTCGACCTTCGCGAGCCCGACCACGGCGACCAACGCCACCAGCAGCAGGACGAGGCTGAGCGCGGTTTCGCGGCCGCTCGGGCGGCCCGAGTGCTCGTCGGCGTCGTCGAGCACCCTGCCGTCTTCGCCGACCGGCAGGAAGAAGTCGCGGTGGCGCACGGTCTGCGTGACCACGAAGACCCCGTACAGGATCAGCGACGCGATGGCCGCGAACCCCAGCTGCGCCGGGGAGAACTCCGGGCCGCGGCGCGACGTCGTGAACGTCGGCAGCACGAGGCTGAGCGTGGCGAGTGTCCCGACGGTCGCGAGGGCCGAGCCCGTGCCTTCGGCGTTGAACACCGCCGTCTTGCGCCGCAGCGTGCCCAGCAGCAGCGACAGGCCGAAGATGCCGTTGGCCGTGATCATCACGGCGGCGAACACCGTGTCCCGCGCGAGCGACGCCGTTTTCGCCCCGCCCGACACCATGAGCGTGACGATGAGGGCCACCTCGATCACCGTCACGGCGACCGCGAGCACCAGCGAACCGAACGGCTCGCCGACCCGGTGCGCCACCACCTCCGCGTGGTGCACCGCGGCGAGCACGGCCGCCGCGAGCACGACGGCCACGACGATCACCGGCACCGTCCCGAGCACGAGGCCCCACGTGATCACGAGCGTCACCACCGCCACCACCGGGGCGATCGTGGTCCAGCGCAACCAGGGCGAACGCGTCGGGACAGCCATGGAGCGAGCTTCGCAGATCCGCCGGTTGACCGCTTCCGGAACGCGTGCCGGGGGTCGCCGACCGCGCGGACGGGCTCCCGAACCAGGCACCGTATCGGCCGTCGATCCCGGATCGCAAGGCCTTTCACCTGCTGAGTCCTGTTAAAAAACCGCTTCTTGACACCTGGTGAGCCACTCTGTTCAACGCAGCGAGTTGGAAAAACAAATCCACTGGGAGAACCGATGGCCTACGTGTCCGACAGCGCCCCCACCCTGCGCGTGGAGGGGAAGCTCGCCACCTACGCGTACCGCGATTTCGGGCAGCGGACGGCGAGTCCGCCACTCGTGCTGCTGCAGCGCTTCCGCGGCACGCTCGACCACTGGGACCCGGCGTTCCTCGAGCCGCTGGCCGCCCGGCGCCGGGTGGTGCTCTTCGACAGCGCCGGCGTCAACGAGAGCTCGGGCACGGTGCCGGACACGATCGAGGGCATGGCCGCGGCCGCCGCCGACTTCCTCGAGGCGCTCGGGTTCACCGAGGCCGACCTGTTCGGCTGGTCGATGGGCGGGTTCGTCGCGCAGCTCGTGGCGCTCGAACACCCCGGGCTGGTGCGCCGCCTCGCCGTGACCGGCAGCGGCCCTGGCGGTGGTGTGCCCGGTGTGCCGGATCTCGACCCGCGCGTGCCCGCGATGATGACGGCCGAGACCAACACCGACGACGAGTTCCTCTACCTCTTCTTCGGCCTGGGCGAAGCCGCGCAGCAGGTCGGCCGCGAGTCGCTCGCCCGGCTCGAACCGCGGCTGAACGAGTCGAAGGCCGACGTCTCGGCCGAGGCGTGGGGCAACCAGCTCCGGGCGATCCTGCGCTGGGGCAGTGGTGAAGGCGCCGCGTGGCCACGGCTGCGGGAGCTCGAAATCCCGGTGCTCGTGGCCAACGGCGCGCACGACGTGATGGTGCCGTCGGTGAACTCGTTCGCCATGGCGCAGCGACTGACCGACGCGACCACCGTGTTCAACAGCGACGCCGGGCACGCCTTTCTCTTCCAGCACCCGGACGAGTTCGCCCGCGTGGTACTCGACTTCCTCGGCTGAACTCCGCCCCCACCAATCCCGGAAAGACAATCCCCGACAGACGAAGGAGTCCTGACATGACCTCACCCCGGGTCGCCCTGGTGACCGGTGCCGCGCAGGGCATCGGCCGCGCGATCGCACTGCGGCTCGCGAGCGACGGGTTCGACGTCGCCGTGAGCGACCTCCCGCACGCCGAGGAAGCGCTTACCCGCGTCCGCAAGGAGGTCGAAGCGCGGGGCCGCCGCGCGGCTGTCGCGTTCGCCGACGTCTCCGACGCCGCCCAGGTCGCGCGGGTCGTGGAGACGGCGGTCGCCGAGCTGGGCCGCCTCGACGTCACGGTCGCCAACGCGGGCGTCGCGAAGCTCGAGTCCATCCTGGACACCACGCCGGAGTCGTGGGACCTGACGTTCGCGGTGAACACGCGTGGGGTGTTCCTCACGTGGCAGGCGGCCGCGCGCCAGTACCTCGCTCAGGGCGGGGGCGGCAAGCTGATCGGCGCCGCGTCGCAGGCCGCCCACCGGGCGGCCGCCGCGCTCCCGGCGTACTCCGCGAGCAAATGGGCCGTGCGCGGCCTCACGCAGGCCGCGGCGCAGGAGTTCGCGCCGCACGGCATCACGGTCAACTCGTACGCGCCCGGCATCGTCAACACTCCACTGTGGAGGGAGGTGCCGGAGGTGTTCCAGGCGCTCGTCGACACCATCCCCCTCGGCCGGGCCCAGGAACCCGAGGACGTCGCCGACCTCGTGTCGTTCTTCGCCTCGCCGGCCGCCGGCTACCTGACGGGCCAGACCGTGATCGCCGACGGCGGCATGATCTTCTCCTGAACCGTTTCCGCTGACGTCCACAAAGGAGTGGCACGGTGACCATCGCACCGTCCGCGGCCGACCTGCTCGACCAGGTGGCCGCGCTGCAGACCGAAGAGGGCTACGCCGAAAACGGCGACGTGCGGATCCACTACCGCACCTACGGCTCCGGGCCCGCGATCGTGTTCCAGCACGGGTTCCCCGACACCGAGCTGAGCTACCTGCACCAGATCGCCGAGTTCGCGCGCGACCACCGCGTGATCACGCCGACCCTGCGCGGGTTCCCGCCCAGCTCCGTGCCGGCCTCGCCCGAGCGCTACCCGATCCCGGAGCTCGTGTCCGACGTCGGGGCCGTGCTGGACCACCTCGGGGTCGAGCGGGCCGTGCTGGCCGGGCACGACTGGGGCGGCGTCGTGCTGCAGGCCTTCGCGCTCACGCACGCCGAGCGCGTGACCGGCCTGGTGATCCTGAACTCGCCGGTGCTGCAGCCGTTCCTGCAGCTGGTGCACAGCGACGCGGAGCAGCAGCGGCTGTCGGAGTACACGATTCCGTACCTGGCCTACGAAGAAGGCGACGACAAGAACATCGACCACGTCGTGCGCCACATCCGGGATCCGTGGTGGCGGTCGCGGATCGCCGCGTACCTGGCGGCGTCGCCGATGCACGGCATGCTCAGCTACTACAAGATGGGCTACCCGGCCCCGCCGTACGGCCGGCCGGTGCCGGAAGACGTATCCGCGTTCGTCTACCGCGTGCCGGCGCTGATCGTGTGGGGCCTGGCGGACCCGTACTTCTCGCTCAAGCACCTCGCCGGGCTGTGGGACTGGTTCGCGCAGTCGTACCGGTTCGTTTCCGTGCCTGGCGCGGGTCATTGGGTCCACCAGGACGCGCCGGCGAAGGTCAACCGCGAGATCCGCTCCTGGCTCGAGCACGGCCTGTCCTGAGGCGTGTTTCCGGCACTGGGGTCGCGGGTTACCCCGGCGGGGAAAGGGTGAGCCCCGGGTTCACCGACCCGCGACCCCAGGGGAGCGCGCATGCGCATCGGCTACACGTTGATGACCGAACAGGCCGGGCCGAAGGACCTGGTCGGCCACGCCGCCTCGGCCGAGCGGGCCGGGTTCGACTTCGAGGTCTGCAGCGACCACTTCTCGCCATGGCTCGCCGAGCAGGGGCACGCGCCGTACGCGTGGAGCGTGCTCGGCGCGGTGGCGCAGGTGACCGAGCGGGTCGACCTGATGACGTTCGTGACCTGCCCGATCATGCGCTACCACCCGGCCGTGGTGGCGCAGAAGGCCGCGACCGTCCAGCTCCTGTCCGACGACCGGTTCACCCTCGGCCTCGGCGCGGGGGAGAACCTCAACGAGCACGTGACCGGACAGGGCTGGCCGCCGGTCAACGTGCGCCACGACATGCTCGCCGAAGCCCTGCAGATCATCGGCGGCCTGTTCGACGGTGGTTCGTTCAGCTACGAGGGCAAGCACTTCCGCGTCGACTCGGCCCGGTTGTGGGACCTCTCGCCGCGCCGCGTGCCGATCGGCGTCGCGGTGTCGGGGAAGCAGTCCGTGCACCGCTTCGCCCCGCAGGCCGACGCGATGATCGCCGTCGAACCCGATCCGGGCCTGTGCGGCGAGTGGGACGCGACGCGCCTCGGCCCGCCGATGCGCAAGATCGCTCAGCTGCCGGTGGCCTGGGACCCCGACCGCGGTGCGGCGATCCGCCGCGCGCACAGCCAGTTCCGCTGGTTCGCCGGCGGCTGGAAGGTCAACTCCGAGCTGCCCGGCCCGGCCGGGTTCGCGGGCGCCACGCAGTTCGTGCGCGAGGAGGACGTCGCCGGGAGCATTCCGTGCGGTCCCGACGTGGAGCCCATCCGGGAGGCCGTGCGGCAGTTCGCCGATTCGGGCTTCACGGACCTGGCGCTCGTCCAGATCGGCGGCGAGCACCAGGACGGCTTCTTCGAGTTCGCGGAGCGGGAACTGTTGCCGGCACTGCGCGCGGGTTAGCTCTAAGACTGACTGAGGTTGTTGACAGTCTTGGGCTCCTGATCTAGGGAGGCCTATGGCTGAGCGAGTGTGGAGTGAGAAGGACCTGGTCAGGCGCGCGAACCGGCGTCTGGCCGTTCTTCGTCACGCCGAGGAGGTCAGCGGGAATGTGGCGGCGACGTGCCGGTACTTCGGGATCAGCCGCACCATCTTCTCTCGGTGGAAACGCCGGTGGGAGGATGAGGGCGTGGACGGGCTGAAGGACCGCTCGAGCGCCCCGTTGCACTGCCCGACCATCACCCACCCCGAGGTGGTTGAGAAGATTATCCATCTGCGGCAGCACTACCACTTCGGCCCGCTGAAGATCGAGATGTATCTGCGTCGCTACCACGACGTCGAGATCGCTGCCTCGACGATCTACCGCATCCTCAAACGCCTGGGCATGAACCGCTTGCCCGCTTCGCAGCGCTACCAGCGCCACCAGAAGCGGTGGAAGCGCTACGAGAAACAACGTCCGGGCCACCAGCTGCAGATCGACGTCACGTTCGTCGAGCCGATCACCACCAGCACCGACCAGCGCAGGCGGAAGTTCCACCAGTACACCGCGATCGACGACTGCACCCGCCTGCGCATCCTGCGGATCTACCCGCGCTCGGACCAGAAGACCGCGATCCAGTTCCTCGACTACGTCCTGTCCCGGCTGCCGTTCCAGGTCGAGAAGATCCACACCGACAACGGTGCGCCAGTTCCAGACCGCTTTCCACTGGCACGTCCTGGACCAGGGCATCGGCCATGTCTACATCCGGCCCGCAACGCCACGGTTGAACGCCAAAGTGGAACGCTCCCACCGCATCGACGCCGAAGAGTTCTACCGCCCGCTCGACGGCGTCCTCCTCGGCGACATCGGTGCCTTCAACGAGAAACTCAAGGAATGGGAGGACTACTACAACTTCCACCGCCCTCACGGCGGCCTCGCCGGCCAGACCCCGTATGAGAGGCTGCTACAGAAGACCCAACCCCACGCCCAACCTGTCAACCACCAACGACAGCAGCACAGCTAGCGGCTACAGCGAGGGGCGGTGCACCGCGGGCAGTTTCGCCAGCGCGGTGCGCACGCCCTCGGCCACGCGCGGGTGCCCGAGCGGCAGCGGGGCCGGGATGCGGTCGTCCGGGGTGTCGGTGGTGTGCGCGACCAGCTCGACGTCGATGCCGGCGTCCCGCAGCCGCGCGATCTCGTTGCCGTGCGCGGCGAGCCAGCCTTCGTCGGCCGCGAGCGCATCACCCGGACTGACCACGCCCTCGGCGGCCGGGTCGACCAGCAGCACCGAGCGCACGTGGTCGCGGTGCTCGTGCGCGAGGCGCAGGGCTTCGCCGGCGTCCGGGCCACTCGCGACCACGTCGGCGAGGTGCCGCGCGTCCGCCGGTGCGGCCAGCGCCAGCGCGGCCTCCCGGGCGCCGCTCTCGACCGGCAGGCGGCACCAGAAGATCTCGTGGTCGGCGGCGAGCGGACGCCAGGTGGGCGGGAGGTCGTCGTGCTTGGCCTCGCCGGCGGGGTCGAGCACGACGAGCCGCCGCGCGCCGGGCGTGCCACCGGTGACCAGCGCCGGGCCCTCGGCGCGAACCGGGTCCACCGTCGGGTTCTCGGGCATGGGGCACTCCTTCCTGTCCGTTCTGGCGGGTACCCGTCGCCGGCCGTGAAAAACGCGGCGATTTCCGCGTCGCGGCCTGGGGTATCCGCCGGTCATGAGCCGAAGTCGTGGAAAGATCGAGGTCTCGGCCCGGGTACGGCTCGAAGGCCCGCAGGACCTCGCGGAGCAGTACACCCCCGGGGTGGCGGAAGTCGCGAAGCGCGTGGCCGAGGACCCGTCGGCCCTCACCCGCGAAACGGTGAAGGCCAACTCGGTCGCGATCGTGTCCGACGGGTCCGCGCTGCTGGGCCTCGGCGACCGCGGCCCGGCGGCGGCGCTGCCCGTGATGGAGGGCAAGGCCGCCCTGCTGAAGCGCTTCGCCGACGTCGACGCGTGGCCGATCTGCCCGGTCAGCCGCGACCCCGACGACCTGGTGCGGACCGTGAAGGACCTCGCGACGTCGTTCGGCGCGATCAACCTCGAGGACATCGCCGCGCCGCGCTGCTTCACCGTGGAGCGGCGGCTGCACGACGAGCTCGACATCCCGGTCTTCCACGACGACCAGCACGGCACCGCCGTCGTCGTGCTGGCCGCCCTGCACAACGCGCTCAAGCTGACGGACCGCGAACCCGGCGACACGTCGGTGGTGATCTCGGGCGCGGGCGCGGCGGGCAGCGCCACCGCGCGCTTGCTGCACGAGGCCGGCTACCGGCGCCTCGTCGTCTGCGACAGCGAAGGCGTGCTCCACCCCGGGCGGGACCTGGTCGGGGAGAAGCGGTGGCTCGCGGAGAACACCAACGCCGGCGGCGAAGCCCGCGGCAGCCTGCGCGACGCGGTGGCCGGGGCCGACGTGTTCGTCGGGGTGAGTGCCGGTGGCCTGCTCAGCGAAGAGGACGTGGCCGGCATGGCCGGCCGCGCCGTCGTGTTCGCGCTGGCCAACCCCGACCCCGAGATCGACCCCGGCGTGGCCGGGCGGCACGCGGAGATCGTCGCCACCGGGCGCAGCGACCACCCGAACCAGATCAACAACGTGCTCGTGTTCCCCGGCGTGTTCCGCGGGCTGCTCGACTCCGGCGCGCCGCGCGTGACGTCCCGCATGCTGCTGGCGGCGGCCCGGGCGCTGGCCGACGTCACCGAACCCGAACTCGACGCGCGGCGGATCGTGCCGAGCGTGTTCGACGAAGGGGTGGTCGAGGCGATCGCCGAAGCCGTGGCGGGGGCCGCGAAGGAAGACTGACGTCAGCCGGACGGAAATCCGGCGAAGGGGGCGGCCGCACTCCTGCCGCCCCCTTCGCCGGGCCGGGCGGGCGGACGCACCCCACCGCGTGTCCGCCTGCCCGGTTCTCAGGGGTGGCGGAGCAGGGCGGCGAACCCGTCGGGGAGGTCGATCCGCTCGTCCATCACCACCACGTCGGCGCCGACGGCCACCGCCGCGTACGGCAGCGCTTCGTCGGCGCGGTGCTTGGCCGGGTGCTCGGCGCCCAGCGCGGCGAGCCGGGGCTTGGCCACGCCGACCTGGGTCGGTTCGGTCCCGGTGAGCACCTCGGTGTCGCCCGGCTCGCCGACCAGCAACGTGGCGACGTTCGCCTCGGCCAGCGCCGCCGTCACAGCCTGGAGCCCGCTGACCGCGAGGCCGGACCCGCGTCCGACCTCCGCGCGGAACCGCTCGGCCAGGTCGTCCAGCTCGACGAGGTGGCGGCCGGTGAGCAGTTCGTGGACGCGTTCGTCGAGCTCGTCGCGGTCCGAGCCGGCCGCGCGGCCGCCCGTTTCGGTCTCCTGGGTGATCGAGCGCACCGGTTCCGGCAGCTGCTCCCGCAGTTCGGCTCGGGCCTGGACCTCACCGGCGAGCACGACGAGCCCCGCGCCGGTCCGTTCGACGGTCTTCGCGACGTGCGTGGCGACGTCTTCGAGGTTGCGCCGCACGGTTTCGTCGCTGTGCGCCTGGATCGACCGGTGCGCCGGCCCGCCGCCGCGGACCTTGTGCACGTCGTCGTCGCGGCCCCGCACGGTTTCGGACCGCGTGGTGCCGTCCGCGTGGTGCACCTCGACCTCGGCACCCACGCGGTCCACGAGCACCAGGACGTAGTCGGGGACGTCTTCGGTGTGGGTGACCACGGGCAGGAAGTAGGGCAGGTCCGAGTACCGGGCGTCCTGGCCGGCGGGCGGCGCCGCGAGCCGGCGGTCGGCGACGATCTTCCCGTTCGCCGCGATCAGGCTCCGGCCGGCGCGGCCGACGGGCGGGGGACCGGCCTCGGCGGTGCGCAGGACGACGTCGACGGTCTCGGGGTCGGCGTTCTGCTCCGACAGCGCCGCCTCGATCTCCTTGAGCCGCAGGCGCAGCTGCTTGCCGGCGTCCTCCGTGTCGTGCGAGTCGTCGAAGTGCACGGACACGAACGGCCCCGTGGTGTCGGTCAGGGGGCGCAGGGCACGGGTGTCCACAGGGGACTCCTTTCAGTTCCTCGACGGCAGGAGCTCCTGGACCTTCGTCTTGAGGCCCTGGGCGACCAGGTGCCAGGCGTTCGGATCGCCCTTGAGCACCGATTCGGTCATGGACTTGAGCTGTTCGACGGTCGCGTGCGGCGGGATCGGCGGCACTTCGGGATCGCAGCGCACGTCGAGCACGGTCGGCACGTCGGCGGCGAGTGCCGCGGCCCAGGCGTCACCGAGCTGCGCGGGGTCCTCGACCGCCACGCCGCCGAGCCCGATGCCGCGTGCGAAGTCCGCATAGGACACTTCGGGCAGCGACTGCGACGGCTCGAACTTCGGCGCGCCGCCCATCGCGCGCAGTTCCCACGTGACCTGGTTGAGGTCGCCGTTGTGGAACACGCAGATCACGCACCGCTGGTCGCGCCACAGCTCGCGGTAGCGGGCGATCGTCAGCAGCTCCGCGAGGCCGTTCATCTGCATGGCGCCGTCACCGACGAGGGCGACCACCGGGCGGTCGGGGTGCGCGAACTTCGCGCCGATCGCGTAGGGCACCGCGGGCCCCATCGTCGCGAGCGTGCCCGACAGCGAGCCGCGGATCCGGCCGCGGATGCGGAGGTTGCGCGCGTACCAGTTGGCCGTCGACCCCGAATCGGTGGTGACGATGGCGTCCTCGGGGATGCGCTCGGACAGCTCGTGCACGATGCGCATCGGGTTGATCGGCGACGCTTCGAGCATCGCCTGGCGGGTGACGGTGTCCGTCCACTCGGTCACGTTCTTCTCGACGCGCTCGCGCCACGCGCGGCCGGTTTTGCGCTCCAGCAACGGGATGAGCTGCTCCAGGGTGCTCTTCGCGTCGCCCAGGAGCGTGACCTCGGTGGGGTAGCGCAGCCCGAGGAACCGCGCGTCCAGGTCGATCTGCACCGCGCGCGCCTGCCCGAACGGCGGCAGGAACTGGCTGTAGGGGAAACCGGAGCCGACGATCAGCAGGGTGTCGCAATCGCGCATCAGCTCGTAGCTCGGGCGCGTGCCGAGCAAGCCGATGGCGCCGGTGACGTAGGGCAGGTCGTCGGGCAGCACGTCCTTGCCCAGCAACGCTTTCGCCACGCCCGCGCCGGTCAGCTCGGCGACCTCGCGCACCTCGGTGACGGCGTTGCGCGCGCCCTGGCCGACGAGGATCGCGACCTTCTCGCCGGCGTTGAGCACTTCGGCGGCTCGCGTCAGTTCCTCGTCGGGCGGGACGACCTTCGCGTGCGGGTGGCCTGGCGGGCTGGAGGGCACGTGCTTGAACTCGTGTTCCGGTGGCTCGTAAGGCAGTTCCTGCACGTCGGCCGGGATGATGACGGCCGTGGGGGCGCGCTGGGCGAGCGCGGTGCGGATCGCGCGGTCCAGGGCGTTGGGCAGCTGCTCCGGCACGTTGACCTCGACGAGGTATTCGCTCGCGACGTCCTTGAACAGCGCTTGCAGGTCCACTTCCTGCTGGTAGCTGCCGCCCATCGCGCTGCGCGCCGTCTGCCCGACGATCGCCACCACCGGCACGTGGTCCAGCTTCGCGTCGTAGAGCCCGTTGAGCAGGTGGATCGCACCGGGCCCGGACGTCGCCGCGCACACCCCGACCCGCCCGCTGAACTTCGCGTACCCGACGGCCTCGAACGCGGCCATCTCCTCGTGCCGCGCCTGCACGAACCGCGGCTCGTTCTCCGCGGCCCCGAACGCGGTGACGAGTCCGTTGATCCCGTCACCGGGATAGCCGAAGACCTGTTCGACGTCCCATTCGCGCAGCCTGGCCAGCACGTAGTCCGCAACGCTTTGACTCATGCGGCCCGGGTACCGCGGTGCCCGTGCCGGCAAACATCGTCCTGGCGCCGGATTTTGCCTTACGCGCAACAGATCCGCGCGGTGCCCGGTGGCGCACACCAGCCCGGTCTCGACCACGCCCGCGCTCACCGCGGCAGCAGTCTCGTTCGTGGCGAACGCGGTGCCGTGACCGCTCAGCTTTCGTCGTGCGAGCGCCGGCGCAGGATGAGCCGCAGTACGATGATCAGCCCGAGCACGCCGGCGAACACCGGCACCGGGTTGGCGCGCACGGTGTCGGCTCCGTGGCGGAACTTCGCCGCCGCGGGTTCGCCGACCACGCCGCCGACCTTGGCCTCGGCCTGGTCGAGCCGCGCGTCGATGCCGTGGGCGATCTTCGGGCGCACGTCGAGCTTCTGCTCGAGAGTGTCGAGCGTCTGGGCCAGCTCGGCGCGTGTCGCGTCGCGATCGACGCGGACTTCCTCCGGCGTCTCCGGGAACTCGCGGTTCACGAGCGCACCTCCTGCCGCACGACCTCGACGTCCTCGCGGACGCCCTCGATGGCTTCCTCCGGCACCGGTGGGGCCCCGCGTTTGAGCTGCGTGCGCCCGACCAGAGCCGTCACCCCGGCCACCACGAACAGCACCCCGGCGACGACGAGCGCGGCCGCCCAGCCGGGCAGCACCAGCGCGAGCGCCATGATCGCAGCGGCCACGAGCGCACCGCCACCGAACAGCGCCACCAGTCCGGCCGCGCCGAACAGCCCCGCGCCGACACCCATCCGTGTGCTCTTCTCGCGCACCTCGAACACGCCGAGGCGGACCTCGTCGCGCACGAGCCGTTTGATCTGCTCGGTGAGGTCGGACACCAGTTCCCCGAACGACCGCTCCTCCGGCGGCTTCGCGGGCACTTCCTCGATCACCACACACCTCCCAGGTCGCAAGGTCGCCTCGAGCCCCGGGTTCCCGTTGTGCCCGCGGCTCAATCGGACGTCGCGCGGTTCGTTTCGAGCGCGGCCCACACGCCGTCGAGGTCGTCGTAGCGCGCGTCGGCGGGCAGTCCGCCGAGCGGGCCGAGGACGTCGTCGCCACCGCCGGAGGCGGTGACGTGCCGGAGGAGCTCCTCGCGGCCGCACGGGTACGGCGCGCCGTCGAGGTAGCCGGCGAGCGTCTTGTGGTCCGGAAAGGACATTCGCACCTCCTTGGTCGTCCGCGCCGGGTACCCCCGGGCCGGGCCGGGATAACCGGAAGGCCCGGCGGTGCTGTGGCGGGCGCCGGGTGGTTGGTGAGTTGCCGCGACGGCGCGTCGTTCGTGCCGGGCAGACGCTCAGCCGACCACGACGGTGTGCTCACCCGCGGGCAGCAGCTCTCCGATCACCGGATACCCGGGCACCTCGCCGGCCACCAGCAGGCCGCCGGACGTCTGGGCGTCGGCCAGGAGGAGGGCTTCGGTTTCGTCGATGCGGTTGGCGTCGAGGTGCGGGCGGACCCAGTCGAGGTTGCGCCGGGTGCCGCCGCTGACGTGGCCGGCGGCGAGGGCTTCGCGGGCACCGTCGAGGTAGGGGACGGTGGCCGGGTCGACGCGGGCGGTGACGTGGCTCGCGCGGGCCAGCTTGTGGAGGTGCCCCAGCAACCCGAAGCCCGTCACGTCGGTCGCGCACACCGCGCCCGCGGCCAGCGCCGCGCGGGAGGCGTCCGCGTTGAGGGTCGTCATGGTGGCGATGGCGTGCTCGAAGCGTTCACCGGTGGCCTTGTGGCGGGAGTTGAGGACACCGGTGCCGAGCGGTTTGGTCAGCGTGAGCGGCACGCCCGGGCGGCCGGCGTCGTTGCGCAGCAAACGGTCCGGGTCCGCGACGCCGGTGACGGCGAGGCCGTACTTGGGTTCCGGGTCGTCGACGCTGTGCCCGCCCGCGAGGTGGCAGCCCGCGGGGCCGCAGACGTCGAGGCCGCCTCGCAGGACCTCCGTGGCGAGTTCGAACGGCAGCACGCCGCGCGGCCAGCCGAGCAGGTTCACCGCGACGACGGGCGTGCCGCCCATGGCGTACACGTCGGACAGGGCGTTGGCGGCGGCGATGCGGCCCCAGTCGTACGGGTCGTCGACGACGGGCGTGAAGAAGTCGGTCGTCGCGATGAGCGCGGTGCCGCCGGAGAGGCGGACGGCCGCCGCGTCGTCCCCGTCGTCGAGGCCGACGAGCAGCTCTCCGGCCGGGTTATCCGGGGATTTGCCCGTGAGGCCGCGCACGACGTCTTCCAGTTCGCCGGGCGGGATCTTGCACGCACAGCCGCCGCCGTGCGCGTACTGGGTCAGCCGGTGCTCCACCCGCCCCATCGTGCCCGGGCTGCGCGCGGGCCGCGACCTTGGCAGGATGACGGCATGCTCCAGGGAGGCGTCTCCGGCCTGGTGGCCGGCGCGGTCTTCAAAACCGCCGGGTGGCAGACGCTGTCGCCGGCGGGTTCGATTCCCGTCCGCCTCCGCCAGGAGCTCCTCCGGTGACTGATCCGCGCCGGGCCGTTCCCCGCACCGACGCGCTGCTCGCCGACCCCCGCATCGCCAAGGCCGCCGAGACGCTCGGGCGCGGCCTCGTGAAGTCCGTCGTCACCGCCGCGCAGCAGCGAGCGCGCGAGGGTCGGCTCGCGCCGGCCGACGTCGTCGACGACGTGCTCGCGCACCTGCCGGGGCAGGCGTCTTCGCTGCGGCCGGTCCTGAACGCCACCGGCGTCGTCGTGCACACCAACCTCGGCCGGGCGCCGCTGTCGGCCGCGGCGGTCGAGGCGGTGACCGCCGCGGCGGGGTTCACCGACGTCGAGTTCGACCTCGAGACCGGCCGCCGCGCCCGCCGCGGCCGGGGTGCGCTGGCCGCGCTGGCCGACGCGGTGCCGTCGGCCGGCGGTGTGCACGTGGTGAACAACAACGCGGCCGCGTTGCTGCTGTGCGCGCTGGCGCTCGCGCCCGGCCGCGAGATCGTGGTCAGCCGCGGCGAACTGGTCGAGATCGGCGACGGCTTCCGGATCCCCGACCTGCTGGCCTCGACGGGCGCGCGCCTGCGCGAAGTCGGCACGACGAACCGCACCCACGCCGCCGACTACGCCGCCGCGATCGGCCCGGAAACCGGGTTCGTGCTCAAGGTGCACCCCTCGAACTACCGCGTCACCGGCTTCACGGCGGAAGCCTCCGTCGCCGAGCTGGCGGAGCTGGGCGTGCCGCTGGTCGTCGACATCGGTTCCGGCCTGCTCGCGCCCGAGCCCCTGCTGCCGGGCGAACCCGACGCGGCCACCGCGCTGGCCCAGGGCGCCGACCTGGTCACGGCGAGCGGGGACAAGCTCCTCGGCGGCCCGCAGGCCGGGTTGCTGCTCGGGGACGCCGCGCTGGTGGAACGGCTGCGCCGGCACCCGGCGGCGCGCGCGGTGCGCGTGGACAAGCTGACGCTCGCGGCCCTGGAAGCGACCGTGCGAGGCCCCCGACCGCCGGTTCAGGCTGCCCTGCGCGCCGCGCTGCCGGAGTTGCGCCGCCGCGCGGAGGAGCTCACCGCCGCACTGCGGTCCGCCGGGATCGACGCGGAGGTGGTCGACTCGACGGCGGCGGTCGGTGGCGGGGGCGCACCCGGGGTCGAACTGCCGAGCGTCGCGGTCGCCCTGCCCGCGCGCTACGCCGAGGCGCTGCGCGCCGGACAGCCCCCGGTCGTGGGCCGCGTCGGGCGGGACCGGTGCCTGCTGGACCTGCGCACCGTGGTGCCCGCCGACGACGCGAAACTCGCGGAAGCGGTGCGCCGGTGCGGGTGATCGCCACGGCCGGCCACGTGGACCACGGCAAGTCCACCCTGGTGCGGCGGCTCACCGGGATGGAGCCGGACCGCTGGGCGGAGGAACGCCGCCGCGGCCTGACGATCGACCTCGGCTTCGGGTGGACCCGCATCGGCGCCGAGGACGTCGCGTTCGTCGACGTGCCCGGCCACGAGCGGTTCGTGCCCACCATGCTCGCCGGCGCCGGTCCGGTGCCGGCCGTCGTGTTCGTCGTCGCCGCGGACGAGGGCTGGAAACCGCAGTCGGCCGAGCACCTGGCGGCGCTGCACGCGTTCGGCGTGGACCGCGGGCTGCTCGTGGTCACCAAAGCGGACCGGGCGGATCCGGGACCGGCGACGGCCCAGGCGCTGCACGAGCTCGCGGCGACTTCGCTGGGCACGGTGCCCGCCGTCGCGTGTTCGGGGACCACCGGCGAAGGGCTGGGCGACGTGCGGGCCGCGGTGGGAGAGCTCGTCACGGGGCTGCCGGTACCGCCCGCGGACGCCGACGTCCGGCTGTGGCTCGACCGCGTCTTCACCATCCGCGGCGCCGGCACGGTCGTCACGGGGACTCTCGCCGCGGGCACCATCACCGCCGGTGACGACCTCGACCTCGGCGGGACGACGGTGACCGTCCGGGGCATCGAGTCACTCGGCGCGGAGCGCACCACCGTCAGCGGCGTCGCGCGGGTCGCGCTGAACCTCCGTGGCGTCGCCCGCGAACAGGCCCGCCGCGGCCACGCGCTGCTGACCCCGGGCGCGTGGCTCACCACCTCCGAGGTCGACGTCCGCCTCCGCGGCGCCGCCTCGGCGGACCTGCACCGCGAACTCGTGCTGCACTTCGGGACGGCGGCGGTGCCGGTGCGGGTCCGTCCACTCGGGACGGACACCGTGCGGCTGACCTTGCGCAGTCCGCTGCCCCTGCGCGTCGGCGACCGCGGCTTGCTGCGCGACCCGGGTGCCCACCTCATCCCGGCCGGCGCCGACGTGCTCGACGTCCGCCCGCCGGAGCTCCGCCGGCGGGGTGCCGCCCGCGCCCGCGGTGCCGAACTGTCCGGCGACCTGGCCCTGGCGTACCTGCGGCGCCACGGTTTCGTGCGGGCCGCGGACTTCCGCGCCATGGGCCTGCCCCCGGCCGGCGATCGCGTCGGCGACTGGCTGGTCGACCCCGACCACTTCGCCGGCCTGCGGTCCACGGTCCGCGACGAAGTCGCCGCCTGGACCCGCGCGCACCCCGTCGCCGCGGGCATCCCGGAAGAGGCCTTGCGCCACCGGCTGGGCCTGCCGTCCGCCGACCTCCTGGCCCCGCTCGTGGCCGGGCTGGAGACGTCCGCCGGACTCGTCCGCCTGCCCGGCACGGGTCTCGACCCCGCCGTCGCGTCCGCGCTCGCCCTGCTCGACAAGGACTTCGCGGCACACCCCTTCCGCGCGCCGGAAACCGACCACCTGCGCGAACTGGGGCTGGGCCGCCGCGAACTCGCCGCCGCCGTGCGCCACGGCCGGCTCACCCCGATCGCCGACGGCGTCTACCTCGCTCCCGGCACCGAATCCCGCGCCGCGGAAGCGCTCGCCGGCCTCGAGCTGCCCTTCACCGTCTCCGCCGCCCGCCGCGCGCTGGATTCCACCCGCCGGGTGATGGTGCCGCTGCTGGAACACCTCGACGCGGCCGGCGTCACCGAGCCCCTGGGTGACGGAACCCGACGGCTGCGCTGACGAACCCGAAAGTGGTTGACCGGTCGCCGCGGTGGGTAGCCGCGCGCGGAGGGGTCCACCGGAAGCGGACCTGCGCCCCGCTCGCGAAGGGTTTATGTTGGCACGCATGGGTGTCCGGCAGTGGCTCGAGGGCTGGCCCGTCTACCGGCAGCTGACCGGTCCCGACCGGCTGGCGCGCGGCGCGGCGGCCAAGTCCCGCGGGTCCGAGGAGTGGCACGCGCGCACCGGCGACGCCGATCGCGTCGTGAAGTCCATCTGTCCCTTTTGCGCGGTCGGGTGCGGCCAGAACGTCTACGTGAAGGACGGCCGGGTCACGCAGATCGAGGGTGACCCGGACTCGCCGATCTCGCGCGGCCGCCTGTGCCCCAAGGGTTCGGCCAGCAAACAGCTCGTCACCAGCCCGAGCCGGGTCACCGAGGTGCTCTACCGGCGGCCCCACGGCACCGAATGGGAACGCCTGCCGCTCGGCGAGGCGATGGAGATGATCACCGAGCGGGTCCTGCGCACGCGCGCCGAAACGTGGGAGGAGACGGACGAAAAGGGCGTGCAGCTCAAGCGCACGCTCGGGCTGGCCAGTCTCGGCGGCGCGACGCTGGACAACGAAGAGAACTACTTGATGAAGAAGCTCTACACGGCGCTCGGCGCGATCCAGATCGAGAACCAGGCCCGTATTTGACACTCCGCCACGGTTCCCGGTCTGGGGACCTCCTTCGGTCGTGGTGGCGCCACGACGTTCCTGCAAGACCTGGTCAACGCCGACTGCATCGTCATCCAGGGTTCGAACATGGCCGAGGCCCACCCCGTGGGTTTCCAGTGGGTGATGGAGGCGAAGGCCCGCGGGGCGAAGATCATCCACGTCGACCCGCGGTTCACGCGCACGAGCGCGGTCGCGCACACCCACGCGGCGCTGCGCGCGGGCTCGGACATCGCGTTCCTCGGCGGGCTGATCAAGTACGTCCTCGACCACGAGCTGGACTTCCGCGAGTACGTGCTCGCCTACACCAACGCCGCGGCGATCCTGCGCGAGGACTTCCGCGACACCGAGGACCTCGACGGCCTGTTCTCGGGTTACGACCCGGAGCACAAGCAGTACGACGTGTCGAGCTGGGCCTACGAAGGTGTGCAGACCGTGCCCGCGGCGGGCACCGGGGAGGCGGAGCTCCCGGGTGAACAGCAGCACGGCGGCGAAAACCACCAGACCTCGGCCCGCGCCGAGTCGTACGGCAGCGGCGGCGCGGCCGTCGGCGGGAAGCCGCACCTGGACGAGACGCTGCAGCACCCCCGCTGCGTCTACCAGGTCCTCAAGCGCCACTTCTCGCGGTACACGCCGGAAGCCGTCGCGGACATCTGCGGTATCCCGGTGCGCCAGTTCCTCGAGATCGCCGACGCGGTCACGAAGAATTCGACCCGCGAGCGCACCACAGCGTGGGTGTACTCCGTCGGGTGGACGCACCACACGGTCGGCGCGCAGTACATCCGCACGGCGTCGATCCTGCAGACCCTGCTGGGCAACATCGGCCGTCCGGGCGGCGGGATCCTCGCGCTGCGCGGGCACGCGAGCATCCAGGGCTCCACCGACATCCCGACGCTGTTCAACATCCTGCCCGGGTACCTGCCGATGCCCCACGCGCACCAGCACTTCGGGCTCGCCGACTACGTCGCGACCGACGCCGGCGCCACCGGGTTCTGGGGCAACATGGACTCATACATGGTCAGCCTGCTCAAGGCGTACTGGGGCGACGCCGCCCAGCCGCACAACGAGTTCTGCTTCGGCTACCTGCCGAGGCTGACCGGTGAGCACGGCACGTACGCCACGGTCCGCAACCAGCTCGAAGGCACGTGCAAGGGCTACTTCCTCGTGGGCGAGAACCCGGCCGTCGGGTCGGCCAACGGGAAGATGCAGCGGCTGGGCCTCGCGAACCTCGACTGGCTGGTGGTGCGCGACCTGCAGATGATCGAGTCGGCGACGTTCTGGAAGGATGGCCCGGAGATCGAGACCGGTGAGCTCTCGAGCACCGAGATCGGCACCGAGGTGTTCTTCCTGCCCGCCGCCGCGCACACGGAGAAGGACGGCAGCTTCACCAACACGCAGCGGCTGCTGCAGTGGCACCACAAGGCCGTCGAACCGCCCGGCGAGGCGCGCAGCGACCTGTGGTTCTACTACCACCTCGGCCGCCTGATCCGCGAAAAGCTGGCGGACAGCACGGATCCGCGGGACCGTCCGGTGCAGGACCTGACGTGGAGCTACCCGACGGAGGGCCCCACCGCCGATCCCTCGGCCGAATCCGTGCTGGCTGAGATCAACGGCCACGGTCCGGACGGCCCGCTCTCGTCGTACACGCAGCTGACCGACGACGGGTCCACCGCCTGCGGGTGCTGGATCTACTGCGGCGTGCGCGCCGGCGGGCACAACCACGCCGCCGACCGGAAACCCGGTTCCGAACAGGACTGGGTGGCGAGCGAGTGGGCGTGGGCGTGGCCGGCGAACCGGCGCACGCTCTACAACCGCGCGTCCGCCGATCCGGCCGGGAAACCCTGGAGCGAACGCAAGAAGTACGTGTACTGGGATCCGGAGCAGGGCCGCTGGACCGGGCCGGACGTCCCCGACTTCGAGGTGACGAAACCGCCGGATTACGAGCCGCCCGCGGGCGCGAAGGCCCAGGACGCGATCGGCGGCACCGACCCGTTCATCATGCAGACCGATGGCCGCGCGTGGCTCTACGTGCCCGCCGGGCTCGCCGACGGTCCGCTGCCCGCGCACTACGAACCGTTCGAATCGCCGGTGGACAACCCGCTGTACGCGCAGCAGGAGAACCCGGCGCGCCAGACGCTCGACGCGCCCTCGAACCCGTACAACCCCGCACGCAGCCCGGCCTACCCGTACGTGTTCACCACCTACCGGCTCACCGAGCACCACACCGCCGGCGGGATGAGCCGCACCCTGCCGTACCTGTCGGAGCTGCAGCCGGAGTTCTTCTGCGAAGTCTCCCCGGAGCTCGCCGCCGAACGCGGGCTGGAGCACGGCGGCTGGGCCACGCTCATCTCGGCCCGCACGGCGATCGAGGCGCGGGTGCTGGTGACCGCGCGGATGAAACCGCTCAAGGTCCGCGGCCGCACGATCCACCAGGTCGGGCTGCCCTACCACTGGGGCCCGAACGGGCTCTCGCGCGGCGACGCGGCCAACGACCTGCTGAGCGTCGTGATGGACCCGAACGTGCACATCCAGGAGGCGAAGGCGGCGACGTGCGACATCGTGCCCGGGCGGCGCCCGCGCGGGCCGGCGCTGCTGGAACTCGTCGAGAAGTACCGCAGGAGGGCGGATGGCTGAGTACGGCACGCAGCCGCGGATGGGCTTCTTCACCGACACCACGGTGTGCATCGGCTGCAAAGCGTGCGAAGTCGCGTGCAAGGAGTGGAACGACGTGCCCGGCCGGGAGCTCGACCTGCTCGGCACGTCCTACGACAACACCGGCGACCTGGGTGCCAACGCCTGGCGGCACGTCGCGTTCGTCGAGCAGCCCACGAAACCCGCCGTGGACCTCGGCATGCCGACGGTGGGCGCGCCTTCGCAGGACGGCGATTCCGAAGAACCGGGCGTGCGCTGGCTGATGTCGAGCGACGTGTGCAAGCACTGCACCCACGCCGGCTGCCTCGACGTGTGCCCGACGGGCGCGCTGTTCCGCACCGAGTTCGACACGGTCGTGGTGCAGCAGGACATCTGCAACGGCTGCGGTTACTGCGTGCCCGCCTGCCCGTACGGCGTGATCGAGCGGCGCGAATCCGACGGCCGTGCGTTCAAGTGCACGCTCTGCTACGACCGGCTCGGCGCGGGCCTGGAACCGGCGTGCGCCAAGGCCTGCCCGACCGACTCGATCCAGTTCGGCGAGCTCGACGAGCTGCGGACGCGGGCCGACGCCCGGGTGACCGAGCTCCACGAATCCGGCGTGGGCGAGGCCCGGCTCTACGGCCGCGACCCCGACGACGGCGTCGGCGGAAACGGCGCGTTCTTCCTGCTCCTGGACGAACCGGAGGTCTACGGCTTCCCGCCGGACCCGGTCGTGCCGACGAAGCACCTGCCGCAGATGTGGAAACGCGCGGCGGCCGCGGCGCTCGGCGTCGCGGGCACGCTCGTGGTCTCGTTCCTGGGGCGGCGCCGATGAGCCCGCGCGCCGAACGGACGATGGTCGACCCGGTCGAGTTCACGTCGTACTACGGCCGGCCGATCCTCAAGGAGCCGGCGTGGAAGCAGCCGGACGTGCCGCTGTACCTGTTCCTCGGCGGCGCCGCGGGTTCGTCGGCGACGATCGCGAGCCTCGCCGGCCTGACCGGCCGGCCGGGCCTCGCGCGCGTCGGCCGGCTCGTCGCGGCCGCCGGTGCGGGGGCGAGCGTCGTGGCGCTGATCCACGACCTCGGCCGGCCGGCGCGGTTCCTGCACATGCTGCGCGTGCTGAAGCCGACGTCGCCGCTTTCGGTGGGGTCGTGGATCCTCGCGCCGTTCTCGGGCCTGGCCGCCGCGTCGGCGGGCTCGGCGGAAACGGGGCTGCTGCGGCCGATCGGGAAACTCGCGGGTGCCGCGGCGGGCGTCGCCGGACCCGCGATGTGCACGTACACGGCGGTGCTGCTGGCCGACACGGCCACCCCCTCGTGGCACGAAGCGCGGGGGCACCTGCCGTTCCTGTTCGCCGGCAGCGCGCTGACGAGCGGTGCGGGCGCGGCGTTGATCGCGGCCCCGCGGGACGAGATCGGGCCGGTGGTGAGCGCGGGCCTCGTCGGCGCGGCGGCCGAGCTGGTGGTGGCGCGGCAGCTCGAGCACGGGCTCGGGGTGGTTTCCGAGCCGTACCGGCTGGGCCGGGCCGGGAAACTGCTGAAGGCCGCTCGCGGCCTGACCGCGGCGGGGGCCGCGTTGTCGCTGGGCGCGCGGCGCAGCAAGGTCGCTGCGGTGGCGAGCGGGGCGGCGTACCTGGCCGCGGGGCTGTGCACGCGGTTCGGCGTCTACCAGGCCGGGGTGGCGTCGGCGAAGGACCCGAAGTACGTCGTGGTGCCGCAGCGGGAGCGGATGGCCGAGCGCGGGTAGCGGCAAGGGCCGGTGGGTACCCGGGCGGCCAGGAGGTGATTCCCGTGCCCGACTACCACCACAGCGCCACCGTCGACCTGCCGGCCGACGAGCTGTTCGCGTACCTGCGCGAACCCCGCAACCTGCCGCACTACTTCACCCAGATGACCGAGGCCGAACCCGAGGGCGGCGGGACCGTCCACGTCGAGGCCGACATCCACGGCGAGCACGTCGAGGGCGAGGCCTGGCTGCGGGTCGACGAAGGCACCCGCACGCTGTCGTGGGGCGCCGAAGGCCCGCACGACTACCGGGGCGAGCTGAGCATCGCCGAGGCCGGCCCCGCCGCGAGCCGCGTGAAGGTGACGCTGCGCAGCGTCCGCGAGGGCTCCGCGGCCGAGATCCAGCGCGGCCTGGAGGAGACGGTCGCGGCGCTGGCCCACACCGCGGTGGCCGACTCGGACGTCTCGGCGAGTGAACACGAGGGCGGCTGGACCCCTTAGCCGTGCTCCGGCCGCGGACACCACCTGGGAACAGAAGGGATTCGGCGATGACAGTCGCGCGCGACATCATGACTTCGGACGTCACCTGCGCCCGCGAATCGGACACGGTCTTCGAGGCGGCGGGCGTGCTGGCGCGCCTGGGGGTCGGCGCCCTGCCGGTGTGCGGCGAGGACGAGCGCCTCAAAGGGATGCTCACCGACCGCGACATCGTGGTGAAGGTCCTCGCGCAGGGCAAGGACCCCCGCGCCGTGCACGTCGGCGAGCTCGCCCAGGGCGAGGCCGTCACCATCGGCGCGGACGACGACCTCGAAGACGTGCTGCGGACCATGTCCGAGCACCGCGTCCGCCGGCTGCCGGTGATCGACGGCCACGATCTGGTCGGCGTGCTCGCCCAGGCCGACGTCGCCCGCGCGATGCCCCACCTCGCGGCGGGTGAACTGGTCGAGGCCCTGTCCTACGACTGACTGACGTGGCGAAGTGCCGGGTCCACCCCGGGCCCGGCACTTCACTCATCGGATGTCGTCATCGGACGGCACGTCGGGAGCGCGCAGATTCCATTGCACCGCTTCGGCTGCCGCGTCCGGACGTTCCTCCGCGAGCCGCTCGCCCAGGGGCCGCGGTTCGGCTTGCTCGCGGGGCGTCATGCCGTACTCGTCCACGCCGCTCCAGTGCTCCGGCGGGTCCATGCCCGCTTCGAGCGGGTCGGCCCGCAGTTCGTCCTCGTCGAGATCCGGCGCGGCGCTCAGAGCGGCCGGGTCGGACTCGGCGGCGGGCCGGTCGGGTTCGCTCACCGGGGACCTCCGTTCCTCCGTCGAGGAATTCCCGGTGGCGCACGGCCGAAACTCGCCGGATCAGCGCTTCTTGGTGTGGAAGTTCACCTGCACCAGCGCCGCGGCCAGCCGGGCCACGTCCGAGCCGGGCACGAGAGCGGAGAGTTCGTCCGGATCGGCGGGCAGCCCGGCCTTTTCGGCGCCGGTGAGAGCCCGCTTGTCGAAGTACGGGCGAACCCACGGCCACACCGCCTGGACCTCCTGGCAGAAGATCTGCGCGCCCGTCGGGCCGATGCGCGGGAACTCCGTGAGCAGCTTCTCGAGCTTCTTCACGGTCCCGCCCGCGGCTTCGGCGAGACCGCGCAGGTCGTCGCGGTAGCGCTCGCGCAGGAATTCCGCGCTGTCGACCAGGTAGCGGGCCGTGCTCTCGTCGTAGCGGACGTAGTGGCCGCGGCCCAGCGCGTGCACGCGGTCGAGCCACTCGGAGTCCCGCATGGCCTGCGGCGTCTTCCAGCCGGCCTGCCACAGCTCCTTCGCCGCCGCGACGGCGATGTCCGTGCCGATGCGCGCCGACATCAGCGTGGTCAGCACCAGCAGCTGGTACAGCGGCTGTGGTTTGTCGGCGAGCTTGATGCCGGCCTGGTTCGCGTGCGTGGTGCCGTACTCGGCCAGGACGTCGTCGACCTTGCTCATGCGGTGGCTCCTACTTCGGCACGCCGCGGCGCGCGCGCCGGGCGACGTGCTTGTCTTCGGTGATCCGGTCGATCATCACAGGGTAGTGCAGCTCGAACGCCGGCCGCTCGGACCGGATGCGCGGCAGCTCGTGGAAGTTGTGCCGCGGCGGTGGGCACGCCGTCGCCCATTCGAGCGAGTTCCCGAAGCCCCACGGATCGTCCACCTCGACGACCTCACCGAAGCGGTAGCTCTTCACCACGTTCCAGATGAACGGCAGCATCGACGCGCCGAGCACGAACGACCCGATGGTGGACACCGTGTTGAGCGTGGTGAACACGATCGTGCCGAACAGCACGTAGTGGAAGTGCGCGACGACGAAGTACGTGTCGTGCGCGTGGAAGTCCAGCGCGGGCGCGGCGAGGATGACGTCGGTGAGCCCGCCGAGCAGGAACGTGACCATGAACCCCGTGGACCACAGCATCGACGTCTCGAACGAGAGTGTGCCCTTCCACATCGTGCCGATCCGGTTGAAGAACTTGATCCCGGTCGGCGCGGCGATCAGGAACGTCAGGATCGAGAAGAACGGCAGCAGCACTGCACCGGTCGCGGACAGCGCGAAGAGCGCGGCGGTGAGGATGGGGAACGCAAGCAGGATGAGGATCCCGGTGAAGAAGATGTTCCAGGTGAACAGGGGCAGCCGGAACATCGTCATGCCGGGCGCGCGCAGGCGCAGGATCGTGGTGATCATGTTGACCGCGCCGAGGATCGTGCCCAGCCCGGACACGATCAGCCCCATGATCCACAGGACGCCGCCGACGCCGGGGGAGTGCACCGCGTCCGAGAGCGGCGTGTAGGCGGCCCAGCCCGATCTTCTTGGGATCGGTCGTGCGCACCAGGGCGAGGAAAACCGCGCCGCGAGGGGAGCGGCGCGGGCTGAGTTTGATCGGTTCCGCCCTGGTCCTCACCTCGGTCACGGCCGGCCTCCCGGGTTGGCGCACTGCACCCGCGACGGCTACCCGCCGGGACGCGGCACTACACACCTCACAGCTGGTTCCGGACCCCCGCTTCGTGCGGCAGCCGGGCGGTTTGCCGGGAAAGGTCACCTTCGAGCGCTTGCCGGGCGGTGGACCGGCGAAGGATCGGGAGCGTGGTGCGCTGCCGGACGTCCTCGATGAGAAACGCTGTGCCCGCGTACAGCGCCAGAGCGAAGATCGCGAACGCGACCCATCCGCCCGCCCGCTCGACGACCGCCGGCGCGCCGAACTGGTACGCCGCCGAGAGGGCGGCGCGGAGCGCGGACACGGTGAGCACGATCCCGAGCAGCGCCTTGCCCAGGAACGCGACGGCGATCAGCGGCACGAGCGCGATCGCGAACGCGCCGAGGTAGAACCCCAGTGCGACGCTGGTGTGCTGCTGCGGCGCCACGACGTACACGACACCCAGGCCGAGCCACGACGTCGCGAAGAGCCCGAGGGCGGCCGCCGCGCCGGTGTCGCGGGCGAGGAACGCCATCACGGCGGCGAGGAACTCGAGCGGGAAGACGAAGGCGGCGAGCAAGATGCCGGCCGTGCGCAGCTGGTCGCCGTCCACGAGGCCCAGCCCGATCCCGCCGAGCAGCGCCATGCCGATGCCGAAGCAGAAGAACCCCAGCGGCAACGGGCTCGCGTACGGCCGGACAGCCACCGCTGGGTGCGCTGGTTCGCTCATGCTCCCGGCGTACCCGGTGCCGGCGCGCCGAAACGCGTCCGTCCTCAGTGGACGGAGGTCAGCGCCGCCCGCGCCCGGTCGACGAACCCCGGCCCGGTCCGCAGCAGCGTGGCCGCGGGTGCCCGGTCCGCGATCGCCGGGTGGGGGAGGGAACTAGTGGCCTTGCGGCGGCCCATCACCTCGTCACCGAGGTCGCGCAACCGCGTGGCGCTGTAGCGCGCTTCGAGCCGGGCGAGGCCGGTTTCCCGCAGGTGGCGCCGGACCGCGCGGATCAGCTGCGAGAGCAGCCGCTCGAACCGGGTGTCCTGCGGGCCGAGCCCCTCGAGCCGGCGCATGACGTCGTCGGCTCCGGCGAGCGCCGGGCTGGGGAAGACGTGGGGCTCTTCGGCCACTTCGTGCCGCACCAGCTGGGCGATCAGGTGGTCGGCCAGCTCCCGGCGGTTCTCGGGGCTGCCGGGGCCCAGTTCGAGTTCGGTGCAGATGCGGCTCAGCATGAGGTGGTCCTCGCTCAGTACCGTGGCGAGGTCGGGGGTGTTCATCGAAATGCTCCAAGGGGGTTGCTGCACTTCGGGTACCCGCCGGGCGCGCACTCAACCGTCCCGGGTGGCCCGGGTCACCGCGCGATCTGGTTGATCGCCCGCGCGACGAGGTCCGGTTCTGCCACGGTCACCGTCAGCGCCGGGTGGCACACCAGCCCGAAGGGGTCCAGACCCGGCACCGCGCGGTGGAAGCGGATGCACACGCCGCGGGCCGTCGACGTACCCAGCGTCAGGCCGTGATCGGCGAGGGAGAGGCGGGCGCCGAGGGCGCGGGCCGCGTGGAACGGACCCGCCACCGTCGCGCCGGCGAGATTGGACAGTGCGGTGGTGACGACCCAGGGGCCCAGGCGGACACGCAGGCCCTCGGCGTCGAGCCACAATCCGCTCCCAGGCAGGAGGTGCCGCAGCGCCGGGTGCGCCGCGAAGCGCGCGAACAGCCGATAGTGAACGACGGTGTCCCGGGGTGCATCGTGCTGGGGCGCGTCGAGGACGGTGGCCGGTTCGCGGTCCATGGCTCCTCCTGGCAACGGTGTTGCCCCCGGCTACCCGGCGGGAATCGCTGAAAAACCGCGAGGAGCGGGCAGCTTGAGGGCCATTAGAGTCAGGGCGTGTCCGCCGCCGTGCTCGTCGCCGTCGACGGGGACGCGGATGTGTTGCGCGACGTCGGGCGCGAGTTGCGCGAGCGCTACGGGCGCCACTACCGCGTCCTCACCTTCACGACCCCCGACGACGCGCTGGCGAGCCTGAAGGACCTCGACGACGTCGCGCTCGTCCTGGCCGGACAATGGCTTTCCGGGATGACCGGCGGTGAGTTGCTCAGCCGCATCCGGCGCCTGCACCCGCACGCCAAACGCGGCCTGCTGATCGCCTGGGGCGAGTGGGGCGACCGGGAGACGGGTGAGGCGATCTTCGAGGCGATCGCCCGCGGGCACATCGACCACTACGTGCTCCGGCCGCTCGCCGCGCCCGACGAGGTCTTCCACCAAGCCGTCTCGAACCTCCTGCTCGAGTGGACGGAAGCGCGGCGCACCTCGCCGTACACGATCCACGTCGTCGGGGAGTCGTGGTCGGGCCGCGCCTACGAACTGCGCAAGGTGCTCGGGCGCTGCGCCATCCCGCACGCGTTCTCGCTGGCCGACTCCCACGAGGGCCGCGAGCTCATCGCCGAGGTCGGCGCGGAAGGCGGGCTCCCGATCGTCGTCTTCCCCGACGGCAACGTGCTGCGCAACCCCACCGACGCCGACATCGCCGTGGCGTCGGGCGCGCCGGTCGACCCGGAGCGCATGGAGTTCGACCTCGTCATCGTCGGTGCGGGGCCGGCGGGGCTGTCGGCGGCCATGTACGGCGCGTCGGAGGGGTTCGGCACGCTCGTCGTCGACGAAGGCGGCCTCGGCGGGCAGGCGACCTCCAGTTCGCTCATCCGCAACTACCTCGGCTTCCCGCGCGGCGTCAGCGGCCGCCGGCTGGCTCAGCAGGCCTACGACCAGGCGTGGGTGTTCGGGGCGAAGTTCGTGTTCATGCAGCGGGCGGTCGACCTCGAACGCGACGGTGAGGTCACCCTGACGCTCAGCAACGGCACCCGGGTGCGCTCCCGCGCCGTGCTGCTCGCGACAGGCGCCGCCTACCACCGGCTCGGCGTGCCCGCGCTCGAAGAGCTGAGCGGCGCCGGCGTCCACTACGGCGGCCCGGCCTCGGAGGCTCCGGGGGCGACCGACCGCGAGGTCTTCGTCGTCGGTGGGGGAAACTCGGCCGGGCAAGCCGCGCTGTACCTGGCCCGCTACGCCCGCCGCGTCACCCTGCTGATCCGCGCCGATTCGCTGGGCGCGGGGATGTCGCACTACCTCACGCAGGAGATCGCCGCGACGCCGCGGCTGGACGTGCGCCTGGCCACCGAAATCGTCGGCGGCGGAGGCGACGGGTGGCTCGACCACCTGGTCCTGCGCGACCGCCGGACCGGCGCGGAGGAAACCGTCCCCGCCGACGGGCTCTTCGTGATGATCGGCGCCCTCCCGCACACCGACTGGCTGCCCCCGGAAATCCGCCGCGACGACCGCGGCTTCGTCCTCACCGGCGCCGACCTCGACGGCTGCCCCTGGCCGAGCCCCCGCGCCCGCCTGCCCCTCGAAACGAGCCTGCCGGGCGTCTTCGCCGCCGGCGACGCGCGGCACAACTCGGTGAAGCGCGTGGCGTCCGCTGTCGGTGAGGGCTCGGTTGCGATCCAGGTGCTGCACCGGATGTTCGCCGCCGAGGGCCTGCAGCCGCGCGGGCGCCCCCAGGAACCCGTCGACGTGCTCGGCCGGTGAGTCATCGCCGGGGGAGCACGCAGAACTCGTTGCCCAGCCGCGAGACCCAGCATGTGGCACCTGTGCATTTCCGAGGTCAGAGGCGGTATCGGGGTGCCTATCGGATGCGACGTGTCCGTGGCCGGCAGGCATCGTCAAGTCCGGACAAGCGGAGTTCGAGTTCGGTCAGCGACTGCGCGGGTGCGGAGTCCGGCGCGGACAACGCGCGGGTCCTGCACCGGGGTTGGCCTGTTCGGTGTCGGCGACAAGTCCATCGCCGGATGCGCTGTGGCTCGGCATCTCGATGCATCCCGATCACCAATCGAGGTGGAGCGAAACCTCGTTCAGCCCTCGTGCGTGCCCGTGGCGGCTACGCCTGATAGTTCTTGGCGTCCATGAGGCAAAACCTGGCGGTCGAGCCCCTCAGCTCAGTACTAGGGCTGAACGCTGCGTGCGGGGCAGCGTTCAGCCAGGCTGGAATTGCGCAACGAACCGCTGACCGGCGTTGAACATCCAGGTTGGGGAGTTCTCGGAAGCGTGGTGGTAGCGGTGCGCTCTCGGCCGGTGAGTCACCGCCGGGGGAGGACGCAGAACTCGTTGCCCTGCGGATCGGCCAGTACGATCCACGGGTCGTCGTCCGGGTCGGCGAGGACTTTTGCGCCCAGGGTCACCAGGCGTTCGACCTCGTCGCGCTGGTCGAGGGTGCGCGGGGCGAGGTCCAGGTGCAGGCGGTTCTTGACCGTCTTGTCCTCGGGCACCGGCTGGAACAGCAGCGACGGGCCGTCCGGTGCCGTCAGCTCGACGTACGTGACGCCGTGGGCGTCGGTCCACCGGTGGGTCTTCGGGTAGTCCAGGGCTTCGCGCCAGAATTCCGCGAGCGCTTCCGCGTTCCGGCAATCCACGGCGATGGCGATGAGCCGGCTGGTCACGAACCTTCCCCTCAGGCGGTGGCCGGGCGTCGAGCCCAGGCGATCATCGGGGGCAAACCGGATGGGTGAAGCGCAACGACGGTGTCCACATCGGACACGATGAGCCCGCCGGCGGGACGAGGCGGGGGTCAGCGCCCCAGCGCGGTGGCCAGTTCCTTCTTCGTCATGCTGGAGCGGCCCTTGATGTTGCGCTGTTTGGCCTCGTTGTAGAGCTGGTCCTTCGTGGGCCCGCCCGGGCCGAGGCGCTTGCCCCCGCGTTCGCCGCCGCGTTGCTGGGGGCTCTTGTCGCGCAGGGAGGTCTTGCTGGCGGAGCGGGATTCGCCCGAACGGGCGCGGTTCTTGTTCACCGTCCGCGCGGCGATCTCCTCGGCGCGTGCTTCGCTCGCGCCCTGGTCCTGCTGCGACGACTTGATGTGCTCGTACTGACGTTCTCGCTTGCTGTTCCAGCTCTGCTGCGGCACGGCTCCTCCTCGTTCGTGCGCGAGTCGCGCGTGAGTGCTGTGCTGCGGATACCCGGCCGGCCGCCGGCCAAACCGGAGGTCAGCCGGAGCCGGACTGCGGGTCGCTGTCGTCGTGGGGGTCGTGCCCTGTTCGCCGCGCAGCGTCTCGCGCTGGACCTCTTGCGTGTCGCCGTAGGGGTCGTCTCGTTCGGGCGTTTCCGGTTCGGTCATCGGCAGCTCCTTCCGGCTTTCGGCGCCCGGCCGGGCGGGTACCCGGCGGGCGTGGCAGGACGACCGGCCAGCGCCATCTCGCTGTTCACCGCGATCGGGACCGGGCTGTGCCTGGTCGTCGGGCTGATCGCGCTCATCCGCCACTGGGCTCCCGGCTACCTGGCGATCTGGTGCGCCGCCCTCGCGGTGGGCGTGGCGGTGAACCTGTGGGCGGCCAAGGGCTCCGGCGGTGAGTGACCCGGCGGTGACTGGCTCAGTGCCCCTCGGCCGCGTCTTCCCGTGACTCGTCCGCAGTGGTGTCCCCCATCGGGTTCGGCCGCGACGCGCGCTCCTCCTGGGCGGCGTCCTTGGCGTCCCGGATCGCGTGGCGCACCTCGTCGAGCTGCTCTTCCAGGCGCTTCTCGTCGGCAGGCATCGTGAGCTCCCTTCCTGCCCCGGGGTTACCACTGCGCACGGTGCGTGAAACCGCGGTCAGCTCTGGGGCGGCGGCGGGACGTCCCCGCGCCACGTGCCGGTCTCGCGGCCGTCGCGGTGCTCGATGAACGTCTTGAACCGCTGCATGTCACCCTGCACCCGGCGGTCGAGGACGCCGAGCTTGTCGGCCGCGTTCTCCGCGAAGCCCTCGGGATCCAGGTCCAGCTGGGCGGTGATGCGCGTGGTCTCGTCGTCGAGGCGGTGGAACGTGATCACGCCCGCGTGGGTCGGCCCGGAGTCGGACGCCCACGCGATGCGCTCGTCCGGGTGCTGCTCGGTGATCGTCGCGTCGAATTCGCGCGTCACGCCGCCGATCGCGACCGTCCAGTGCGTGTGGGTGGCGTCGATCTGCCGGATCTCCTCCACGTCCGCCATGAACCGCGGGAACGACTCGAACTGCGTCCACTGGTTGTAGGCGGCGGAAACCGGGACTCGCACATCGACGTGCTCGGTGATCGTGCTCATGGTCGGCGTCCTTTCGTCGGTCGGCTCGGTTCCCTCGCGGCTTACCCGGACGAGCCGCCGCGAAACCGGCGGACCTGAGATCATGGCCGGCATGTCTACGCGCCGTTGGAACCCCGCAGAAGTCGCGCCGCCCCTCGGGCGCTACAGCCACCTGGCCGAAGTGCCGCCGGGACACCGGCTCGTGTTCGTCGCCGGGCAGCTCGGGATCCGCCCGGACGGCGAACTCGCGGGCGCCGACGCGGAAACCCAGGCGCGGCAGATCTTCGTGAACGTCGAAGCCGTGCTGGCCGCGGCCGGCGCCGGGCCCGGGCACCTCGTGAAGCTGCAGACGTTCGTGGCCGGTACCGACCACCTCGCGGGCTACCGGGCGGCGCAGGCCGATGCGTTCGCCCGGTGGTTCCCGGACGGCGACTTCCCGGCACAGTCACTGCTCGTCGTCGCCGCGCTCGCCGGGCCGGATTACGCGGCCGAGGTGGAGGCCGTCGCGGCGGTGCCGGGCCAGGACCCGCCGGGGTGACTCGCCGGATTTCAACCGCAGTGTCGGTTATCGTGGGTGGGCAGTGTCCGTGCGGCGCCCCGGTCTCCCGGCGTGAGCGGGGCACTGCGGTGCGCTTCGAGCTCGGCCCGTGGCGGTGGCTCCGCCGGCGCACCTTCGCCGAGACAACCACCTCACCGGGAGCACCGCATGGGCCTCATCCACCTCGAACTGTTCGCGACCCTCGACCTCGTCGGGCAAGCGCCCGGCGGCCCGGAGGAGGACCCGGTGGGGTTCCCGTTCGGCGGCTGGCAAGCACCCCTGGTGGACGAGGTCATCGGGAAGCAGATCGGCTCCGCGTACGAGGGCACGGACGCCCTCCTGCTCGGCCGGCGGACGTATGACCTCTTCGCGGCCCACTGGCCGCACCAGGAGGGCGGCCAGGACAACGAAATCGCCGTGCTTTTCAACCGCGTGCCGAAATACGTGGCTTCCCGCGGCAACCCCGAGCTCACGTGGGCCGGGTCCGCGCAACTCGGTCCGGACCTGCCCGCCGCGGTGCGCGAGATCCGGGACCGGCACGAGCACGTGCGGGTCGTCGGGAGCCTGAACCTGGTGCAGACCCTGCTGCGCGAGAAGCTCTTCGACCGGCTCGACCTCTGGCTGCACCCGATCGTGCTCGGAGTCGGGAAGAAGGTGTTCGACGGCGGCGAGGTACCCACGAACGTCACGCTCCTCGAACCGCCCGCGGCCGGCCCGAAGGGCACCGTGTTCCTGCGCTACGGGCTCGCGCCCGGCACGCCCGTGACGGGCGACATGAGCGCACCCGGCCGCGGCACCGAAGGCGGCTGACGCCGCACCGCTAGGCGGGCAGGAACTCCCGCAGGACTTCGGCCAGGCGTTCGGGCTGGTCCTCGGGCACGAGTGTCCACGAGTCGGTGATCTCGACGAGCCGGCCCTGCGGGAACAGCTCCGCGAGGCGCCGGCCGTGGGCGCGCGGCATCATCCGGTCCTCCGGTGCCCAGACGACCAGCACCGGGCGGTCGAAGTCGCCGAGCCGGGCCGTCCACCGCAGCAGCACCTCGCGCTCGGGCGTGGAGACGGCGAACTTCGCGAGGTCGCGGCGGATCTTGCCGTCGCGGGTGGCGGGGGCGAACCAGCTGTCGAGCACCTCGTCGGGGATGCCGTGTTTGCTCAGCCCGCCGTAGGCCTTTTCGTGGTGGCGGAAGAACTTCGTGCCCAGCAGGCGCATCAGCAGCCACACGCCGCCCGGCACCTTCGCCAGCTGCACCAACGGCCGCGCCGGAGGCGGCGGGAAGTTGTCGAACGCCTCGCACGCCACCAGCACCAGCCGCCCGACGCGCTCGGCGCGGCCCTCGGACAGCAGGAACTGCGGCCCGCCCCAATCGTTCAAGACCAGCGTGACGTCTTCCAGTCCCAGCCGTTCGAGCAGCTCGCCGACGAGCAGTGCCTGCCCGCGCTGCGACAGGTCGGCGTCCTCGCGCATCGGCCGCCGGTGCGCGCCCAGCGGCAGCGTCGGCAGCACGCAGCGGTAGTCCGCCAGCAGTGGCACGACCTTCCGCCACTGCGTCTCGTTCATCGGGAACCCGTGGGTGAACACGACCACGGGCCCGTCGCCGCCGGTGTCGGCGTAGTCGATCGGCCCCGCTGACAACTCGATCGTCGGCATGACACCTCCCACTAGAGCGATCGCTCTAGTGAGGCTAGGCGCCGGGGTCAGGCTTGTCGAGTCGCGCCGTGCTCGGCCTCGGCGGCGCTCAGCACGGCGTCGAGGAGACCGGGGAACCGCTGGTCCAGTTCGGCGCGGCGGAGGGTGACGAAGCAGCGCGTGCCGTCTTCGCGGGTGTCGGTGACCCCGGCGCCGCGGAGTGTTTTGAGGTGGTGGCTGAGCGTCGACTTCGCCACGGGGGCACGCAGCTCGCCCCACTTGCGCTCGGCCCCGTCCGCCAGCTGCCGGACCAGGCCCAGGCGCACGGGGTCGCTCAACGCGGTGAGCACCTCGGCCAGCGTCATGTCGCCGGCGGACGGCGGGGGAGTCGGGTGCCTCATCCCGTCATTCTACGGGTGTCGAACGACTGGTCTGGCCCTGTGCTACGTTCGACATTCGTCGATCATCGAATGAAGGAGCACACGTGAACCCGAGCGACCTGACCGGAAGCGTCGTGATCGTCACCGGTGCCGGGTCCGGCATCGGCCGCGCCACGGCGGAGGCGTTTGCCCAAGCGGGTGCGCGGGTCCTCGGCGTCGGGCGGCGCGCCGAAGCCCTCGCCGCGACCGCCGCGCTGCACCCCGCGATCGAGGCGCACGCCGCGGACGTGGCCGAGCCGGGTGCCGCCGAGTCCGTTGTGGACACGGCCGTCGGCCGGTGGGGCCGGCTCGACGTGCTGGTCAACAACGCGGGGATCTTCACCGGCATGTCCTTGGCGGACACGACTTCTGCCGCGGTCAGCCGGCTGTTCGCCGTCAACGTCGCGGCCCCGAGCCTGCTGGCGAGCGCTGCGCTGGAGCACCTCGGGCAGGCCCGCGGCGCGATCGTCAACGTGTCCAGCACCTACGGCCACCGTCCGCTGCCCGGAGCCGCGCACTACGGCGCGTCGAAAGCGGCGCTCGAGGCCCTCACCCGCAGCTGGGCGCTCGAACTGGCCCCGGACCGCGTCCGGGTCAACGCCGTCGCGCCAGGCCCGACCGAGAGTGAGGCATTGACGTCGGCCGGGCTGTCCGCTCAGGACGTCGAGCGGGTCAAAGCCGAAGAAGCCGTGCGCATCCCGCTCGGCCGCCGCGGCCGGCCCGCCGACATCGCCGCCTGGATCGTGCGCCTGGCCGACCCGCACGCGGAGTGGCTCACGGGCCAGGTCCTCGCCGTCGACGGCGGATTGGCGCTGGCCGGCTGAGCGCGGTCAGCTCGCCGACGCCTGCCGGTACACCGCTTCCGCGACGGGCCCCAGCACCGGGCCGCCCATCGTGTTCGGCTGGGACGGGTCGAGGCTGCTGTTCACCGAGACGACGGTGCCCGAGCCGGTGGCCGCGTCGAAATCGGCGAGCCACGGTCCGCCGCTCGAGCCGCCGCTCATGTCGCACGGTACGAGCTGCTGCGGGTCGCCGGGGGTGCTGCCGTGCTGGTCGGCCGTGGTGGTGCCCGTGCAGGACAGCAGTTCCTCGCCGAGTTGCGGGTGCGTGTCGGGGTAGCCGAACGTCGTGATGCGCGGCCCGGGCTGCCGGTCGAACGCCACCGGCTGGGCGCCCGCCACGTCGTTCACGTGCCGGCCGCCGACGGGGTCCACCACGAGGGCGGCCACGTCGTGGTGCGAGTCGGTCGTGAGGTCCTTCGGAGTCAGCACCGCGCGTACCGGGAACACGCCGAACGGGCGGTTCCCCTTGTCGTACCCGGGCACGAACACCATGGTCAGGTACGACAGGTCGGGCGCGCCGGGCTTCCAGACGCAGTGGCCCGCCGTGAGCACGACGTCGTGGTTCCCACTGCGGACCGACGTCGCGGTGCAGAAGCTGTCCAGGCCGTTGTCGCCGTGCACGAAGAAGAGCCGGCCGATGGTGCCCAGCGGTTTTCCGCGCCACGGCTGGGAAATCGGCCCGGTCGGTCCGAGGTCGTTGTCCTGGCCCACCTGCTTCATCCGCTGCGGCGTCCAGTACCGCACGGCGTCGGTGCGCTCCTGCGGGGTGAAGTTCACGACCGCGACGCTGTCGTCGGCCGAGGCCACCGCGGGCGCGAGGCCCGCCGAAACCAGGCTCACGGCCACGATCGCCAGTGCTGTCCGGGTCCTGCGCAAGGTCGTTCTCCTTCGTGCCGGAGTGGATCACTCAGGAGACGCCCCGCGGCGGACCGGGGTTGCGCGGCAAGATCACCTCGACCGGGTGATCGGGGCCCGCCAACGCGGACCCGGCCGGGTGGTCGCGGCACCCGGCCAGGATCGCGCCGTGGTCAGAGCGTGGCGTACAGCGCCCGTTCGAAGTCTTCGTACAGCTTCATGAACGGCGGCGGCACGAACGGCAGCGACTGGCTGTAGATCGCGCCCGTCACGCCCGTCTCGCGGTCGACCCAGAAGAACGAGTTGCACAGCCCGGCCCACGTCCCGCTGCCCGCGGCGCGCATGCCCGTGGCCCGCTCACCGTTGAGCAGCAGCCCGAGGCCCCACCGGTAGCCCGGTCCGGCGGCGAAGTCGTGCGTCGACGCCGGGTCGGCGGTGGTGATGTGCTCCGGGAACTTCAGGTCGCCGATCTGGTTGGTGAAGGCGGCGTCCACAGTGGACTTCTCGAGCACCTTCGCGCCGTCGAGCGTGCCGCCGCCCAGCAGCATGCGCTGGAACTTGAGGTAGTCGCGAGGCGTCGAGTACAGGCCGTGGCCGCCGGCCCAGTACTCGGGCACCTCGGGGATGTTGATGTCGGTCGCGAGCCACGCGCCGTCCTCGCCGCGGACGTGGATCGGCGCGAGGTTGGCGCGCTGCGCCGCGGTGGGGGCGAACGACGTCTCGGTCATCCCCAGCGGCCCGGTGATGTGCTCCGCGAAGTACTTGTCCAGAGTGGTGCCCGAGACGGCTTCGACCACCCGGCCGAGCCAGTCGGTGTTGGTGCCGTATTCGACGGTGGTGCCGGGGTCGGCGATCATCGGCGCGGTGAACACGACGTTCTGGCCCGACAGCACGTTCGGGGTGCCGGTGGCGGCCTCCCACTTGACGATGTCGGAGTTCCAGAACCAGTAGCTCAGGCCCGACGTGTGCGTCATCAGCTGCCGGATCGTCGCCTGCGAGGCCGGCTCCCGCAGCTGCGGCGTGTCGCCGTCGAACCCGGTCAGCACCCGGACGTCGGCGAACTCGGGGCGGTAGCGCTCGACGGGGGCGTCGAGCTCGATCTTGCCCTCGTCGGCCAGGCGCAGGGCGGCGGCGGTCGTGACCATCTTGGTCATCGACATGATGCGGAAGTGGGTGTCGGCCGACGCGGGGTCGCTGCTGCCGGCGGCGCGCGGGCCGGCCGCGCCTTCGTAGACGACCCGTTGCCGTCGGCCGCGATGGCGACGACGTTGGGCACGTCGCCGTTGTCCACGGCGTCGCTCAGGATCTTGTCGATCGAGGCGGTTGAACTCATCGTTGAGTCCCTTTCGGGGGTTGGTTTCGTGGGCTGTGCTCGGCACGGCGCAAGCGCCGGCCCCATTCTCGCGCTTTCGCGGCGAGAGTGGCTCCGAGGAGGGCCAGCGCGCCGGGCGGTTCGGCGGCCGCCGTGCGCACTCCGGACACCGCGGTCTCCTCCACGGCCGCGGCGAACTGCTCGAACATGCGCCGGCTGACGTCGCCGGCCAGTGCCCGGCCGAACTGCGCGATGCGGCCGGTCAGGTACACCTGCGCGGTGGCGCGCAGGCGGGTGCCGGCCGGGGTTTCCTCGGCCAGCAACAGGATGTCGGCCTGGGTGCGCCCGCCGCCGGCGTCTTCGCCCTGGCCGATCACGCGCAGCCGGTGCGCCGCGGCGTCGCGTTCGGTCACCTGCGCGAGCCCGGCGAACGACAGCCGGATCGGCCCGACGGCCACGCGGGCGCGGCCGCGGTAGCGGTCGTCGCCGAGGTGTTCGGTGATCTCCGCCCCGGGCAGGCACGCGGCGACGACGTCGAGGTCGTCGAGCACCCGCCACGTCTTCTCCAGCGACGCCGCGAGGTCCTGCGTGACCTCGACGGTGAACGTCGGATCCCCTTGCGGCAGCTCGATCTCGCGCACGCCGACGGGTTCGGGCGCGGTCTTCGCGCCCGGTTTGGCGGCGGTGTGCCCCATCAGCACGTGCTGTCCGCAGTTGCGCGGCGCCGGGATCCCGTCGCGGTGCGCGTTCGCGACCTCGGAGACCGCCGAGAGGATGTTGCGGTACCCGGTGCAGCGGCACAGCACACCTGACAGCTCGACCGGCAGGTCCTCCTCGGCCACGTCCGGCTTGCTCGCCAGCAGGTCGTAGGAGGACAGCAGGAACCCGGGTGTGCAGAAGCCGCACTGCAGCGCGTGGTGCGCGCCGAACGCCTCCTGCAGCGGGTGCAGGTTGTCCGGGCGGCCGAGCCCTTCGACGGTCACGATCTCCGCGCCGTCGAGCTGGCAGGCGAACAGCAGGCACGCGCGCGCCGCCGAGCCGTCGACCAGGACCGTGCACATGCCGCACACGCCGTGCTCGCAGCCGAGGTGCGTGCCGGTGAGGCCGAGGTGGTCGCGCAGCGCGTCGGCGAGCGTGACGCGCGCGGGCAGCGACAGCGTCACTTCGGTGCCGTTGACGGTCATCGTCACGTCGAGCGGTTCGCCGGCCTCCGCGCGGACGGGCCGGGGCAGGGTCATGCGGGTCCTCCTTCCGCGGCGCGCCGGGCCCGGGCGACTTCGCGCACGGCCAGCGCGGCCACGAGCCGCCGGCGGTACTCGCGCGAGCCGTGCGGGTCGCCGGCGGTGTCGACGAGGTCGCGGGCCAGCGCCGCCAGTGCTTCGTCGTCGAGACCGGTGACGTCGCGCGTCACCGGCCGGTCGGACACGCCGAACGCGGTGAGCACGGTTTCGCCGCCCGCCCGGGCCCGCGTGGCCACCCCGGCGAGCGCGAAGTCGCCGTGGCGGCGGGCGATCTCGGCGAACCCGAAGCCCTCGCCCGGCTGTGCGAGGGGGAAGCGCACCGCCGCGAGCACGTCCTCGGGCCCGATCGCGGTGGCCATGGCGCCGAGGAAGAACTCGGCGGCGGTGACCGTGCGCCGGCCCCGCCGCCCCGCGATCTCCAGCTCCGCGTTCAGGCAGCAGGCGAGGGCGGGCAGCTCGGCGGCGGGGTCGGCGTGCGCGATGCTGCCGCACACCGTGCCGCGGCTGCGCAGCTCGCGGTGCCCGATCCACGGCAGAGCCAGCCGCAGCAGGGGCACGGCCGCGGCGAGCGGGTGCTGCTCCAGCGTCCGCTGGCGCACGAGCGCGCCGATCACCAGCGCGTCGCCCTCGCGACGCACGTAGTCCAATTCGGACAGTGCCGAGATGTCGACCACAGTGGACGGGCGCGCCAGGCGCATCGCGAGGATCGGCACCAGCGACTGCCCGCCGGCGAGCACCTTCCCCTCGCCCCGGCTGCGCACGAGTTCGGCGACCGCGTCGTCGAGGGTCGCGGGCCGCACGTAGGCGAACGGGGCTGCTTTCACGGCTCAGCGTCCCTGGAACTTCGCGGCCCGCTTCTCGGTGAACGCGGCGACGCCCTCGGCGAAGTCGTGGCTCGCGCGCAGCATCGCGTACGCCTTGCGCTCCAGCTCGATACCGGTGTACAGCGGGCCGTCGACCCCCTTGTCGAGCACCTCCTTCGCGGTGCGCGCGGCCATCGGCGAGTAACCGAGCAGGGTTGCGACGACCTTGTCGGTCTCCGTGTAGAGGGCTTCGCGGTCGTCGGCGAGCTTGGCCACCAGCCCCCAGCCGAGCGCCTGCTCGCCGGTGATCCGCTCGGCCGTGAGGATGTGGAACTTCGCGCGCGACAGGCCGATCAGCCGCGCGAGCCGCTGGGTGCCGCCGCTGCCGGGGATCATGCCGAGTTTCATCTCCGGCAACGCGAAGCGGCTGCGCGGGGTCGCCAGGCGGATGTCGGTCGAGAGCACGAGTTCGAGGCCGACGCCGAAGCAGTAGCCGTCGATCGCGGCGACCACGATCTTCTTGCTGCGCGAGGGCGCGGTGACGTTGTGGCCCAGGTCGGTGAAGTCGACCGGCTCGACCTCCATGAACCCGGGGATGTCACCGCCCGAGGAGAAGTGCTCACCGTCGGACTTGAGCACGACGACCCGCACCTCGTCGTCGGCGTCGAGCTCGGTGAACAGGTCCGCCATGCGCTGGCGCATCTCCCACGTGATGATCGTGAAGCGGCCGTGGGACAGGGTCAGCTCCGCGACCTGCCCGTCGTGCGTGCGGTCCAGCCGGATCTCGCCTCCGGTGAGCGCCATCAGGCCTTCCTCTCCAGTAGTTCGTGCACGACGGTGCCGTGCAGGGGCAGGGACGTGACCTCGACGCCGAGCGCGTCGGTCACCGCGTTGGCGATGGCCACCGGCAGGCTCATGCTGGAGCCCTCACCGCAGCCCTTCGCGCCGAGTGCGGTGAACGGGGACGGCGTCTCGAGGTGGTCGCTGACCAGCGGGTAGCTCGCTTCCGCGCTGGTGGGGCACAGGTAGTCCATGAACGTCGCCGACGTCGGCTGGCCGGACTCGGCGTAGCGCAGCTCCTCGTAGAGCGCGCCGCCGAGCGCGTGGGCGAGGGCCCCGTGGACCTGGCCTTCGAGCAGCTTCGGGTGCAGGATCGTGCCGGCGTCGTGCACGGTGGACACCAGCTCGACCTCGACCGCGAGGCTCACCGGGTCGATGCGCACCGCCACCAGCTCGGCGACGAACCCGTAGCACAGGCTGGAGTTGATCTGGTCCCCTGTGGACGGTGCCTTGGCCTGCGGCGGGTTGAACGCCGCTTCTTCATACAGCCGCGCGGAAACCCCCTCCGGCAGCGAGCCCGGGTCCCAGTGCACCAGCCCGGCGGCGTGCCGGAACGCCACTCGCCGGCTCGGATCGTCGCGCCGGCACACGAATCCGTCGGTCAGCTCCAGCCCGCCGGGATCCGTGTCGAGCAGGACCCCGGCCGCGGTCCGGATCGTCTCGGCGATCTTGTCCGCCGCGACGACCAGCGCGCTGGTGAGCAGGGGCGCGAACCGCGAGGAGTAGCTGCCGGAGGTGATGGTCCACGGCGTGGTCGCGGTGTCCATTTCGACGATCGGCCGGACGGCTTCGACCGGCAGCCCGAGCCGCTGCGCCACGACCTGGCGCGCGACGGTCGCGTGCCCCTGGCCCTGCGGCACCGTCCCCAGCAGCACCGACACCACGCCCTGCGGGTCGACGCTGATCCGCACGTGCTCGGTGCTGCCCGACTTGCCGCGTCCGGCCGCCCGTTGTTCGGGCGGCGTCGCGAGTCCGACGTAGCCGATGTTGGTGGCCGACGGGTCGACGATCGTCGCGAGCCCGATGCCGAAGTACTCGCCGGCTTCGCGTGCCTGCCGCTGCCGTTCGCGCAGCTTCTCGTAGTCGGCGTTGCGCAGCGCCAGCTCGAACGCGCGGGGGTAGTCGCCCGAGTCGTACACACCCCCGCTGGGCGTGTGGTACGGGAACGCACCGGCCTGGATCAGGTTGCGGCGCCGGATGTCCGCGGGGTCCAGCTCGAGCTCGTGCGCGACGCGGTCCATGATCCTTTCGAGCCCGAAGTACAGCTGCTGCCCGCCGAACCCGCGGTTGAGGCCGGTGGGCGTCTTGTTCGTGACGACCGCACGGGCGCGGATCTGCACCGCCTCGATTCCGTACGCGCCGGTGATGTTGCCGAAGCAGCGGTAGAGCGTGCTCGGCTCGGGCGGGCGCAGGTAGGCGCCGACGTTGTCGATCAAGTCCGCGCGCAGCGCCTCGACCTTGCCGTCCGCGTCGACGGCGGCCTCGAACCGCATCCGCCGGTCCGACCCGGCCGAGCTGGACAGCAGGTGCTCGACACGGTCCTCGGTCCAGCGCACGGGCCGGCCGCAGTGCTTGCTGGCCAGCGCCATCAGCGCGACGTAGGGGTAGATCCCGGACTTGATGCCGAAGCTGCCGCCGATGTCCGCGGGCACGCGCAGCCGCACCCGCGACGTCGGCAGGCCCAGTCCCGCCGCGAGCACCGGCACCATCGAGAACGGACCGTGGAAGTTGGCCCACGCCGTGACGGCCGGGCCGTCGGCGTCCTCCTGCCACTCCGCGATCACGGAGTAGCACTCCATCGGCGCCGAGGTGTAGCGCGGGAAGCTGTACTCGCCGGTCACCACGTGGGCGGCGGTCGCGAACAGTTCGTCCACCGGGCCGAACGTGAACGTGCGGTCCGTGGCGACGTTGCTGCCGACTTCGTCGTGCAGCACGGGCGCGTCGCCGTCGATCGCCTTCACGGTGTCGACGACGGGCGGCAGCGGCTCGTAGTCCACCTCGACCAGTTCCGCCGCGTCCTCGGCCGTGTACCGGTCGGCCGCGACGACGACGGCCACGGGCTCGCCGACGAACCGCACCTTGTCGGTGCCGACGGGGTAGTAGCGGATGGGCGTCTTGAGCGAGAGCGGGAACGGCTTGAGCGCCGCGAGCACCTCGTCCGGGCCGAGCGCAACGGCGACGCCGGGGCGCGCGCGGGCGCGCGAGAGGTCCACCGAACGGATGCGGGCGTGCGGGTGCGGGCTGCGCACCACGGCCGCGACGAGCGCGCCGCGCATCGGGTCGAGGTCGTCGAGGAACCGGCCCTTGCCGCACAGCAGCGGGACGTCTTCGACGCGGACGGCCGTCATGCGCGCTCCTTCCCGGGCACGAGCCGCGCGAGCTCCCGGTAGTGGCCCGCGGTCAGCTCGCGGCGCAGGATCTTGCCGACGGCCGACTTCGGGATCCCGGCGACGGCGAGGTAGCGTTTCGGGCGCTTCAGCGACGGCAGCCCGGACTGCTCACGCGCGTAGGTCTCCACCTGGGCCAGGGTTTCCTCGGGCCGGCGCCCGTCGGCCGGCACGACGAACGCGGTGACGGCGCTGCCCCAGCGGTCGTCCGGGAGCCCCGCGACCACGATCTCGGCCACGGCCGGGCACCGCACCAGCGCGTCCTCGATGTCCTCCGGGTAGATGTTCTCGCCGCCGGAGTTGATCATGTCGTCGACGCGGCCCGCGACCCACAGGTCGCCGTCCTCGTCCTCGGTGGCGAGGTCACCGGTGAAGTACCAGCCGCCGCGCAGCGCTTTCGCGTCGGCGTCGGGCCGGTGCCAATACCCCTGGAACGCCTCCGGGCTGTCCAGGGAAACGGCGACCTGCCCGGGTTCTCCCGGTGCCACGAGGTCCTCGGGCGTCGCGCCCTCGGCCGGGCTGACCAGCCGGACGCGGGAGAAGACCCCGGCGCGGCCGGCACAGCCCGGTTTGCGGCGCACGTCGGGGCCGATCGTGAAGGTGTAGATCTCCGTGCTGCCGAAGTGGTTCACGAACACCTCGGGGTGCAGTTCGGCGTCGAGGCGTTCGGCCAGCGCCGGGGTCATCGACGCGCCCGCGTAGGCCAGGCGCCGCACCGACTTCGCGTCGGCCAGCCGTCCTGTGTGGACGAGCGACCAGTACGCGGTGGGCACCAGGTAGAGCGCGCTGATCGCCTCCTCGGTGATCAGCTCCAGCGACTCCTCGGCGTCGAACCTCTCCTGCGGCACCCACGTGCCCGCCGCGACGATGCTGGCGAGCAGCGCGCGCATGCCCATCGTGTGGAACATCGGCATCACGCCGAGCGTGACCTCGCCCGTGCGGTGCTGCGTCTGGATCAGGTGCGCGACCGCGGCCGCGTGCTCGGCGGAGTGCCGGCGCGGCACGCCCTTCGGCCGGCCCGTGGTGCCGGACGTGTAGAGCATGACGCTCGTGTCGCCCTCGGCCGGCTGGTGCTTCGGCGCGGGGGTGTCGAGCAGCCGCGCCAGCGGGGTCACCTGCCCGGGCGCGTCGAGCGGCTCGCCGGCGTGCGCGCGGGCGGGCAGTTCGTCGAGCCAGGCCACGGTCTGCTCGGTCGAGGTGTCCGTGACGAGAAGGGCGGGGGAGCAGTCACGCAGGCAGTAGGCGACGTCGCCGGCGTCGAACCGCGTGGACAGCGGCACCGAGATCGCGCCCGTCTTCTGCACGGCGAGGTGGAGGCTCGCGAGCGGCTCGCCACCGGCGAGGAGCAGGGCGACGTGGTCGCCGGGCCGCACCCCGAGGCGGGTGAGCGCGCCCGCCAGCCGGTCGGTTCGCTCGTCCCACTCCGCATACGTCATCGGGTGCCGGCCGCCGACCGCCCGGCGCTGCGGGTAGCGCTCGGCCGTCCAGCGGAAGGACCTCACCAAGTCCATCGGCGCACTCCTGGGTCGGATGGTCCGAATCGCATCGTCTGTTTCGGACTATGGGCGAAATTACGGTAGGGTCGGGGGCATGTCAAGCGGACGGTTGAGCACGACTTCGTACGTCGTGCTGGGGACGATCGGACTGCGTGGGCCATCCACGCCGTACGACCTGAAGCGCGCCGTCGGGCACTCGGTGGGGTACTTCTGGTCTTTCCCGCACGCGCAGCTGTACTCGGAACCGGAGCGGCTCGAGCGCATGGGCCTGCTCTCGGTCGAGACGGAGCAGACGGGGCGGCGCCGCAAGGTCTACAGCATCACCGACGAGGGCCGCGAAGCCGTGCGCTCCTGGCTCGCCGCGCCGACGCACGAGCACTTCGAGATGCGCGACATCGCGGAGATGAAGCTGTTCTTCCACGAACTCGGCGAGCCCGGCAACATCGCCAACCTCGCGCGCGAGCAGATCAAGCAGAACGAAGAACGCATCGCGGTGTACGAGGACATGCAGCGCCGCTTCGGCGCGGAGCCGAAGTACGCGCGCCGCATGATCCCGCTGCGCCTGGGACTCGAGATGGAGCAGGCGGCGCTGCGGTTCTGGCGGCAGATCGCGGAAGAGTACTAGCCCGGGGGTGTCCCTCCGGTGAGTCATTGTTGGCGTGAAGCCAAATCCGTGGCCGCCGCGCGGGCATTCTACTGTGGACACACATCGTCGCGGCCGTCCTCGGCGCCGGCGGCAGGAAGAGCCGCCTGAAAAATCCGTGTTTCGGCGCGGTTATTCGTCTGTTTCGTGCCCCGGCGGCGAAAATCGCCGTGGCACAGCGAATGCCGCCGCGCCGGGTGGCGTGGTCGCACCAGCATCTAATCCGGGCGCCTTACGGCCTGCAGCGCCGGTTCACCGGCTGTTCTCCGGGATGGACAACGCTGGCCGACACAACCGGGCGAGGTGGAAGATGGAGTTCAGACATCTGGAGGGTTTTCTCGCGGTCGCCGAGGAGCTGCACTTCGGGCGGGCCGCGGCGAGACTGCACCGGACGCAGCCGTCGCTGAGCCAGCAGCTGCAGCGGCTCGAACGCACGCTCGACGTCCAGCTGGTGGATCGCACGTCGCACGAGGTCCGGCTGACGTCGGCGGGGCGCGCCTTCGAGGTCGAGGCGCGCGCGATCATGGCGCAGGCGGAAAAGGCCGCGCACTCCGCGCGCGAGGCCGCCGCGGGCCGCACGGGCACGGTCCGCGTCGGGTACAACTTCCCCGCCGGGCAGCACATCCTGCCCCCGACGATGGCGCGCATGCACCTCGAGCACCCCGAGCTGACGGTCCGGCTCGAGGAGAAGCGCACGGGCTCGCAGCTGGCCGCGCTCGCCGACGGTGAGCTCGACGTCGCGCTCGTGTACGGGCACCCGGTCACCAGCGACTTCCGGTACCGGCGCCTGCTGAGCCTGCCGATGATCGCCGTCGTCGGGCAGGGCCACAAGTGGGTGGGCCGGCCGGGGGTCCCGTTCGCGGAGGTGGGCCGCCAGGCCTGCATCCTGTTCTCCCGCGACAATTGCCCGGCGATGTACGACGCGATCATGACGGCGGCCGAGCGCGCGGGGGTGCGGCTCAACGTGGCCCACGTCGTGGACGACCCCGTCGCCACGGGCATCCTCGTCTCCGTGAAGCCGCTGGTCGGGTTCGCGTCGGTGTCGCGCGGGCTCTTCGGCGGCGCGACGGCGGGCGGCATGCGGCCCGCGTGGGTGCAGCTCTACGACCCGGTGCCGATGATCGACCTGTACGTCGTGTGGCGCGACGGCGAGGAGCCCCACGGCCCGAGATCGGCCTTCCTCGACTGCCTCGACGCCGCCGGGCCGTTCCAGGTCCCCGCGCGGCCCGAAGCGCGCATCGCGTAGCGCTCAGGCGAAGAACTCCTCCAGCAGCCCGGTGATCGCCGCGGGCCGCTCGAGGCTGCTGCTGTGCCCGCAGTCGGGCAGGACGTGCAGCTCGGCGCCCGGGATGCGGGCGGCGAGCTCCCCGGCCTCGGCCGGCGGGGTCGCGACGTCGTCGGCACCCACGATCACCAGCGTCTTCGCGGTGATCCCCGCCAGCTCCGCCGTGACCGGCACGCGCCGGCTCACCCCCAGCACGGCCTGGCGCAAGCCGCCCCGGTCGACGCGGACCAGGCGGCTCACCCACTCGTCGACGAGCCGGCGCGAGGCCGGATCGGCGAGGAACGCCGGGCCGAACAGGATCGGCTTCACCCGGCCCAGTACCGCTCGGATCCCGGTCAGCTGCTGCACCCGGGCGAGCAGCTCGTTGCGCCGCGACTTCGCCGGCTCCTCACCTCGCGCGGTGGTGTCGAGCACCACGAGCGAACGCACCAGTTCGGGGTGGCGCGCGGCGAGCCGCAGCCCGACGAACCCGCCCATCGACAGCCCGACCCAGTGCACCGGCGCCACGCCGAGCTCCCGGATCAGGGCGACGGCGTCGGCGGTCAGCGTGTCCATGTCGTAGCCGCCCGGGGCGGGCGGGCTGTCGCCCTGGCCGCGCCAGTCGACCGTCACGCAGCGGTAGCGGTCGCGCAGCGCCGCCACTTGCGGGTGGAACATCCAGCCGCTGAACAGCAGGCCGTGGCCGAACACGATCACGGGGACGTCCGGCGTGCGGGTGTCGGTGTAGGCGATCGTGGCGCCGTCGCGCTCGAAGGTCGGCATGCTCACTCCTAGCGCACCGCGACCGGCAGCTCGGCCGGGCCGCGCACGTTGATCCGGCCGTTCCACCGCACGCCCTCGAGCTCGGGCGCGGCGAACCGCCGGGTGAACCGTTCGAAGGCGACCCGGGCCTCGAGCCGGGCCAGTGCCGCGCCGACGCAGTGGTGCACGCCGGCGCCGAAGGAGACGTTGCGGTGCGCGCCTTCGCGGTCGACCCGCAGCTCGTCCGCGTCGGCGCCCCAGAACTCCGGGTCGCGGTTGGCCGCGGCCAGGCAGGCGACCACCCAGCTGCCCGAGGGGATCACCGAGCCGCGCACCCGCACCGGCTCGAGCGTGATCCGCCGCATCAGGTGCACCGGGGTGTCGTAGCGGACGAGTTCTTCGACGGCGTTGGCCGCGAGCCCCGGCTCACCGCGCAGCAGCGCGTACTGCCCGGGGTGGCGCAGCAGCGCGAGGAGCCCGCCCGCGATGAGGTTGACGGTGGTCTCGTGGCCCGCGACGTAGAGGAACGCGACCTGCGCGACGAGTTCGTCCTCGCTCAGCACGTCGCCGTCGTCCTCGGCGGCGAGCAGTGCGGTGAACAGGTCGTCGTCGGACCGCCCGCGTTTCCACGCCACCAGTTCGGCGACCATCGCCTCCAGCTCGCGGCTCGCCGCGCGCGTGCGCGCCTGCAGATCGGGGCTGGCGAGCGGTTCCAGCCCGAGCGCGAGCGCGCCGGTCAGCTCCCGCAGCCGGTCGTGGTCGGCTCGCGGGATCCCGAGCAGTTCGGAGATCACGGTGAACGGCAGCGGGAACGCCAGTTCGGCCACCACGTCCGCGCGGCCGGCGTCGGCGATCCGGTCGAGCGCGTCGTCGACGAGCGCGGTGATCCGCGGTTCCAGCGCCTCGACCGCGCGCCGGGTGAACGCCTGCGTGACCAGCCGGCGAAGCCGCGTGTGGTCGGGCGGGTCGCGGTCGAGCAGCGCGAGCCCGCGCATCATCCGGTTCTCCTTGCCGAGCGTGCCGGAGTCGCTCTTCCAGCTCGGCAGCTTAGCGAGGTGCTGCTCGTCGACGGAGTGCCCGTCGCGCTGCAGCCGGGCCACGTCGTCGTAGCGGGACAGCAGCCAGAACCCGAGGGGGTGCTCGTGCGCGGGCGCTTGGTTCCGCAGCTCGGCGTAGTGCGGATAGGGGTCCTCGGCGAACCCGTCGGCGAACAGGTCGAAGACGTACGCGCTGCCGGTCACGGGTCAGCCCTGCGGCAGCTTGACGTTGCGCATGGTCACCAGCGCCGTGGCGCAGAGGGTCTCCTCGTCCCCGGCGACCGAGAACAGGTCCGCCGCCGCGACCGTCATCGTGGTCCCGGCCTTGACGACGCGCCCGCGCGCGATCACCTTCTCGCCTTTGGCGGGCGCGACGAGCTTGACGGTGTAGTCGACGGTCATGTTGACCCACCCGGCCGGCAGCAGCGTGCCGGCGGCGGACCCGGCGGCGAAGTCGGCGAGCGAACCGAGCACGCCGCCCTGGAAGAACCCGTTGTGCTGCGAGAGCTCCTCGCGCCACGGCTGGACGATCTCGACCTCACCCCGCTCGATCCGGCCGAAGGCGAACCCGAGGTGCTTCGCGGCGGGCATGCTCAGCACCACGGCGGTCACCGCCTGGGCGAAGTCGGGGTTGAGCTCGGTCATCTTCGGCGTCCTCTCGGGGTCGGGCGGCCACCGGGCGAAACTCCCGGCGAGGTGACGGGTCCTGGCTTCGGCGCGTTTCAGCTTGCCGCTGCTCGTCTTCGGCAGCTCGCCGTGCCGGGTCAGCACGAGTGCGCCCAGGGCCAGGTCGTGCTCGCGCGTGACGGCGGCGCGGATCGCGCCGGTGACCTCGGCCGGGTCGGCGTCGTGGCGGTGCTCGCGCCGGATCTCCGCGACGACCACGACCTTCTCGGTGTCACCGCCGGGCACGGCGAACGCGGCGACGGCCCCGGGCCGCACGGCGGGGTGCGCCGCCTCGACGGTGTGCTCGACGTCGTGCGGGTAGTGGTTGCGGCCGCGGACGATGATCAGGTCCTTGATGCGGCCCACGACGTGCAGCTCCTCGCCGGCGAAGACACCGAGGTCGCCCGTGCGCAGGAACTCGCGGTCCGAGCCGGCGCACCGGGCCCGGAACGTCTCCTCGGTCGCCTCGGACCGTTTCCAATAGCCCTGCGCCACGTGGTCGCCGGCCACCCAGATCTCGCCCACCTCGCCGGGGGCGCAGCCGGTCCGCGTGCCGGGCGCCACGATCCGCACCTCTTCGCCGGGCAGGACCGTGCCGGAGCCGGCGAGCTCACGGCCGCCGGCCTGCTCGGCGAGCCGGCCGTGGCCGAGCTCCCCGGGATCGGCGGCCAGCGTGCGCGGGCCGCGGTCCTTGCGGCTGCCGGTGACGATCAGGGTCGCCTCGGCCAGCCCGTAACACGGGTAGAACGCGGAGGCGGCGAACCCGGCCGGGCCGAACGTCGCGCTGAACCGGCTCAGCGTCTCCGGCCGGATCGGCTCGGCGCCGTTGAACGCGACCCGCCAGCAGCTGAGGTCGAGATCCGCCGGCACGCCGGTGCGGGCCGCCTGCGCCACGCACGCGTCGTAGGCGAAGTTCGGGCCGCCGCTGGTGTGCGCGCGGTAGCGGGAGATCGTCGAGAGCCACAGCGCGGGACGGCGGATGAACGCACCCGGGGGCATGAGGATGCTCGTGGCTCCGACGTACAGCGGCTGCAGCACGTTGCCGATCAAGCCCTGGTCGTGGAAGAACGGTGCCCAGCCGACCACAGTGGACTCCGCGTCGTGGCCGAAACCGTGGCGGATCATCGCCTGGTTGGCCACGAGGTTCCCGTGGGCGACCATCACGCCCTTGGGCTGCGAGGTCGACCCGGACGTGTACTGCAAGAACGCCAGCGAGTCCGGGGTCGCTTCGAACGGCGTGAACTGCGCGTCCGGCACCTCGTCGACGGCGAGCCACGCGAGGCCGCCGACCAGGCTGTCCACTTCGGACTTCATCGCGGCGAGCCCGGTCAGCCCGGAAAGCGTGAGCGCGGCGGCCGGTTCGCAGTCGCGCACGACACTTCGGGTGGCTTCCTGCACCCGGTTGCGCCGCGGCGGGTTCACGGGGACGGCGACGACCCCGGCGTAGAGGCAGCCGAAGTAGGCGACGATGAAGTCCAGGCACTGCGGGAACAGCAGGAGCGCGCGGTCACCCGGTGCGCAGTGCCGCGCCAGTCCGGCCGCGACGGCGAGCGCGCGCTTGTGCAGCGTGGCGTAAGTCAGCTCCGCGGTTTCGGCCCCGTCCTCGTCGACGAAGACGTAGGCCCGCCGGTCCGGCTCGCCGGCGGCGCGGGTGCGCAGGATGTCGGGCAGCAGCGTGCTCACTCCAGTGCCTCCGTGATCCGCGTCGCAAGGGCCGCGCGGTGGTGCTGGTGGAAGAAGTGGCCGCCGCCGAACGCGTGGCTCGCGAACGGCCCGGTGGTCACCGCCCGCCACGCCGCGACCTGGTCCGCGTCGACGATGGGGTCTTCCGTTCCGGCGAACGCGGTCACCGGGCAGCGCAGCCGGGGGCCGGGTTCGTGGGTGTAGTCCTCCGACAGCGCCAGGTCGGCGCGGATGAGCGGGAACGCGTAGCGCCGGAAGGTGGCGCTGGCCTGGGTCGCGCCGGTCATGCCGAGATCCGCGAGCGCGGCCGCGAACCGGGCTTCGGGCAACCGGTGGATCGGTGCCGTGCGGGCGGCCAGCTGCGGCGCCCGGCGGCCGGAGACGAACAGGTGCGCCGGCTCCCGGCCGGCCGCCCCGAGCGCGCGGGCGAGTTCGAACGCGAGCAGCGCGCCCATGCTGTGCCCGTACAGCGCGATCGACGCGCCGCCGAGGGCGAGGACCTGGGGGAGCAGCCCGGAGACGGCGTCGTCCAGCCGGCGCAGCGGCGGCTGCCCGGCGGCGTCTTCGCGGCCGGGCAGCTGGACGCGCACGGTCGTGATGCCGGGCCCGAACAGCTCGGGCCAGCGTGCGAACGACGCGGCGCCGGCCCCGGCGTGCGGCAGGCACAGCAGGAGCGTGCCGGCAGCCGGGCCCGCCCACCGCAGCCACGGTGGGTTCGCGACCGCGGTCACCGGGTCGCCCCGAACGACAGCGGCAGGCTCCGCGGGCCGCGGACGATGAAGCTGTGGTCCTGGTACTCGACCTCGGCGCCATCGAAGTCCAGGTCGAGGTCCAGCCGCTCGGTGCGCCGCAGCAGCTGCTCGACGGCGACCTCCGCCTGCAGTTCCGCGAGCAGGCCGCCGAGACAGCCGTGCATGCCGTGGCCGAACGCCAGGTGCCCGTGCGCGTCGCGGGTCACGTCGAACTCGTCCGGCCGGGCGAACACTTCCGGATCACGGTTGGCCGACCCGAGGCAGAGCAGCACCTGGTCGCCTTCGCGCACGAGCTCCCCGCCGACCTCGACGTCGCGGGTCGCCAGGCGTTTGGTGAGCTGCAGCGGGCAGTCGTAGCGCAGCATCTCCTGCACCGCGGCGGGCACCAGCTCCGGGCGCGCCCGCAGCAGCGCGGCCTGCTCCGGATGCCGCGCGAGGGCGTGGAACCCGTTGCCGAGCAACGACTTCGTGGTCTCGTTGCCGGCGACGAAGCACATCAAGCAGACGAAGATCAGCTCCTCGTCGGCGAGCCGGTCACCGCCGCCGGTCTCGGTGGCCAGCAGGCGGCTGATCAGGTCGTCACCCGGGTTCGCGCGGCGGTGCACCAGCACTTCGCCCAGGGCCGCGACGAAGTCCTCCACCACGGCGCAGACGTGCGCGAAGTCGTCGCCGCGCAGCAAGCCGGGTTCGAGCAGGAACCGCACGTCGTGAGTCCAGTGCCCGACGTGTTCGCGCAGCCCGGCCGGCAGCGCCATCCACTCGGACAGGACGGTGACCGGCAGCGGTGCCGAGAACGCTTCGATCACGTCCGCCCGCCCAGTGGGCAGCGCGCGGTCGAGCAGTTCTCCGGCGACCTTCTCCACGAGCGGCCGCAGGGCCGCGACGGCCTGGGCGGTGAACACGCGGTTCACGAGTCCGCGCAGCCGCGCGTGATCGGGGTTGTCGGTGAACACCAGTGATTTTCGGCCGAGCCGTTCGATCCGCGCCACGTCGGCGTCGGACACCCGGCCGGCCTGCTTGCGCACGAGCTGCGGGATCAGGTCGGCGCTGAACGTGCGGTCGCGCAGCACCGCCTGCACGTCGGCGTGGCGCGTGAGCACCCACGTGCCCAGTGTCTTGTGCACGGGCCGGTGTTCGCGCAGCCGGCGGTACTGCGGGTACGGGTCGGCGCGGAACTCCGCGCCGAGCGGGGTGAACCGGATCGTCGCGCTCATCGAGTGAAGTGCCCGTCGCCGTAGGGGGCGAGCACGAGCCGCAGCAGCCCGATCTTGCCCATGCGGAAGCCGACCGCGGAGAGCTTGAGGTAACGCTCGTAGCGAGCGACGACCTCGGGCCCGACCAGTGCGATGGCTTCGGCGCGGCGGGCGCGCAGCCGCTGGGCCCACTGCCCGCACGTCCACGCGTAGTCGAGCCGGCCGTTGTGCAGGGTCCGCACCTCGAACAGCCCTTCGGCGGCGGCGGTGATCTCCGCGAGCGTCGGGAGGTCCGCGTCGGGGAAGATCTCCTGCTGCATGAACGCGCTGGCGTCCGCGGGCGACATCGACGCGTACGCGATCGTCTGCAGCGACAGGACTCCGCCGGGGGTGAGCCAGTCGCGGCACCGGCTGAAGAAGTCCCGGTACACCCGGATCTTCTCGGCCGGCGACTCGTCGGGCCGGGCGAAGTGCTCGAACGCGCCGATCGAGATGATGCCGTCGAACCGCTCGGCCGGCTCGTAGTCCGTCCAGCTCTCCAGCCGCACGTCGGCCCCGGGGTAGCTGCGGGCGGCCACGAACGCCGCCTGCCGTTCGCTCAAAGTCAGGCCGACCGCGCGGGGCACGTGGTGTTCCTCGGTGGCGCGCCGCAGGATCGAGCCCCAGCCGCAGCCGATGTCGAGCACGCTTCGGGCTCGCGCGGCGCCGATCGCGTCGAGGTGGAACGCGAGCTTGCGCTCCTGGGCGGTGTCGAGCGTGTCACCGGCGCCGGCGCGCAGCGCGCACGAGTAGGTCAGCGAGGCGTCGAGGAAGAGCTCGAAGAACTCGTTGCCGACGTCGTAGTGGTGGCGGATGGCCTCCGCGGCCCGCTCGCTCGTCCCGGTGCTCACGGTGCGACGCGCTGCTGCAGCTGCTCGTGCAGGTACGCGGCGACCGCGCGCAGGGTCGGGTTGTCGAACAGCGTCTCGGGCGGCAGATCCACGTCGTAGTGCTCCTCGACCTCCGTCAGCAGCGCCACGGCGATCGCCGAATCGATGCCGAGGTGGTCGAAGTCGGCATCGGGGTCGACGGAGTCCACGGCGATCTCCAGCAGATCGGCCACGTACCGCCGGCAGAACCGGAGGATCGCGTCTTCACTGGTGTCCACTTCGGTCGTCCTCACGCTCGGGTGGCCGTGGCCACGGGGATCCGTTTGGCGGCGCGCCGGTCGGCGGCCGGGACCTTCACGTCCCAGACCAGCCCGCAGGCGGCCAGCAGCCTGATGAGCCAGAAACCGGGGTCGAGCCGGTACCAGTCGAGCCCGAAGGACGGCGAGTCCGGGAACGCGTGGTGGTTGTTGTGCCACGCCTCGCCCAGGGTGATCAAGGCGAAGATCCCGCCGTTACGGCTGTTTTCGCGGGACTCGTAGGGCCGGGTGCCGAACATGTGCAGGAAGGAGTTGATGGCCCAGACGATGTGCTCCAGCAGGAAGATCCGCACCAGCCCGCCCCAGAGCAGGCCGCTCACCGCGCCGGTCCAGCTCCAGGTCACCAGGCCGCCGGAGAGCGCGGGGAGGAGCAGCCCGAGCACGACCCAGTAGTAGTACAGGCGCGCTACGCGCACCAGCGGTTGGTTGCGCAGCAGGTCCGGGGCGTAGTGGACGATGTTGGGGTACTCGTGGCGGCGCATCCACAGGAAGTGCGAGTGCGCGAGGCCCTTGAGCCGGCCGGTGAACCCCGAGCCGGAAAGGTTCGGCGAGTGCGGGTCACCTTCGCGGTCGCTGCACTCGTGGTGGCGGCGGTGCAGTGCGACCCACGAGATCACGGCGCCCTGCCCGGCCATCGAACCGAGCACGGCGAGCACGACGGTCACGGACCGCGCGGCCTTGAACGTGCGGTGCGTGAACAGCCGGTGGTACCCGACCGTCACGGCCAGTCCGGTCAGCAGCCACATCACGAACAGCAGCACCACATCGGTGAGCCCGAGCGGGCGCACCGCGAGGAACGCGAGCGCGGCGGCGGTGCCGACGATCGGCAGGATGTCGAACAACAGGAAGTGGCGGCGCTGCAGCTTGTGCAGATACGGGCTGCTCAGCACTTTCCGGCGCGGCCCCGGGCGTTCGGAAACACCGCTCGGGTCGGGGAACTCTTCGTCAGGCGAAACGGGGGTGAGTTCTTCGGCGGACACGGGCCGAGGCTAATCACGGGGTGGCCACCGATGGCCGGTCGAGACGGGAGCGCATTGGCCCGATTGGTTTTGGTTATCGCGCGCCACCCGTGCGGGCAATCGTGCGGGACTGGGGCCATGACAACTGAGCTGAAGGCCCCTGCGGGCTTCGGAGCCGTGTTCGCCGCGATCGACCCGGACAACCCGGACTACGCACTCCTGCAGCGCATCGTCAGCGGCCTCATCCCGTTCGGCGCGCACGCCGGGGTCGAGGTCGCCGAGCTCGGCCCGAACCGCGCCGTCGTCGAGATCCCCGACGAACCGCACCTGGGCAACCACCTGCGCACCGTGCACGCCGGCGCGCTGTTCCTCGCCGCCGACGTCGCCGGCGCGTGCGCGTTCGTGGGCGCCATGGCGACCCGGCTTTCCGCCATCGGCTCGTTCGTGCTGCGCGATTCGCGCATCGCGTTCCGCAAGCCGGCCACCGGCCTGATCCGCGCGGTCGGCACGATCGAGCACGACGACGTCGAAATGCTGCTGGCGGCCCGGGGCGAGCAGCGCCTCGACGTCGACGGCCGGGCCCTGCTCTACGACGAGGCGGGCACCCTGGTGGGCAAGGTCCAGCTCGACTACGTCTGCACGCTCGTGCAGGAGGCGTGATGCCGGCCGAAGCGCCCGCCGGGCTCGAGCCGAGCACGGTCACCACGCCGGACGGGGCGCAGCTCGCGCTGCGAGTGCTGGCGCACTCCGACCCGGCCGCGCCGGTCGCGCTGATCCTGCCCGCGATGGCGATCAAGGCGAAGTTCTACCTGCCGCTGGTCAAGGCGCTGCACGCCGCGGGCCTCACCGCGGCCGTCGCCGACCTGCGCGCGCAGGGCGACAGCACGCCGAAACTGGGCGAGGGCCGGGGATTCGGCTACCGCGAACTGCTCGAAGTGGACCTGCCGGCCGTGACGGCCGAGCTGCGCAGCCGCTTCCCGCAGGCGCCGCTGCACCTGTTCGGGCACAGCGTCGGCGGTCAGCTCGCCCTGCTGCACGCCGCCGCCGAGCCCGACGGCATCGCCAGCGTGACGACCATCGGCACCGGATCCGTCTACTGGCGGTCCTTCCCCTCGCGGCGGCGGCTCTCGATCCTCGCCACCACGCAGTGGGTGGGCCTCGTGTGCCGCGTGCGCGGGAACTGGCCCGGCGGCGGCGGGATCGGCCCGATGACCGGCGGCGTGATGGCCGACTGGGTGCGCCACGCGCGCACCGGCCGCTACCGCCCGCGCGGCAGCTCCCGCGACTACGACCGGCTGCTCGCCGAGCTGGCCCTACCGCTCCTCGTGATCTCGCTGGACCAGGACCCGCTCGGTCCCGAGTCGACGGTGCGGTTCCTGTGCCGCCGGATGCCGGCCGCGGACCTGACGCGCTGGCACGTCGACGCCTCCTCCGGGCTCAAGCACCTCGGGCACGCGTCCTGGGTCAAGGACAGCGATCTCGTCGGCCCCGCGGTGGCCGCCTGGCTCACCTCGGGCAAGCAGCCCGAGTGAGCTGAGCCACAGACGCCTGGGTTCCAGGTGCGGTTCACGGCGCGTTCGCCTTGGCGGACGAGGATGACATCACCACAGGGGGCGGAGGTGGTGATGGAGTACCGGCACGTGCTGGCCTTCCTGGCGATCGCGGACGAGCTGCACTTCGGCCGCGCCGCCGCCAAACTGCACCTCACCCAGCCGTCGCTGAGCCAGCAGTTGCAGCGCCTCGAACGCACCCTCGGGGTCGAACTCGTCGCGCGCACCACCCACGAAGTGCGGCTGACCCGCGCCGGGGAAGCCTTCGAAATCGAGTCGCGTGAGCTCGTCCGCCAGGTCGAACAGGCGCGGCGATCGGCGCGCGAGGCGGCCGCCGGGCGTTCGGGCACGATCCGCGTCGGCTACAACTTCCCGGCCGCGCAGCACGTCCTGCCGTCGGTGATGGAGAAGATGCAGGCCGACTTCCCCGAAGTCGCGGTGGTGCTCGAGGAGAAGCGCACCGGACCGCAGCTGCAGGCGCTCGAGAGCGGTGCGCTGGACGTGGCGCTCGTGTACGGGCGCCCGGCCACCTCGAAGTTCCGGTACCGGCGGCTGCTGCGGCAGTCGCTCGTCGCCGTGGTGCGCCAGCGGCACAAGTGGGCCGGCCGGCCCGGCGTGCCCTTCGCTGAGCTGGCCGGGCAGCCGTGCGTGCTGTTCGAACGCGATCTGTGCCCGGCGATGTACGACGCGATCGTCCGCGCGGCCGACCAGGCGGGGATCGGGCTCGACGTCGCCCACGAGATCGACCACCCCGCCACGACCGAAATCCTGGTGACCGCGAAATCGCTCGTGGGTTTCGCGTCGGTTTCGCGCGCGATGCTCGCCGGCGCGGTCGCGGGTGGCGCGCGCACGGTTCCGGTTCCCCTTTACGATCCCGTGCCGACCGTCGATCTCTACGTGGTGTGGCGCGACAACCAGGACGAGGGGATGAGCACTTCTTTTCTGGAGTGCCTCGACGCGGTGGGACCGTTTTCCAGCCCGCCATTACGCAAGTCAATCAGGTCATGAGTTCCGGCCGGAGCGCGTTGACCCGTTGCTCCGGTGCCCGAAGAATTGTGGTGTGAGCACACCAACCTTGCCGAATGTGGCCAGGGACGAGGAATCGATCTACCACCAATTGTCCACAGTGGATTCTCCGGTGTTCGTGGTGCGCGACGAACGGGGGATCGCGCTGACCCCCGACGCGGAGCTCGCCCGGCGCGCGAAGGTGCTCGCGGCGGCACCGGCCGTGCGCCCGGACGCGCTGGGGGACCCGGAATTCCGCAAGGCGCACGGCGTCGGCCACGCCTACCACGCCGGCGCGATGGCCAACGGCATCGCTTCGGCGCAGCTGGTGATCGCGATGGCCCGGGCGGGCTTCCTGGCGTCGTTCGGCGCCGCCGGCGTGCTGCCGGCGAAGCTCGACGAAGCGCTCGCCGCGATCCGCCGGGACGCACCCGGCCGGCCGTACGCCTGCAACCTGATCCACAGTCCGAGCGAACCCGCGCTCGAACGCGCGACGGTCGACGCCTGCCTGCGCCACGAGACCCGCTGCGTCGAAGCGTCGGCGTTCCTCGACCTCACCGCCGAGGTCGTGCGCTACCGCGTCGCCGGGCTCGAGCGCGACGCGAGCGGTCGCGTCGTGGCCCGCAACCGCGTGATCGCCAAGGTGTCGCGCGCCGAGGTCGCGGAGAAGTTCCTGCGCCCGGCACCGGCCGCGCTGGTGCGGGCGGCGCAGGAGTCCGGCGCGATCACCGCGGAGCAGGCGCAGTGGGCCGCGCGGGTCCCCATGGCCGACGACATCACGGCCGAGGCCGACTCCGGCGGCCACACCGACCGGCGCCCGCTGGTCGTGCTCCTGCCCGCGCTGCTCGCCCTGCGCGACCGCGTGACCCGCGAACTCGGGTACGCGGTGCCGGTCCGCATCGGCGCGGCCGGCGGGATCGGCACGCCGGCCGCCGCGTCGGCCGCGTTCGCGATGGGGGCCGCCTACGTGGTCACCGGCTCGATCAACCAGGCCTCGGTCGAGGCCGACCAGTCCGACGCGGTGAAGAAGCTGCTCGCCGCGGCCGGAGTCGCCGACACGGAGATGGCGCCGTCGTCGGACATGTTCGAGCTCGGGGTCGACGTGCAGGTCCTCAAGCGCGGCACCATGTTCCCCGCCCGCGCCCGCCGGCTCTACGACACGTACCGCTCGGCTGCCGGTCTCGACGCGATCCCCGCGGCCGAGCGCGCGGAGCTGGAGCAGAAGGTGTTCCAGCGCTCGTTCGACGACGTCTGGGACGACTGCGTGCGCTACTTCACCGAGCGCGACCCGGAGCAGCTCGACCGCGCCGAGGGCAACCCGAAGCGGCGGATGGCGCTGGTCTTCCGCTGGTACCTCGGGCGTTCTTCGGGCTGGAGCATGGCCGCGGCGCCCGGGCGGGCGGCCGATTACCAGATCTGGTGCGGTCCGGCGATGGGCGCGTTCAACGAGTGGGCCGGTGGCACGTACCTCGCCGCGCCGGGGCACCGGCACGTCGCGGAGCTCGCCACCCAGATCATGCGCGGCGCCGCGTTCGCGGCCCGCGTCAGCCAGCTGCGCGCCGCCGGGGTCCGCCTGCCGGCGCGCTGCGCCACGTACGTTCCGGTCCCGCTGGGGGAGGCAACCCGATGACCGTGACCCAGGAGCTCGACCACGACGGACTTGCACCGGCCTGGCTGTTGTGCGGCGGCTGCCGGAAGATGGTGTACGGCAAGCGGTTCGCCCGCGCCGGGCGCGTGTGCCCGGAGTGCGGCCACCACGCCGCGCTGACCGCGGCCGAGCGGCTCGACGCGCTGCTGGACCCGGGTTCGGCCCAGCCGCTGGAACTCGTGGTGTCCGACAGCGACCCGCTCGGCTTCACCGACACCCGCCCGTATGCCGAGCGGCTCGTCGACGCGCGGGATCGCACCGGCCTGATCGAGGCGGTGCTGTGCGCCCGCGGCCGCGTCGACGGCACCCCGGTGGTCGTCGCGGCGATGGACTTCCGGTTCCTCGGCGGCAGCCTCGGCTCCGCCGTGGGCGAGGCGATCACCGGCGCGTGCGAGGTGGCGCTCGCCGAGCGCACGCCACTGCTGCTGGTCACCGCCTCCGGTGGCGCCCGCATGCAGGAAGGCGTGCTGTCGCTCATGCAGATGGCCAAGACCAGCCAGGCACTCGGCCAGCTCGACGAAGCGGGACTGCTCACCGTCTCGCTGGTGACCGACCCGACCTTCGGCGGCGTCGCCGCGTCGTTCGCCACCTCGACCGACCTGATCATCGCGGAACCCGCCGCCCGCCTCGGGTTCGCGGGGCCGCGCGTGATCGAGCAGACGATCAAGCAGACCCTGCCCGCCGGCTTCCAGACCGCGGAGTTCCTGCTGGAGCACGGCATCGTCGACCTGATCCGCCCGCGCGCCGCGCTGCGGGCCACGCTCGGCCGGCTGCTGGCGATCGCGACCCGCCGGCCCGAGCGCGTGCCGCCGGTGCAGCGCCCGGGACCCGGCGCGCTGATCACCGACCCGCAGCGGCTGCCGGAGCGCTCGGCGTGGGAGTGCGTGCGCGCGGCGCGCAAGCTCGACCGGCCCACGACCCTGGACTACGCCTCGCTGCTGCTGGAGGACTTCCACGAACTGCACGGCGATCGCCTGTCCGAGGACTGCCCCGCGCTGGTGGCGGGGCTCGGGCGTTTCGAGGGCCGGCCGGTCGCGCTCATCGGCACGCAGAAGGGCCACACGGCCGACGAACTGGCGCGGCGCAACTACGGGATGCCGAACCCGGCCGGCTACCGCAAGGCCGCACGGGTCATGCGGCTCGCGGCCAAGCTGGGGCTGCCGGTCGTCACGCTGATCGACACCGCGGGCGCGTATCCCGGCATCGAGGCCGAACGCCGCGGGCAAGCCGTGGCGATCGCGGAGAACCTCAAGCTGATGGCCGGCCTGCCGGTCCCCGTCGTCGCCGTGGTGACGGGCGAGGGCGGCAGCGGCGGCGCGCTCGCGCTGGCCTTCGCCGACGAGGTCCTGATGGCGGAGAACGCCGTGTACTCCGTGATCAGCGCCGAAGGCTGCGCCGCGATCCTGTGGAAGGACCCGGCGGCCGCGCCGAAGGCCGCCGAGGCGCTGCGCGTGGACGCGCGGTCGTTGCTGGCGCAGGGCGTGATCGACGGTGTGGTGCCCGAGCCCGAGGGCGGCGCCGGTGCCGATCACGTGCGGGCCGCCGCCGCGCTGCGGGCGGCGCTGGCCGAAAGCCTCGCGCGGCTCGTGCCGCTGGACCAGATGAACCTCGTGACGCGCCGCCGGGCCCGGTTCCGGGCCTTCGGCGCGGACAGCTCGGTGCTGCTCGACGACGCGCCGCACCCCACCAGAACGGACGACTCGGAGAGGGCCCGGTGACCACGACCGTGAACGGGAGCGCGAACGTCTTCGCGCCGCAAGACGTCGACCAGGTGGTGACCGCGTTGCGCGAGCAGGTCCTCGCGCTGTGCGCGGCCTCGGCGCGCCACCCCGGCGCCGTCCGGGTCAGCGCACAAGGGGTGGTGGTGGAGGTCGAATGGCCGGCCACGACCGGTCCCGCTGCGCCGGCGATGGTGCCGGTGCCGGTGCCAGTGCCGGTTGCCGCGCCCGGCGAAACGACGCCCGAGCCCGCGGCCGGGACGGTGCCGGTCTGCGCGGCGACGGTCGGCACGTTCTACCGCGCACCCGAGCCGGGTGCGAAACCGTTCGTGAGCGAGGGCGACACGATCACCACCGGCACGCAGGTCGGGATCATCGAGGCGATGAAGCTGATGATCCCCGTCGAAGCGGACCGCGGCGGCCGGATCGTCGAGTTCCGCGTCGAGGACGGCACGCCCGTCGAGCACGGGCAGCCGTTGCTGGTGCTGGAACCGGCGCCGTGATCGGGTCGCTCCTGGTGGCCAACCGCGGCGAGATCGCGGTGCGGGTGATCCGCACGTGCGCCGAACTGGGGATCCGGTCGGTCGTGGTGCACTCCAGCGCCGACCGCGACTCCACGGCGGTGCGGCTCGCCGACGAGGCGGTGCAGATCGGGCCGCCCGCGGTCAAGGACAGCTACCTCAACATCCCCGCCGTGATCGAGGCGGCGCGCGGCCGGGCCGTCGACGCGATCCACCCCGGTTACGGCTTCCTGTCAGAGAACGCCGACTTCGCCGAGGTCTGCGAGGCCGAGGGCATCACGTTCGTCGGCCCGCCGGCGAAGGTCATGGCGCAGCTGGGCGACAAGTCCAGCGCCCGCTCGCTCATGGCCGGCGCCGGGCTGCCGCTGCTGCCCGGCAGCCGCGACCCGCTGGGCGCGGCCGAAGCGGCGGCGCTGGCCGGCGAGATCGGGTACCCGGTGATCGTCAAGGCCGTCGCCGGGGGCGGCGGCCGCGGCATGGCCGTGGTGCGGTCCGCCGCCGAATTCCCGCGGGCGTGGGCGCAGACGCGGGCCGCCGCGCAGGCCGTGTTCGGCGACGGGCGGCTGTACGTCGAGCGCTACCTCGATTCGGCGCGGCACGTGGAGATCCAGGTGCTCGCCGACCGGCACGGCGCGGTCGTGCACCTCGGCGCGCGCGACTGCTCGCTGCAGCGCCGGCACCAGAAGCTCGTGGAGGAATCTCCGGCGCCGCTGCTGCCGCCGGAGCTGATCGAGGAGATGGGCGCCGCGGCCGTGCGCGGCGCCGAGGCCGCCGGGTACGTCGGCGCCGGGACGTTCGAGTTCCTCGTCGACGCGGACCGGCGGTTCTTCTTCATGGAGGTCAACTGCCGCCTGCAGGTCGAGCACCCGGTGACCGAGGCCGTGACGGGCCTCGACCTCGTGCGCGAGCAGCTGCGCGTCGCGGCGGGCGAGCCGCTCGGGTTCACCCAGGGCGACGTCCGCCTCACCGGGGCGGCCCTCGAATGCCGCGTCAACGCCGAGGACCCGGCCCGCGATTTCGCGCCCGCGCCGGGCGTGCTCGACGAGTGCCGGTTGCCGGCGGGCCCGTTCACGCGGGTCGACACCCACGCCTTCCCGGGTTACCGCGTGCCCGCGCTGTACGACTCCTTGCTGGCCAAGGTGATCGTGTGGGCGCCGGACCGCGACGCGGCGATCGCGCGCATGCGGCGCGCGCTCGGCGAGGTCGAGGTGCGCGGCCCGGGCGTCGCCACGACCGCGGAATTCCTGCGCGACGTGCTCGACCACCCGCGTTTCCGCGCGGCCGGGCACGACACGGCGTTCGTCGAATCACTCTGAGCCCCGGGAGGGAACCGTGCGGGAGTACACCGTCGCGCCGCTGGTGAAGCCGGCCGACGACGAAGGGTTCGCCGACGTCGTCCACGACAACGCCGAGCGCCGGCCCGGCGACGTCGTGTTCAGCCGCAAAACCGGCGACGGCTGGGAAGACGTCACGTGCGCCGAGTTCGCCGAAGTCGTGCGCGCGGTCGCGAAAGGCCTGCTGGCGGCCGGGATCGAGGCCGGCGATCGGGTGCTCGTGCTCGGCCGCACGAGCTACGAGTGGTCGGTGGCCGACTTCGCCGTGCTGAGCGTCGGCGCGGTCACGGTGCCGGTCTACCCCACGTCGTCGGCCGAGCAGATCCGCCACATCGTCGCCGATTCGCGGCCCAGCGCTTGGCTGGCCGAAACGCCACAGCAGCTCGAGCTCATCGGTGAGGTCGCCGGGGACGCCGCCGGCGGGCGGTGCTGGCTGCTCGGCACAGCGGCCGCCGAGCTGGCGGTGCTGGGCGCGCAGGTGCCGGCCGACGAGAGCGAACGCCGCCGGGACGCGGTGCGCGCGGACGACCTCGCCACCATCGTCTACACGAGCGGGACCACCGGTCCGCCGAAGGGCTGCCTGCTGACGCACCGCGCCGTCCTCTCGGCCGCGGCCAACGTCGTCGAGCTGCTCGACGCGGTGTTCCGCCGCGCGTCCGGCGATCCGGCGTCGACGTTGCTGTTCCTGCCGCTCGCCCACGTCTACGGGCGGGTGACGCAGTTCGGGTGCGTGTGGGCGGGGGTGCGCACGGGCCTCGTGGCGACGCCGGCCGACCTGCTGGGCGAGCTGCCGTCCTTCCGGCCGACGTTCCTCGTCGGTGTGCCGTACCTGCTGGAGAAGATCCGCAAAGCCGCGCGCGCCGTCGTCGGCGACGGCGCCTTCGGGGCCGTGGACGCCGCGGCGGTGGCGCTCGGCCACGCGCGGCGGCACGGCAGCACCGACGCACCCGAAGCCCCGGCTGGGTTCGCCGAAGCGAAGGAGCAGCTGCGGGCGTTGCTCGGCGGCCGGCTCGAGTACGTCATCGCCGGCGGCGCGTCGCTGGAACCGTCCACAGCGGACTTCTTCGCCGGCCTGGACGTCGAGGTGCTGGGGGCCTACGGGCTGACCGAGGCCTCGTCCACGGTCAGCATGAGCGCGCCCGGCGCGAACCGGCCGAACGCGGTGGGGCGGCCGGTGCCGGGCACCACGGTCGCGATCGCCGACGACGGCGAGATCCTCGTCCGCGGTGACCAGGTCTTCCCCGGGTACTGGCCCGACGGCGCCGGTGCGCCCGCGCCGTGGCTCGCCTCCGGTGACGTCGGGCTGCTCGACGACGACGGGTTCCTGCACATCACGGGGCGGCGCAAGGAGATCATCGTGACCAGCGGCGGCAAGAACGTCGTGCCGGCGCCGCTGGAGGATCGCGTGCGGCTGCACCCGCTGGTGAGCAACTGCCTGGTGGTGGGGGAGGGCCGGCCGTTCGTGACGGCGCTGATCACCCTCGACCAGGCCGGGCTGCGGCACTGGGCCGAAGCACACGGTGTGGACTGCACGGCCGGCGTGCCGGCCGACCAGCGGCTGCTGCGCGAGATCGCGACGGCCGTCGACGCCGCCAACACGCTGGTCTCCCGCGCCGAGTCCATCCGCCGGTTCGCGGTGCTGGGCGAGGACTTCTCCGTGGAGCGGGGCCAGCTCACGGCCTCGCTGCGCCTGCGCCGCCACGTGATCGAAGAGCAGTTCCACGAAACGATTTCCGGGCTGTACGGGAGCTGAGCACGCGGAAACGGTGACCGCCGCGGCGGTCACCGTTTTCCTTTTTCGTCAGGCGGCCGCGAGCAGGCAGAGGTAGTCGAAGTCCACTTTCGCGACGAGTGTTTCGCGGTCGTCGTGCAGCAGCGCTTTTCCGGTGAGCTCGAACTGCGCCGCCTCGCGCCCGCGCACGGCGCCGGCGAGTTCCGGGCCGGAAATCGTGCCGTGGGCCCGGATCCGGCCGTGCGCCGCGCGCAGGAACGTCGCCCGCGTGTCGCGCAGGACGAACGTGCGCACGTGCAGGATCCGCGGTGCGATCGCGCCCGAGAACGCCGCCGCGCACGCCACCTCCGCGGCGAGGAACTGCGCGCCGGCGTGGACCGTGCCGAGGTGGTTGAGCATCGTCTCCGCCGCGGGCACCTCGGCCACGGCCGTGCCGGCGGCGAGTTCGGTGATCCGCACCCCGGCCAGGTTCACGAACGGGACGATCGTGTCGATCGTGCGACGGATCTGCTCGTAGTCGGGGGTGGCCGGCCCGGCCAAGGCCATCAGGCGGGCCTGTGCGGCCGCGATTCCGTGGGTGGCACCGTTTTCCGCAACCATGGCTGAATTACGGCACGCCCGGCCTGCGAATCGGTGAACGAAGAATTAATGCGTGCCTTCTCCAGCCTTGCCGCACCGCCAATTGTTCACCGGTGATCGGGTGCGTAAATGACGTGATCGAAAGGCGAAATGCTGATCAAGGACAGGGGCCGGGCCGGGGTTGACTGGGGCCCGTGGTCGCCGGTGACCGCGCCCTTCGAACCGAATGCCGAGCGATTCTCCTGGGAGGCGCCCTCATGTATGACGCGATCGTGGTAGGCGCGCGCTGCGCCGGTTCACCGGTCGGGATGCTGCTCGCGAAACGGGGTCACCGCGTGCTCGTCGTCGACCGGGCGACGTTCCCCAGCGACACCGTCTCCACGCACTACCTCCAGCAGCGGGGCCTCGCGCGCCTGGCCGAATGGGGCCTGCTCGACGAACTCGTGGCGACGAACGTCCCCGCGATCAAGCACATGACCGTGTCCTACCGGGACATCGTGATCGCCGGCTTCGCCGATTCCATCGGCGGCATCGACGCCACCTACGCGCCCCGGCGCACCGTGCTCGACACGATCCTCGTCGGCGGCGCGCGGGCCGCGGGCGCCGAGGTGCGCGAGGGCTTCACGGTGCGCGAGCTGATCTTCGAGGACGGCCGGGTCGCCGGCATCCGCGGCGCGACGGCCGGCGGCGAAGTCCGCGAGGAGCGCGCGCCGATCGTGATCGGGGCCGATGGCCGCACCTCGTTCGTCGCCGAGGCGGTGGGCGCGCAGCGCTACCGCGAGGTGCCGGCCGAGTGTTTCGTCTACTACAGCTACTTCAGCGGCCTGCGCACCGATTTCCACAGCCGGATCGGTGAGCGCGAGCAGATCGGCATCTGGCCGACCCACGACGACCGGACGCTCGTGGCCGTGATGCGCAAGGCCGAGGCGCTGCCCGAGTTCCGCGCCGACGTGGAGCGCAACTTCCACGCCATCGCCCGCGCCATCGTGCCGGAGTTCGCCGAAGACCTCGCCACGCACGGCAAGCGCGAGGACCGCTTCCACCCGATGCGCTACCCGGACAACTACTACCGCCAGTCCCACGGCCCGGGCTGGGCGCTGGTCGGCGACGCCGGTTATCACAAGGACCCGCTCACGGGCCTGGGGATCTCCGACGCGTTCGACTACGCGCAGCTGCTCGCCGACCGCGTGCACGACGGCCTGACCGGCGCGCTGCCGATGGCCGAAGCCCTCGCGCAGTACCAGCGCGAGCGTGACGCGAAATCGCACTCGAGCTTCGAGTTCACGTGCTCGATCTCCACTTTGGAGCTCACCCCGCAGCTGCTCGCGGTGTTCCGCGCGCTGGGCGGGAACGCCGAGTACGCCAGGGACTTCTTCGCCATGATCGGCGGCGGGATGACCGGCGAGGAGTTCTTCGCCCCCGAGCGCATGGCCAAGCTCCTCGGCGCCTCGGCCTGACGGGAGGGACCGGCGTTGTCGGAGTTCGAACTGGCGGTGATCGGCGACAGCTTCGCCGAAGGCCGCGGCGGCACCGTGCGGCCCGACGGCTCGTTCGCCGGGTTCACCATCCACTTGGCACAGTCGCTCGGCCTGTCCGGGCCGGTGCTGAACCTCGGCTCGTACGGAGCGACCACCCAGGACGTCGTCGACCGGCAGCTCGCGGTCGCGCTGGCGAAGCCGGCGCCGCTGACGGGCGTGATCGTCGGCGGCAACGACCTCGTCACCGACTACGACCGCGAACGCTTCCGCCGCAACCTGCACCACATCTTCTCGAGTCTCGTGGCGCCGGGCCGGCTCGTGTTCACGACGAACTGGCCGCGCATCCCCGACCGGCTGCCGGGCCTGCCCGACGCCGCCCGGTCGGTGCTGCGCGCGCGGTTCGCCGAGGCCAACGACTACCTCGACGGGCTCGTGACCGAGCTCGGCTTCGTGTGCCTCGACCTGGCGAACGCGCCGGTCACCGCGGACCCGGTGATGTGGTGCCCGGACGGCATGCACCCGAGCGCCGCGGGCCACGAGCTCATCGGCACCGCGCTGGCGGACCTCGTCGACGAGGCTCGCGGCGCCCTGATCCGACCGCCCGGCGCCGCCGGGCCCCACTTTGATCAACGGCGATCACCCCAGCTGCCTTGACCGATCACCACCTGAGACAGGGGTAGGTACGTGAACGACCACCAGCGGCTCGTCGCGCGACGGCTCGCGGACAACCCGATCGCCATCGTCGGTCTCTCCGGGTTGTTCCCGATGGCCCGGAACTTCCGCGACTTCTGGCAGAACGTCGTCGACGCGGCCGACTGCACCTCCGAGGTGCCGTCTTCGCGGTGGAACCTCGACGACTACTACGACCCGGACCCGGCGGCGCCGGACAAGACCTACTGCCGCCGCGGCGGGTTCGTGCCCGAGGTGCCCTTCAGCGCCACCGAGTTCGGGTTGCCGCCCAACCAGCTCGAGGTCACCACGGTCGTGCAGCTGCTGAGCCTGCTCGTGGCGCGCGACGTGCTCGCCGACGCCGGCGCGCCCGGATCGGAGTGGTACCGGCCGGAGCGCACCGGGGTGGTGCTGGGCGTGGCCGGGCCGACGACGCTGTCGCACCCGCTCGCGGCGCGCCTGTCGACCCCCGTGCTCAAGGAGGTCGTGCGCAGCTGCGAGCTGACCCCGGCCGACGCCGAGCAGATCGCCGAGAAGTACGCCGCGGCCTTCGCACCGTGGGAGGAGAACTCGTTCCCGGGGTTGCTGGGCAACGTGATCGCCGGGCGCATCGCCAACCGGCTCGACCTCGGCGGGATGAACTGCACGGTCGACGCCGCCTGCGCGAGCTCGCTCTCGGCCGTGCACATGGCGATCAGCGAGCTCGTGTCCGGCCGCTCGGACCTGATGATCACCGGCGGGTGCGACACGGAGAACTCGGTCTTCGGCTACCTGTGCTTCAGCAAGGTCGGCGCGCTGTCCCAGTCCGGGCAGATCAAGCCGCTCGACGACACGGCCGACGGCACGCTCGTCGGTGAGGGCATCGGCATGCTGGCGCTCAAGCGCCTCGCCGACGCCGAGCGCGACGGCGACCGCGTGTACGCGGTGATCCGCGGGATCGGGTCGTCCAGCGACGGCCGGTTCAAGAGCATCTACGCCCCGCGCGCCGAAGGCCAGGAGGCCGCGCTGCGCCGCGCGTACGAGGACGCGGACTGCTCACCCGCGTCGATCGGGCTGTTCGAAGCGCACGCCACGGGCACGCGCGTCGGCGACCAGACGGAGCTCACGGCGTTGCGCGCGGTGCTGAGCGCGGAGACCGACGAGGCCGGCTTCGCCGCCATCGGGAGCGTGAAGTCGCAGATCGGGCACACGAAGGGCGCCGCCGGGGCCGCGAGCCTGATGAAGCTCGCGCTGTCGCTGCACCACAAGGTGCTGCCCCCGACGATCAACGTCACCAAGCCCAACCGCGCGCTCGACGAGACCGCGCCGTTCTACGTCAACACCAAGACCCGCCCGTGGATCCGCGACCCGCGGCGCCCGAAGCGCCGCGCGGCCGCGTCGGCGATGGGCTTCGGCGGCACGAACTTCCACGCCGTGCTGGAGGAGACCTCCGCCGACCGCGCGGAACTGCGGACCTTGCACCGCACGGCACGGGTGCACCTGTGGCACGCCGCGGACCCGGAGGCGCTGACCGCGTTGCTGCGGTCGGGTGCTGCCCCGAACGGCGACGCCGGGGTGCCGGCCGCGCACGCGCGGGTCGGGTTCGTGTCGCGCGGCGACGAGGAAGCCGAGGCGCTGCGCGGGATCGCGCTGGAGGAGCTGGCCGGCGCGGGTGGGGAGTTCAGCCACCCCAAGGGCGTGTTCTTCCGCCGCGAGGCCCTGCCGGGCCTGAAGGTGGGCGCGCTGTTCGCCGGGCAGGGCAGCCAGTACGTGGACATGGGCTTGACCGCGGTGCTGAACAACCCGGTTGTCGCGACCGCCTTCGACGAGGCAAACGCGGTCTTCCCCGGGCTGGCGGGCGTCGTGTTCCCGCCGCCGGTGTTCGACCCGGAAACGCGCACCGGGCAGGAGGCGACGCTGCGGCGCACCGACCACGCCCAGCCCGCGATCGCCGCGCTGTCGGCGGGGCAGTACCGGTTCCTGACCGAGCGCGGACTCGAATGCGCCGGGGTCATGGGGCACAGCTTCGGTGAGCTGACGGCGCTGTGGGCCGCGGGTTCGCTCACGGACGAGGACTTCTTCCGGCTGGCCAAGTCGCGCGGCGACGCGATGGCGGGCGGCACCGGGGATCCCGACGCCGACCCCGGCACGATGGCCGCCGTCCAGGCGACGCGCGAGCGCGTGACACAGCTGCTCGCCGGGCACCCGGACGTGAGCGTCTGCAACCACAACGCGCCCGAGCAGGTCGTGGTGGGCGGCGGGACGACGGCGGTCGGCTCGTTCGTCGCGGCGTGCCGCGCGGAGGGGCTGACCGTGCGCGAGCTGCCGGTGGCGGGGGCGTTCCACACGCGGTACGTCGCGCACGCGGTCGAGCCGTTCCGCGAGGCGGTGGCGGACACCGTTGTCCGCGAACCGCGGCTGCCGGTGTACGCGAACTCCGCCGGCGGCTCCTACGGTCCGTCGGTCGACGCGAACCGCGAGGTGCTGACGGGCCAGCTGCTCGAAGCCGTCGAGTTCGTGCGCGGCCTGGAGGCCATGCGGGACGCCGGCTGCACCGTGTTCGTCGAGTTTGGCCCGAAGGGCGTGCTGACGCAGCTCGTCCAGCGCACCCTCGGCGACGCCGTCGCCGCCATCCCGACCGACGCCGGCCCCACCGGCGACAGCGACGCCGCACTGAAGAAGGCCGCGCTCCGCCTGGCCGTGCTCGGCGCCCCGATCCGCGACGTCCACCGCGCCGACGCCGCCCCGTTCGCCGCGGTGGAAGCCCAGGGCCTGGTCGTGCCGCTCACCGGCCGCGACTACGTGCCAGCCTCGCGCCGCGAGCTGTACGAGGGCCTGATCGGCGAGCCGACCATGCTGGAAGCCGTCGCGGAGGCTGCGGAAGCGGCGAAGCACGTGGCCGCCGCATCGGCGCCGGTGCCGGTGGCGGAACCCGCGTTGCCGGCGCCCACGGCTGCCGTTCCTGCTTCTGCTGCGCGTCCGGGGCTGGACGAGGTGGCGCACCAGCACCTGGCCCTGCACGAGCGCTACACCGAAACCCAGCTCGCCGTGACCGGTGACCTCGTTTCGGCGCTGCGCGAGGCGCAGCAGTCGGGCACGGTCTCCGACCAGCTCGTGGCCACCGTCGCGGCGATCAAGGACCAGAGCCTCGCGATCGGCCGTTCGCACACCCGCGTCAACGAAATCCTGGCCTCGCTGACGGACCTCGAACACGTCCCGGCCCCGGTGTCCACTCCGGACCCCGCCGCGGCCCCTCTGCCGGTGGCCATGCCGGAGCTGCCCGCCGCGCCGGCCATCACGACCAACGGCCACCACCCGGAACTCCCTGTCGCGCCCCGGCCTGAACTCCCCGCTCCGGCCGCCACCCCCGACGTGGCGTCGGTGCTCGTCGAGGTGGTCGCCGAGAAGACGGGTTATCCGGTGGAGATGCTGGATGTCTCGATGGACCTGGAAGCCGATCTCGGCGTGGATTCCATCAAGCGTGTCCAGATCCTCGGCGCCTTGGGCGAACGGGTCGACGGCCTCCCCGCGGTCGGCCCCGAGCAAGCCGCCGAACTCCGCACCCTGCGCGACATCGTCACCTTCCTCGCGCCCGACGCAGCCACCGCCCCCGCCGGCGCCGATGTGGAGTCGGTCCTCGTTGAGGTGGTGGCGGAGAAGACGGGTTATCCGGTGGAGATGCTGGATGTCTCGATGGATCTGGAAGCCGATCTCGGCGTGGATTCGATCAAGCGGGTGCAGATCCTGGGTGCTCTGGGTGAGCGGGTGGATGGTGTGCCCGCGGTCGGTCCGGAGCAGGTGGCGGAGTTGCGGACGTTGAAGGACATCATCAGCTTCCTCGGCGGGAGCGCGGCTCCCGGTGCGAACGCCGGCCTTGCTGTGTCCGATGTGGAGTCGGTCCTCGTTGAGGTGGTGGCGGAGAAGACGGGTTATCCGGTGGAGATGCTGGATGTCTCGATGGACCTGGAAGCCGATCTCGGGGTGGATTCCATCAAGCGCGTCCAGATCCTCGGCGCCCTGGGTGAGCGGGTGGACGGTGTACCCGCGGTCGGTCCCGAGCAGGTGGCCGAACTGCGGACGTTGAAGGACATCATCGGCTTCATCTCCGGAGGCGTCGCCACCGCCGAAACAGCGGCGCCGACCGCCGAGGTCGAGGCCGCGCCGGTGTTGCTGAGGATCGAGCAGGTGCGGCTGCCGGACGTCGACCGGCTGGCCGAGCCGTTCGCCGACGGCAGGACCGCACTCGTCGTCGAGCACGGCGACGCGGCGGCGGAGGTGCTGGCCGAGGGGCTGAAACTGCACGGCTGGACCGTCCACACCACGACGGTGCCCGCCGGGGACGGTGACGGACTGTCCACGTGGGACGGCGAATCGATCGAGCGCACCCTCACCTCTGCGCTCGAAGCGGTTTCAAGGCTCGACCTGTGCCTCACCGTGCTGCCCGCGGACGCGGAGCGGGGCGAGGGCGTGCGCCGGCTGGCGGACACCATCCTCACAGCCAAGCTGGTGCGCGAGCGCCTCGAGCAGACGGCCGCGCAGGGGACCCGCGCGGCGTTCGTCACGGTCACCCGCCTCGACGGGGCGCTCGGCCACCGCGGTGACCACCCCGCCGAGGCGGCGCTCGTCGGCGGCGTCGGCGGGCTCGTGAAGACGCTGGCCCTCGAAGCGCCGGCCCTGTTCTGCCGCGCGCTCGACCTCGCTCCGGACCTGGGTGACGACGTGCTCGCCGAAACGCTCGTGGCCGAACTCGCCGATGCCGCCCTCGACACCCGCGAGGTCGCCGTCGACGCGGACCGCAGCCGGTGGACGGTGCGGCCGCGGCCGGTCGAGGCCACCGCCGGCGAAACCACCACGGTCACCGCCGACGACGTCTTCGTGGTCACCGGCGGCGCCCGCGGCGTGACCGCGCACTGCGTCCGCGAACTCGCCGCCCGCCACCCCGCCGAGTTCGTCCTCCTCGGCCGCACGGAGCTGACCGACGAGCCCGCCTGGGCCCGCGGCGTGCCCGGCGAAGGCCTGAAGCCGGCCGCGATCGAAGGCCTGCGCGGCGCCGGCGAGAAGCCGACCCCGCAGCAGGTCGACCGCCTCGTCCGCGACCTGACGGCGCAGCGGGAAATCCGCGGCACCCTCGACGCGCTGGGCGAGCGCGGGCACTACGTCGCCGTCGACATCACCGACGCCGAAGCCACGCGGGCGGCCCTCGCGCCGTTCCGCGACCGCGTCACCGGCCTCGTCCACGGCGCGGGCGCCCTCGCCGACGGACTGCTCCAGACCAAGACCGCGGCCGACATCCGCACCGTCCTCGCGACCAAAGTGGACGGTCTGCGCACCGTCGTCGACGCCCTCGGTGACGCCCCGCTGGAGCACGTCCTCCTCTTCGGCTCGATCGCCGGGGTGCTGGGCAACCCGGGCCAGGCCGACTACGCGACGGCCAACGAAGCGCTCAACCGCGCCGCCGTCAGCTGGAAGCGCGAGTGGCCCGCCCGCCACGTCACCGCCCTCAACTGGGGCGCGTGGGACGGCGGCATGGTCACGCCCGAGCTGCGCGAGGTGTTCCGCTCGCGGGGCGTGCCGCTGCTCGCGACCGACGCCGGCGCGCGGATGTTCGCCGGGCAGTTCGCCCCGGAACGCGCCGACGACGTCTCGATGCTGATCGGTCCGCCGGTCCCGCTTGCCCTGCCGGCGCGCCCCGCCGCCACCCGCGCGTTCACCGCGCACCGCGACCTCGCCGCGCTCGCCTCGGATGCGGTGCTGCGTGACCACCAGGTCGGCGAGCACCCGGTGTTCCCGGCCGCCGCCGGGCTCGGCTGGGCGATCAACGCGCTCGAACGCGCCAACCCGGGCCTGCGGGTCGTCGAGTGCGCCGGGTTCGAGGTCCTCAAGGGCATCGTCTACGACGGCAGCCACGAACGCGACCACCGGATCGACGTCGCGGCGGGGGAGTGGGCCGGCGACCGGCTGACGGTCAAGGCCTGGCTCCGCAGTACCGAACCCGGCAAGGCCGTGCCGCCGGCGCACTTCTCCGGCACGTTCACGCTCGCGGCCGACGTCCCGCCCGGGCCCGTCGCCGCGGCGTTCCCAGTGGGCCAGGGCCCGGAGGACGGGCTCGAGGTCTACCGCGCGGCGCACCTGTTCCACGGCCCGCTCCTGCAAGGCGTGCGCCGCATTCTCGACCGCGGACAGCGACGGCTCGTGGTCGAATGCCGGCTGCCCGACACCCCGCTGGGCCGGGGCAACTACGCGGGCGCGCTGCACAGCCCGGTCCTCGCCGACGTCGTGCTCCAAGCCGGCTCGCTGCTGGGCGTGTGGTTCCTCGACTCCGGCTGCCTGCCCCTGGCGATCGGCCGCATCGAGTACTTCGCGCCGCTGCCGGGCGACGCCCCCTTCGTGGTCGTCGTCGACGACCTGCGCAGCACCGGCGCGCAGGTCACTGTCACGGCCACCGCCTGCACCCCGGACGGGCGCGTCTGCCAGCGCTACACGGACCTCTCGGTGATCGCGACCCCGGAGATGACCGCCAAGTTCGCCCAGGCCGTCCGCCTGCGCACCGAGACCCGCTGACCCGATGACCGCCGCCGACACCCGGAACGGAGCCCCGATGACGGCGCAGCTCGACACCCTCGCCTTCGACGGCGAACCCTTCGACGCCCTCCTCTGGCCCGATCCCACCGCGAAACCCGCCCACCAGGACACCACCGAGGTCCCGGCGGCCCGCGCAGTTCCGGCCGTCCGCTCGACCGTGGCCGTCGCCCCCGCGACCCGTCCACTGTCCGCCGATGTCACGCCCGGGCCCGCCGCACCCCCGGCCGCTCCGGAAACCGGTGACCAGGTCGCCGGCCTCGTCCGTGACGTCCGCGCGGAACTCATCGCGGCGCACGTGTCCGCCATGACCGTCCAGGCGGCCCTCCAGCGCCGGGCACTCGCGGCTCTCGGACACCCGGCCCCGGCCGCCCGCGCCGCGACGCACCACGTCACCGTCGCGTACACCCCCGAAGCCGGCCTGACGACCCACCCCGCCCACCCCGCGAAAGCGCCGGAACTCCCGGCGCCCGCCACCACGATGAGCGCCTTCAAGGCCCTCGCCCACACCCGCGTCACCACGCTCGGCGAACCCGCCCTGGCCGACCTGACCCGCGGCGCCATCGCCGCCGTCTTCGGCCCCGCCTACGACCAGCGCGGCGACAACCCCGGGATCCACCTCACCCCGGGCGCCCACGCGAACCTCACCCGCGTGGTCGAGCTGACCCGCCACGGCGGCCCGTGGCGCCGCGGTCACCTGCGCGGCGAATACCGCGCGGCCGGCGAGGGCGTCACCGCGGCCGTCGAGCTGGCCTGGCAGGCGGCACAGGTTTTCGCGCTGCAGAACGGGCTGCACCTGTGCCTGGCGGGTGCCCGGTTCCACGCCGGACCCGGATCGTCCGAAGTGGACCTGGAAGCCCCGCTCGCGGGAACCGGCGAGATCACCCTCGACGTCGTGGAGATCGACCTCCTCCCACGGCCCCGGCTGCGCGTCACCGCCGAACTCCGCACCGCCGGCCGCGTGGTCGCGCGGGTGCGCGATCTCGTCCTGCACGTCCGCGAAGCCCCCGGCACGCCGGTCGCGCCCGAACTCGGCGGCGTGATCCGCGCGTCCTTCGGCCGCTACAACGCCGACGGCGAACGCGCGCTGCTCGGCGAATTCCACCTGACCCACAGCGCCCGGGGCGATCTCGGCATCGCCCTCGGCCCCGAGTTCACCGCCTACGCCGGCCGCCGCGCGACCCGCATGCCCAACCACGGGCTGCAGCTGTGCGACCGGGTGATGGCGGTCGAGGGCCGCCGCGGCGACCTGACCGGCGCGACCGCGCGCACCGAGTACGACTCGCCCGCCGACTCCTGGTACTACGCCGAAACCGGCAACGCCGCGATGCCCAACGTCGTGTACATGGAGACGTCGCTGCAGTCCGCGCTGCTGCTCGGCTACTTCCTCGGCGCCACGCTGACCGCGCCCGAAGAGGACTACAGCCTGCGCAACCTCGACGGCACCGCGACCGTGCTGCGCGAGGTGGACCTGCGGAACAAGATGATCCGGCAGACCACGCGCCTGCTCACCACCACCGTCCTCGTCGGCGCGGTGCTGCAGTCGTTCTCCTACGAGCTGTCGGTCGACGGCGTTCCCTTCTACACCGGCGAATCCCTGTTCGGGTTCTTCAACGAGACCGCGCTGGCCAACCAGAACGGCCTCGACAACGGCGCGTGCGTCCCGACCTGGTTCGACGCGCACGACACGCCACCGGTCACCCGAACCATCGACGTCGCCGCCCGGCGGGCGCGCGAGACCGGCGTCCGGGCCGCGCGGGGCCACCTCGCGCTGCTGGACACCGTCGAGGTCGTCGACGGCGGCGGCAAACACGGCCGCGGCTACCTGCGGGCCGTGCGCCCGGTCGCCGCGGACGACTGGTTCTTCGCCTACCACTTCCACCTCGACCCGGTGATGCCCGGCTCGCTCGGCGTCGAGGCGGTGCTGCAGGCGCTGCAGGAGTGGGCGCTCGACGCCGGCTTGGCCGACGGGCTCACCGACCCCGAATTCGTCGTGCCCGCCGGGCCGCCGCTGTCGTGGCGCTACCGCGGGCAGATCCTCGCCGAGGACCGCGAGATGACGCTCGAGGTGCACGTCGAGGACGTCCAGCACCGGCCCGGCCGGGTCCGCGTGGTCGGCGAAGCGAGCGTCTGGAAGCCCGGGCTGCGGATCTACGAACTGAGCGGTGTCGCCGTCGAACTGCGCGGCGCCGGCGCCGAACCCTGGTGACGGAGAGGTTCCGAGATGACTGACGTGGAGACACCCCTGCCCCCGGTTTTCGCCCGGCGGAACGGCTTCGACCCCCTGCCGGAGCTCGAGCGCCTGCGCGCCGAACGGCCCGTGACCAAAGTGGACCACCACTGGGGCGTGCAGACCTGGCTCGTCACGCGCTACGACGACGTCCGGATGATCCTCGGTGACCACAAGCGGTTCACGAGCGCGCCGCCGCCCTACTTCGCCACCGAAGGCGAAGACGGCGTCGAGGGCACCGGCTGGTTCATCGTCTACAACCCGCCCGCGCACACGCGGTTGCGGCGCATGCTCGCCGCCGAGTTCACGAAACGCCGCCTCGCCCGGCTCGAACCGCGCATCGAGGCGACGGTGACCGAGCACCTCGACGAGATCGAGAAGGCGGGCCCGGACGCCGAACTGGTCGGCCAGTTCGCGCTGCGCCTGCCGATGCTCGTGATCTGCGAGCTGTTCGGCGTGTCCGTCGAGAGCCGTACGGAGCTGCTGCCGCTCAGCTCGAAGTTCACGGACTTCTCGCTGCCGGTCGAGCAGCGGCGGGAAGCGTCCGAACGCGCGGGCGCCATCATGGTCGAGTTCGTGCGCGAGCAGCGGGCGAACCCCGGCGAGGGCATGCTCGGCATGCTGATCCGCGAGCACGGCGACGACCTGACCGACCGTGAGCTCGCCGGCGTCGCCGACCTGATGGTGCAGGCGGGGTACGAGACCACGATGTCGATGCTCTCGCTCGGCACGCTCGTGCTGCTGCGCCACCCCGAGCACATCCCGCTGCTGTTCGCGGGTGAGCAGGAGCTCGAACAGGTCGTGGAGGAGCTGCTGCGCTACCTGTCGATCACGCACAACCTGTTCCCGCGCGTCGCGCAGGAGGACGTCACGATCTCCGGCCAGCCCGTGCGCGCGGGTGAGCTGCTGATGTGCTCGCCGCCGATCGCCAACCGCGACGAGAAGCTCGGCGAGGGCATGGACCGCTTCGACCCGGCCCGCAAGCAGGGCGGCCACCTCGCGTTCGGCCACGGCATCCACCACTGCATCGGCGCGCCGCTCGCGCGGCTGGAGCTGCGGATGGCGTTGCCCGCGCTGTTCCGCCGCTTCCCGGGCCTGCGCCTGGCTGTGCCGTTCGAGGACGTCGCGTGGCGGCCCAACACCAACTTCTACGGCCTGGACTCACTTCCGGTCACCTGGTGACCACCCGAGAGAGGGGAGCTCGATGACCTCCGCAGTCGCGGCCACGCGGACCACCACCCGGTGGCTGCCCGTCGTGATGCTCGCGCTCGGCGCGTTCTGCGCCGGGACCGACAACTACCTCATCGCCGGCATCCTGTCGGACATGGCGGGCGAACTGCACATGTCCGTCGCGGGTGCCGGCCTGTTCGTCACGGCCTACTCGCTGGCCTACGCCCTCGGCTCGCCCGTCGTGATGACGGTGGCCCGCGTCCGCTCGCCGCGGCGCGTGCTGCTCGTCGCGATCGCCGCGTTCGTGCTGGTCAACCTGCTTGCGGCGATAGCGTGGGCGCCGTGGGTGATGACGGTCGCGCGCATCGTCGCGGGCTGCCTCGCCGGCCTGTACAGCCCGCTCGCGGCGGCGGCCGCGGCCGGGATGGTGCCACCCGAGCGGCGCGGGCGCGCACTCGCCATCGTGATGGGCGGCATCTCCGTCGCCACGCTCGCCGGCGTGCCGATCGGCGTGTGGCTCTCGCACCTGTGGGGCTGGCGCTCGGCGTTCGTGTTCGTCGCCGCGCTCGCGGTGCTCGCCACGGCGGGGATCGCGCTCAGCGTTTCGGCGGGCAGTTCGCTGCCGGTCGTCCCGTTGCGGCAGCGGCTGGCGCCACTGCGCCGGCCGGCGGTGCTGCTCGCGCTCGTCGTCACGGTCGCCGGCATGTGCGCGGGGCTGATGGTCTACACGTACGTCGAGCCGATCTTCGCCGCGGCCCCCGCGGTGGGCGCCGGGGTGGTGGGCACGCTGATCATGGCGCACGGTCTCGGCGCGCTCGTGGGCCTCGGCTTCGGCAGTTCGCTCGTCGACCGCTTCGGCTCGCGTCCCGTGCTGCTGGGCACCCTGACCGTGTTCACCGTGGACATGGCGCTGCAGCCGATCGCGTCGCAGTCGCTGGTGGCGACCTACGCGTTCGTGTTCGTGTGGGGCATCGTCGGCTGGGCCTTCCTGCCCGCGCAGCAGCACAGCATGATCGCCGACGCGCCGCCGGAGCTCTCGCCGATGCTGCTGTCGCTCAACGGATCGGCGATGTACCTCGGCATCGCGCTCGGCTCCGCGATCGGCGGCGCCGTCATCGCGGGCCTGGGCGCAGGGCGGATCTGGGTGTTCGCCACCGCGTTCGCCGCGCTGAGCCTGGTGCTGTCGTTCGTGCGCCACACCCGTCGCTGAGCCCGCCTGCCACCGTGCCCCGCCGTCGGCGTCGACGGCGGGGCACGGTCCTGTTCGGACCGGGTTCAAGGCCGGTGCTACTTCAGGCCGGAGCGGACGAACGCGTTGACGATGTGGCGCCGCAGCACCAGGTACAGCGCGAAGATCGGCAGGCACGCCATTCCGGCGACGGCCATCAGCGGTCCCCAGTACGTGCCCTGGCCACCCTCGCTGATCATGAAGCTGCGCAGGCCCAGCTGCAGCACGTCGTTGCTGCGCTGCAGCACCATCGCGGGCCAGAAGTACTCGTTCCAGGCCGTGACGAACAGCAGGATCGCCAGCGCGGCCAGCGGGGCGCGCAGGTTCGGCACCACGACCGTCCACAACGTGCGCCACGACGAACGGCCGTCCATCCTGGCCGCCTCGAGCAGTTCCTTGGGGAAGCCGTCGAGGTGCTGGCGCAGCAGGATCACGCCCAGGGCCGAGCACAGGTTGGGCACGACGACCCCGCCGAGGGTGTTGAGCAGGCCCAGCTGCAGGAGCAGGACGTAGTTCGGCAGCATCGTCACCTGGAACGGCACGAGCCAGGTGCCCACGAACAGCAGGTAGCACAGTCGTTTGAGCGGGAACGACCAGCCGGCGAACGCGTACGCCGCCAGCAGGCCGGTGAGCAGCTGCCCGAGTGCCGTCAGCAGCGCCACCAGCGTGGTGTTGAGCAGCAGCTGGGGCACGTCGACCAGCTGGATCGCGTCGGCGTAGTTGCCGAGCGAGAGCGGCCACGGGATCGGCGACAGCGACAGCACCTGGTCCGGGCGGCGCAGCGACGTCGCGTAGAGCCAGTAGATCGGGAACACGCACAGCACGCCCAGTGCCCCGAGCACGAGGTGGCCGGGCAGCGCGCGCCACCGCCCGCCCGCGCGGCCGGTCACAACCGAGTCCACTGTGGACACCTCCTCAGTCGTCGTGGACGGTCAGTTTTTCGCTGAGCAGCACCAGACCGGCGGCGAGCACGCCGAACGCCACGAACAGCAGCATCCCGGCGGCCGTGCCGAGCCCGGCGTCGAAGCTGTGGAAGCTGTAGTCCCACAGCAGGTAGTAGACGTTCGTGGTCGCACCGGACGGGCCGCCCTGCGTGATCGTGTCGATCAGCGGGAAGGTCCACTGCGCCGACAGCAGCACCGTCATCAGCGCCAGGAACACCAGCGTCGGCGACAGCAGCGGCAGCGTGATCCAGCGGGTGATCTGACCCCGGGAAGCTCCGTCGATCATCGCCGCGTCCGTGTAGTCGCGGTTGATGTTCGACAGCCCCGCCGACACCACGAGCACGGCGAAGCCGATCAGGTGCCAGCCGGTGATCACGATGATCGCCGGCTGCGCCCACGTGGTGTCGTGCAGCCAGTTCACGTGGGTGCCGAGCACCCGGTTGACCGCGCCGTCACCCGGTTCGAGCAGCCACTCCCACACCGTCGCGCTCGCCACCGGGGCGACGAGCAGCGGCGCGAACACCAGCGCCTGGTAGAGGGCCTTCGCCCGGCCGCGGATGCGCTGGCTGAGCAGCCCGACGAGCACCGGGACCAGGATCGTGAACGGCACCAGGCCGCCGATGACCTCGAGCGTGCGCAGCACGGACTGGCCGACGGCGGGCAGCTGGAACAGCCGCGCGTAGTTGTCCAGCCCCACGGGCGTCGCCGGCTGCGTCGGCAGGAGGTTCCACGAGAAGAACGACAGCTGTGCGGTCTGCACGAGCGGCCGGTACGTCCAGATCACCAGCAGCGCGAGCGCCGGCAGCAGGTACAGGTAGGGCGGGAAAGCGCGCAGGACGCGCCGGACGAGCGCGGGCCGGGCGACCCGCGGCGCCGCGACCACCGCGGGCGCCGGAACTTCGACGAACACCGCTCACCCGTTCCGGAAGAACTTCTCGAACGCGTACCGCACGCGTTCCTCCTTGTCCTCGTCGTAGACCGGCGGCGCGTCGCCGAGGTCGACGGCGGTGGCGACGAACTGGCCGTCGACCAGATCGATCCGGCTGATCCCCGCGCCGGCGCGACCGCGCATCCGGCCCGCGGGCGGGAGCGGGTCGGACCGGTAGGCGAGTGCCGGCCCGATCCACACGGGGATGCCGGCCAGCGACCCGCAGCCGGTGAAGTGGGCGTGGCCGGTGATGATCAGCCGCACGTCCGTGCCGGTGAGCACCGTCGCGAGTTCGTCCGCGTTGTGCAGCCGCAGCAGGTGCGCCGACGGCACGGGCGAGGGGAGCGGCGGGTGGTGCACGACCAGCAGCGTGCCGCGGGCCGCCGGGGTGGCCAGCTCTTCGCGCAGCCACTCCAGCTGCGCGGGTTCGAGCCGCCCGTCCGGCCGGCCCGGGGTGCTGCTGTCGAGCACGACGATCCGGACACCCGCGATCCAGTGCACGTCGTCCACGGGTGCGTCGCCGGGGGAGTCGAGCAGCTCCCGGCGGAACGCGGCGCGTTCGTCGTGGTTGCCCATCGCGTAGACGACCTGCGCGCCGAGCTCGGCGGCCGCCGGGACCACCGCGGCGGCGAGCCGGCGGTAGGCCTCCGGTTTGCCCTCGTTGGCCAGGTCGCCGGTGAGCAGCAGGCCGTGGACCCGCGACCGGGACGCGCGCAGCGTCCCGATCGCGGTCCCGAGCGTGGCGGCGGTGTCCACGACCCCGTGCACGAGCTCACCCTCGGCGCAGAGGTGGGTGTCGCTCAGCTGGATCAGGGTCAGCTCGGGTTCGGGCAGTCTCACTTGCCGCCGCCGGACAGCAGCGGGGCCGTCTGCTTCTGCGCCGCCGCGAGCGAAGCCTGCGGGTCGGCGCCCTGGAACACGGACTTCTCCACCGCGTCCATCATCGTGTCGCGGATCTGCTGGAAGTTGGTGCCGGGGAAGGCGACCCACGGCTCGATGCGCTGCAGCTGGGCCACGTTCGGCTTGATCATCGGGTTCTTCTCCGCCCACGCCTTGAGGTGCTTCGGGTCGTCCAGCAGGGCCAGCCGCAGCGGCAGGTAACCGATCTTGCTGGTGATCACGTCGTAGGCCTCGGGGCTGGTGAGGAACTTGATCAGGTCCCACGCGGCGCGCTGCTTGGCCGGATCCTTCGAGAAGACGTACAGCGCGGCACCGGAGTTGGTCGGCACGGTCGGCTTGTCCCCGAAGCTCGGCATCGGCGCGGCGCGCAGCTCCCAGCCGGCGCCCTTCGCGCCCTTGAGGTAACCGCCCTGCGCGGCACTGCTCTCCAGCATCATGCCGAGGTCACCGCGCGGGAACGCCGCCGTGGCCTGCACCTGGCTGAGCTTGGGCATCGCGCCCGCGGTGACCATGTCCTTCATCTGCTGCACGGCCTGCACCACCGGCGGCTGGTCGAACGTCAGCTGCTTGCGGTCCTGCGAAAGCACGCGCCCGCCGGCCGAGCGCACCAGGCTCTGGAAGCACCAGTCGCTCGCCGAGCGCACGAGGCAGTCGGCGTAGGCGCCGTCCTTGCCGGTGGCCTGCTTGATCTTCTCACCATCCTGCTGGACCTCGGCCCACGTCTTCGGCGGGGTGTCGGGGTTCAGGCCGGCCTGCTTGAACAGCGTCGCGTTGTAGTACAGGACCGGGGTCGACAGCACGAACGGCACGCCGTAGGTCTTGCCGTCGACGTTGCCGATGGTGCGGATCGACGGCGCGTAGGGGTACTGGCCGCCGAACTCGTCGTCGACCTCCTGCTTGCCGAACAGGTCGGTCAGCGGCTGGGCGCCGAGCTGGCCCGCGGCGAAGGCGAGGGTGTCGAACCCGAGCTGCGCCACGTCCGGCGGGTTGCCGGCCGCGATCTCCGTCTGCACGCTCGAGGTGGAGTTGTGCGCGGGGTTGGGGTCGCTGCCGTTGGGCTTCTGCGGCGTGACCTTGATGGTGGGGTACTTCTTCTCGAACCGGCCGATGAGCTCGTTGAACGTGTCGGTCCAGGTCCCGGCGAGGCCGAAGTTGTAGCTCTCGAACACGATCGAGACCTGCTGGCCGGGCGCGAGCTGCGGTGCCTGGGCCACAGTGGACGGTGCGGTGGCCGACGGGGTGCCGACCCCGCAGGCCGACACGCCCAGCAGCGTGGCGAGCGCGAGCGCGCAGCCGGCGCGGGAACGGGGGATGGTCATGCCGGTACTCCTTGGTGGGTTTCTTCAGCGGGGAGAGGCGGGAACGCGGGGGTGGCGCCGTCCTGCCAGCGCAGGCGGCGCCCGGTGGTGCGGTGGAACACGTGGACGTGACCCGGGTCGGCGGCCAGCCCGGCCTCGTCGCCCGGGGTCAGGCCCAGCGGGCGCGGGCCGCGCACGCACAGGCGCACGTCGCCGACCGTGCAGTGCGCGATCTCCTCGCCGCCGAGGTTCTCGAGCATCCGGACCGTGCCGGTCACGGCGGGGCGCGGGTCGTGCGGCCGCAGGTGCTCCGGGCGGATCCCGAGGACGACCTCCGTGTCGGGCAGCTCGCCCCGCCGGCCCAGTGGGACGTCGATCCCGGGGGCGAGCGCGACGAGCTCGCCACCACGGCTGACCACGGTGGCGGGGAACAGGTTCATGGGCGGTGAACCGAGGAAGCCGGCGACGAACTCCGAGGCGGGCTCGTCGTAGACCTCGGCGGGCGTGCCGACCTGTTCGAGGCGGCCCTGGTCGAGGATCGCGATCCGCGTGGCCATCGTCATCGCTTCCACCTGGTCGTGCGTGACGTAGACGAACGTGGTGCCCAGGCGGCGGTGCAGCTCCACGAGCTCGTACCGCGTGGACGCCCGCAGCTTCGCGTCCAGATTGGACAACGGTTCGTCGAGCAGGAACGCCCCGGGGTCGCGCACGAGCGCCCGGCCCAGCGCGACGCGCTGCCGCTGCCCGCCCGACAGTTCGCGCGGACGGCGCTGCAGCAGCTCGGACAGCTCCAGGGTGGCCGCGACTTCGCCGACCTTGCGCCGGATGTCCTCTCGGGACTGGTGCCGCGCGCGCAGCGGGAACCCGATGTTGCGCTCGACGGACAGGTGCGGGTAGAGCGCGTAGCTCTGGAACACCATCGCGAGGTCGCGCTCGCGCGGCGCGGTGTGGGTGATGTCGCGGCCGTCGAGTTCCAGCGCGCCTTCGTCGAGCGGCGTCAGGCCCGCCACCGCGCGCAGCAGCGTGGATTTGCCGCAGCCGCTCGGGCCGAGCAGCACGAGGAACTCGCCGCCGGCGATGTCGAGCGTCACGCCGTCGACGGCCGTCACGTCACCGAAACGCTTCGTCGCCCCGACGATCCGGATGTTGCCCACCGCATTTCCCTTCGCTGTCCACCCCGATGCCGGCGAATTCCAGCATGGCGGAATGTATAGGGGGTGAACGGTGGGCGAGGGAACGGTTCGAATGTTCTCGATGCCTCTGAAGTGCGAAAACGTGCTTATCAGAGGGTGTGAGAGGGCGTGGCCATCACGGATTCCAATCGGCTGATAGTCATCGGTGATGGTGGTTTCCGGGTGCCCGATCGGGAGTCTATTGAAATTTCGAATCAGGTGAATCGAAATCACCGGACCGGCCGCGATCTTCCGGCCGCGGTGGCCAGGCTGGAGGCATCCGACGAGCCATCGGACGACCAGGAGGACGCGTGCGGCGGGTACAGGTGACGGCGAAGACCAGGGAAGCCGAGGACGTGGTGTCGTTCGCGCTGAGCGGCGACGGCCTGCCGCCGTGGACGCCGGGTGCGCACGTCGACGTCGAGGTGCGGCCGGGTGTGAACCGGCAGTACTCGCTGTGCGGCGACCCGGCCGAGCGGGGCTGCTGGCGGATCGCGGTGCTGCGGGAGGACCCGAGCCGGGGTGGCTCGCGCTACCTGCACGAGGAGGTGCCGGCCGGGTCCTCGCTGCGGGTGGGCGAGCCCCGCAACAACTTCGCGCTCGAGCCGGCGCCGGCGTACGCGTTCGTCGCCGGGGGCATCGGCATCACGCCCCTGCTGCCGATGATCCGGGCGGTGGCCGCGTCCGGTGCCGAGTGGACACTCCACTACGGCGCCCGGACCCGCGCGCGGATGGCGTTCCTCGACGAGCTGGCCGCGTACGGCGACCGCGTGCGCGTGCTGCCCGAGGACGAGCACGGCCTGCTGCCGCTGGCGGACATCGTCGCGGGCGGCGGGCTCGTGTACTGCTGCGGGCCCGAACCCCTGCTCGCCGCGGCCGAACGGCTGTGCCCCGCGGACCGCCTGCGCCTCGAGCGTTTCCGCCCCAGGGAAGAGGAATTCGGGCCGGCCGGGGCGTTCGAGGTGTTCGCGTCGCTGTCGGGGCAGACGGTGGAGGTGGCGGCGACGGAGTCGGTCCTGGACGCGCTGGACCTCGCCGGCGTCGGCGTGCCGTCGTCGTGCCGCGAAGGCACGTGCGGCACGTGCGAGACGACCGTGCTCGACGGGGAGGTCGAGCACCGTGATTCCGTGCTGTCGGAGGAAGAACGCACTTCGGGCAAGACGATGATGATCTGCGTCTCGCGGGCGCGCTCGGCGCGGCTGGTGCTCGACGTGTGAGCGCGATAGGCAGCGCCAATCGATCAGTAGGTCTTTCCCCTTCGCGGCTGTGCGAGTGGTCTGCACCGGTCATGCTGCGCGGAAACCACAAGCCAGCAGATCGGAGTGCACCCATGCACCTCACCGTCCTCGGCTGCCGGTCCGGAATGCCGGCCGACGGTCAAGCCAGCTCGGGCTACCTCGTCGAGACCGCCTCGGCGCGCCTGCTCCTGGACTGCGGGCCCGGCGTCGCCACCGCCCTGTCCGCGGTGACCGAACCGACGGCTCTGGACGGCGTGGTGATCAGCCACCTGCACACCGACCACTGCTACGACTTGCTGCCCATCGGCAAGTCCCTGCTCTCGGCGACCCTCGAGTTCCCCGGCGGTCCCGCCGCCCGGTGCGCCGAGCTGCGCCGCGTACCGTTGTTCGTACCCGCAGGTGCTCGCGCGCTGTTCAAGCGCTGGGCCTCGCTGTTCCCCGTCGTCACGATGCCCCTGCTCGACGAGGCCTTCGAACGCGCCTTCGACGTCCGCGAATACGAACCGGGCGACCGCTTCGACCTCGGGGACGCCACGATCGGCCTCCACGAACTGCGCCACGTCCTGCCCAACTGCGGCATCCGCGTCGAAACCCCCACCGCGACGCTGGCCTACACCGGCGACACCGGCATGACCGACGCGGCGGTGAAGCTCGCCGCCGACGCGGATCTGCTGCTCGCGGAAGCCACGTTGAGCGCCCCCGACCGCACCGCCCACGGCCACCTGAGCGGCGGCGACGCCGGCCGCATCGCTTCTCGCGCCGGCGCCCGGGCGCTGGCGTTGACCCACTTCGCGTGCATCGACGCGCCGTGGCTGGCCCACCTCCGCTCGGACGCGGCGTCCGCGTACGACGGCCCGATCCGCTTGGTGGCGGCGGGGGAGCGCTTCGCCGTCGGCGACCCTCAGACCCGGTGCGACGGTTCGTAGCGGATGACCTCGACCTCGTCGAGGAGCACCGTGCCGTCGGCGATGAGCCCCTCGAGCTGAGGCAGGAACGCCCGGACCTTTTCTTCGGTGTCGACGATGATCACGAGGATGGGGAGGTCCTCGGCCAGGCTCAGGATCTCCTCGGTGTGGATCAGCGCCGTCGTGCCGAAGCCCTCACACCCGTGCAGCACCGTCGCACCGGCCAGCCCGGCTTCGTGGGCGCGTTTCACGATCTCGCGGTACAGCGGCTGGTGGTGCCAAGTGTCGTCCTCGCCCAGGAAGATCAAGGTGCGCAACGCCTTGCCACTCAGGTGCACGGGTCGCACCTCCTCGGTCCGGTCCGGTGGTGCCGCCGGTCATTGGGCGTGCTGCCACCAATGGGTGTGCGGGCGTTCCGGCACCGTGTAACGGATGCCCTCGACCTCGTCGAGGGTCACCAGCCCGCTCATCTCGAGGTCGTCCAGCTGCGGAAGGAAACCCCGGATCCGCTCCTCGGTGTCGGCGATCGTGATGAGCAACGGGAGGTCGTCACTGAGCCGGAACACGTGCGCGGTGTGGATCCGCGAGGTGGCGCCGTACCCTTCGATGCCGCGGATCACCGTCGCACCGGCCAGCCCCGCATCGTGGGCCCGCTGCACGATCTCCCCGGCCAACGGCTTGTGGTGCCACACATCACCGTCACCCACGAAAATCGACAGCCGCACGATCCGCTCGGAACTCTTCATGGTCATCCGCCACCTCCTGGCACGAGTGGTCACCACGCGTCTGCACCAGGAAGCCATCAGCCCCCGAGGGGGCGGTTCGGCCCGAAGACCAGGCGGGATCCATCGCCAGGTCAAGTACATCCCCGCGAGACCGCCGCGTCAAGCGTTCGCGTGCTGCTGGTGCACGTCTTGCGTGGTTGGGGTTGCGGAACCGGTGCCGCCGCCTGGGTCCGGCCGGACTTGTGTCGGCGAAGACATCGTCTTCTTCGTGTGCCGGCCCAAGTGCAGCGGCTGGTCCCGTGGCGCCGGAGGGCCCCCTGAACGGAAAGCAGCAGAGAGTTGCAGGCATGGCACCATCGCCTGGTGATCGACTGGACAAGGGTGCTCAATCCGGAAAGGCTCGGCCTGAACCTCAGGTCTGGCGCATCCGATTACGAGCTTGCGGCCCTCGAGCTGGCACTAGGAACCCCGGTGCCACCCCAACTGCGTGATCTGCTGGCGTTCAGCGATGGCTTCGAAGACCTCGCTGGGCTGTGGGAGTGCGCCTGGTCGTGTGAGCGGGTGGCCTCCGAAAACACCCAAGCCTGGCAATCGTCCAGGCTGCCCCGTACCCTGCTCGCGTTCGGTGACGACGGCGCCGGAACGTGCTTCTGCGTTCATACCCAACCCGTCGACGACCGGGTCATCCGCTGGTCCTGGATAGGACAGGACAGCGAGGCCACCTACGTCGACCTGCCCACCTTCTCGCAGACCTGGCTACTGAGCGGCGCGGAACCCAGTTAGCGTTCAAACGGCTGTGTCAGCCGAGGAAGTGTCACCCGTCATCCGGCGACGGTCCGGCACCCGTGTCTGACTCGCGACAGGTCTCCGGCTCCACTCGCGACAGCTCAACCTGGAGTGCCGGGATCAGCGGTCGCGGGTCCGGCCGCCGGTCCCGCGAGGGGAAGGTTCACGTGCAGAGTGGTGCCCGCGCCGGGAGGGCTGTGGAAGTGCAGGCGGCCGCCGATGGCTTCGGCGCGGTCTTTGAGGCCGAGCATTCCGGTGCCCTGGGTGAGGTCGGCGCCGCCGACGCCGTCGTCGCGGACCGTGAGGCGCAGGACGCCGGCGGGGGGATCGGGATCGATGGTGACGGTGACCGAGGACGCGCGCGCGTGTTTGGCCGCGTTGGTCAGGGCTTCGGCGATGATGAAGTAGGCGCTGACTTCGATGGGTTCTGGCAGGGGCGGCAACGGGTGCAGGTCGAGCTCGACCGGGATCGGTGAGCGGCGGGCGAGAGCGCGGACGGCCGGTGTGAGTCCGCCGGTGGCCCGGACGCCGGGGTGGAGGCCGTGGGCGATTTCGCGCAGCTCGTCCAGCACGCCGGTGGTTTCGGCGGCGAGGTTGTCGAGTTCGGTGGTGAGGTGGCCGGTGCCCGGGGGCATTTCGGCTTCGAGCGCGCGCAGGCGCAGGGTGATGGTGACCAGGCGTTGCTGGGCGCCGTCGTGCAGGTCGCGTTCGATGCGCTGGCGTGCTTGGTCGGCGGCGGTGACGATGCGGGCCCGGGACGCGGTGAGCTGGGTGTAGAGCTGGGCGTTGTCGAGCGAGACGGCGAGCTGGCCGGCGATGAGTTCGACGGCGTCGAGCCGGTCGGCGGTGAAGGCGCCGCGGATCAGGCGGTTTTCCAGCAGCAGTGCGGCTCGCAGGGTTCCGCGGCTGAGGATGGGGACGGCGAGCAGCGAGCAGCCGGGGAGGTCGGTGAAGCACGGGTCGTGGGCGAAGCGTTCATCCTGGGTGACGTCGTCGACCACCAGTGGCGTCTCGGTGCGGCGGAGGTAGCGCAGCACCGACATCGGCACCGCGCAGTCGTGACCGGGGGTGCCGGTGGGTTCGGGCAGCAGCCAGTCCTGCTGGTCGTCGCTCCAGAGCAGCAGGCGGACGCCGGTGGCCCCGGTCATCGCGCTGAGCACCTCGGCGACGCGCGTGTGCAGCCGCTCGACGCTGGTTTCGGAACTCAGTGCCTGGGACGCGGAGAGAATGCCGAGCAGGTCGAGGGTGCCCGTGGTGACCGCGCCGGGTTGGTTCAGCGACTCGCCGGGCTGGTTCCCGGCCGGCCTGAGGCTCGCCTCGAAATGCCGCCGCAGGGTGGGGTAGGCCCAGTCGAGCTGGGTGACCTTGGCGCTCGCACCCCACGCGGCGTAGTGCCGGCGGGCCTCGGCGAGCAGTTCGCGACCGGCGTGCTCCAGGCCGCGGGCCAGGTGGAAGCGCGCAGCGCGCTCGGTGATCAACGCACGGTGCCAGGGCCGGGGGCGCCGGGAGACCTCGCGGCGGGCCGCGTCGAACGCCAGCTCGGCGGCCCGCACGTCATCCGCCGCCCAGGCGCGCTCGGCCTCCACCCACCGCCGCAGGTGCAGGAAGTTGTCCGGGGCGTCCGCGGCCCGGGCGGCCAGCCAGCCCGTCACGTCGTCCACTTCGGACAGCAGCGCGGCGCGTTCGTCGTCGTCGGCCGCGCGGGCTTGCTCGGCGAGGGCGAGCCCGTGCAGCGAGCGGATGACGGCGGTGGGGTAGAAGCCGGCGGCGACCGGGAGCAGCCGCATCGCCGCCGCGCTCTCCCGGACCAGAACGGACAGATCCTCGGCGACGGCGGCAGCGATCGCGCGGGCGAGGTGCGCGTGGAGGAGCGCGAGCGGGTTGTCGGTGAACCGGTCGAGGGTGATCGGGTCGGCAGGGCTGCCGCCGCGGAGCACGTCGGCGAGCCACCGGTAGGTCTCGAGCACCTGTCCGGTCTGCTCGTTGCCGGTCTGGTGCACGAAGTTCAGTCCACTGTCGACTTCGGTGAGGAGGCTTTCCAGCGAGGGGGCGTAGTCCGCCAGGGACCGCACGGTCAACAGGTAGGTGTAGCCGGCGTTCGTCAGGTCGCCCCCGGCGATCAGCCCCTCCCGGGCCCGCTGGGCTTCGTGGACTCCGTTCTCGATCGGCTCCAGCCAGCAGCTGAAGAGGGCGGACCGGTGGCGCGCCCGCGACACGCCGGGCTCGGCGCCGCGGGCCTCGGCCCACGCCAGGAGCCGCCGGGCCGCGCGGTATCCGCCGACGTGGTCGCCGCGCTGCGCCACGGTGCAGTAGGCGGCGGCGCCGGCGGGCCCGAGCAAGGTGGGACCGGGGCCGTGCTCGATCCAGATCCGCAAGCCTTCCAAGCCGATCCACGCGACCGTGGCGAAATCGGCGGCGAAGTAGGCCGCCAGGAACGCCGCGTCGAGCACGTGGGTCGCCGCCAGCAGCCGGGGGTCGGTGAGGTCCGGGCGGGCCAGATCGGCGGCGGTGTCGCTGTGCTGCAGCCAGTGGTGCAGGCGCGCGAACCCCCGGTCGATTTCGGCGGGCAGCCGCTCCGGCGACGGGACGTCGAGCCCGCACTCTCGCAGCGATCGCAGGCTCAGACTGATCGCGTCCTCGAACCGGCCCTGGTGGCTGAGACTGCGCACGTGAATCGCGGTCGCGTCCGCGCGGTCCGGTGCGCTCGGGCAGAGCCGCTCGATCTCCCGGTACTCCTCGTCCGCCTCCACCAGGCGGCCGAGGCTGAACAGCGCCGCCTGCCGGGCCGTGCGCAGCTCGAGAGCCACGGTGGTCGCCGCCGGGTCGACCACTCGCAACGCGGCCTCCAGGAGCGCGTTCACCTGCGTGTGATCGCCGATCAGCGCGGCCTGGCCGGCCGTGCGCCGCAGCAGCTCGGTCACCTCTTGCCGCTCCGCGAGGTCGTCGACCGCGTCGAGCACCGGCAGGTACTGCTCGGCGGCGACCGCGAACAAGCCGGGTGTTCGGGCCAGCCGTCGTGCCATGGCCAGTTGCAACGCGCTTCGCCGCGGGGGACTGAGCCCGCGCAGGATGGCCTCGCGGATGCGGTCGTGGCGGAACCGCACGGCGCCGCGCTCCAGCACGAGCAGGCCCTCGTCGATGGGCGGGGTCAGGCGCTGCGCCACCACGTCCGACGCTTCGCCGGTGGCGGTCTGCAGCACGTCCGTCTCGACCCGCCCGCCCACGCAGGCGATCGCCTCCACCAGCTGCCGCGACGGCGGCGGCAGGGCCCGGATCCGCGACGTCAGCAGGTCGCCGCTCTCCGCCGGGCCCAGGTGGGCGCGTACCGCTGCGGGGTCCCACTGCCAGCCCGCGGAGGTCGCGGTGAGGACGCCGTGGTGAGCCAGTGCGGTGAGCAGCTGAACGGTTTCGTAGGGGTTGCCGCGGGTGCGGGGTGCGATCACCTCGGCCAGGCCCGCCGCCGCGGCCGCGTCGGCGGGCAGCATGTCGGCGACCAGGGCGGCCAGGTTGGGCGTGGACAGGTTCTCCAGCTGCAGGTACCGCACGCCGGCCCGGTCGCGTGACCGCGAGAGCGTCGGTGGCGGTGCCGTTTCCCCGTCGTTGTCCCGGTGCACGCCCACCAGCAGCAGGCCGGGGGTCGGGTCGTTGTCGAGCAAGAGGTCGACGAAGCCGAGTGGGCCGGGCCCGGCCCATTGCAGGTCGTCGAGGAACAGCACCACCGGCCGGTCCGGGGAGGCGACCGCGCGCATGATCCGAGCAGCGTTGTGTTGCGCGCGCGCTTGCGCGGTGAGGAGATCGCCGGGATCGGGCGGCACGTCCAGCAGGGCCGCGAACTCCGGCACCACGGCGGTGAGCAGGCCCGCGTTCGGGCCGACGGCGTCGATGATCCGCCGCCGGAGCTGGGACAGTTCGCTCTCCGGCTGGGCCAGCAGCAGCCGCCCCAGCGAGCGGAACGCCTGGAACACCCCGTCGAACTCCAGGTCGCGCCGGTACTGGTCGAACTTGCCGGCCAGGAACCAGCCGCCCCGGCGGGTGACCGCCGGGCGTAGTTCGTGGACCAGCGCCGTTTTGCCGACGCCGGCCACGCCGCCGATCAGCACTCCCCGGCACCGGCCCGCCGTCGCGTCCTCGAACGCCGCCCGCAACGCGGCCACCTCGGTGTCGCGCCCCACCAGCCGGGCCGGGGCGACGGGCCGGCGCGGGAAGTCGTGGTGCCCGATCCGGATCGGTTCCGTGGAGCGCCCGGCCCGGGCGTCGCGCACCCGTGCCAGGTCGTGGGCCACCCCCTCCGCGGTCTGGTAGCGGTGGTCGGGTTCCTTTTCCAGCAGGTGCAGGATGATCTCGGACAGCGGGGCCGGCAGGGCCGGGTTGACCTCGACCGGGGGCGCCGGCACCCGGGCCAGGTGGTCGTGGACCAGGCGCAGCGGGTCGCCCGCGCCGAACGGCGGCGCGCCCGTCGCCAGTTCGTAGAGCGTGGCACCCACGGCGTAGAGGTCACTGCGTTGATCCACCGGACGGCCGGTCCGCCCGGTTTGCTCGGGCGCGAGGTAGGCCAGCGTGCCGGCGATGTCGCTGCCGCCGGGGGCGGGGTCGGTGACGCAGGTGGCCAGCGCGAAGTCGAGCAGGCACGGGGTGCCGTCGGGGGAGAGCACGATGTTCGCGGGAGTGATGTCGCGGTGCAACACCCCGCGCCGGTGCACCGCCGCCACGGCTCGGGCCACCCCGAGCCCGACCTCGAGCAGGACGTCGACGGGCAGCGGCTCCGCCCGTCCGGCGAGGCTTCGGCCGCCGGCGTCCGCCAGCACGATCGACCCGGTATAGCGTGGCGCGTCCAGCAGCTGCGCGACGTTCGGAACCCCGCGAAGCCGTTCCAGCATCTCGCGCTCGTGCCGCAGCCGCTTGGGTGCGTCCGGGCCCAGCGGCTGCTTGCTCACGACGGTCCGCTCCCCGAGGGACACCCGGCAGACGCGCGTGCGCCCACTCTCGCTCAGCACGGCTACCAGCGCGGACGAACCCCGCCCCGGCAGCCCACCAGTGTCCATCCGACACCTCCACGACCCACCGCGCCTCCTGCCTACACCTGTTCCGGCCCGATTTCGACCCCTGGGCTGAACGTGAATCGAGCTCTCGTTCGTCGCTCTTCCGGAGTTCACCGATTCCGCCGAATCGCGGATACCGGAGGCTGCTCCGTAGCCACGACGAGGACGCGCGCTGGTCTATACCACTATCGCGGAGGGGCGCACGGCGGCGCACGAGTCCAGGGTCTTCGAGGTCTTGATCCAGAACGAAGCCCTGGACTTGTCCCCCCATCGCGGACTTCCCGGGGGTGGCGCTGTGAACCCCACCCCGACCTGGGCCGGTCGGATCCGGTTCCGCGCCGGCGCCGCACGCCGAGGTCACCGGCTCCGCCGCGGAGGCCCACCACACCGTTCGCGTCGCAGCTCCGAAGACCTCTGAGACCTCCCGAAAGGAACAAGCGATGACTTATCTCGACCTCGTGTCCTCTCCTCTCTCTGGCCAGGGTGTTTCCGTGGTGATGGGCGGCGTGACCGTGGCCATGCCCCGGCCGCACCTGCCGATCGGCGGCGGCCTGGGCATGGCGCCGGCGCTCGAACCCACCGCGAACGGGGTCCTCGTCGGGATTGGCACGTGCGTACTGCCCGAGCGGGGCCGAGCCCTGCCTCTGCCGATCCGGCGCCGGGATCAGGCCGTGCAGGCGGCGCCCGCATTCGACCGCGACCTGGGCGTCGCCGCGACCTCGCCCGCAGCCGAAGCCGGGCCGTGGCGCGTGCGCTGGGGCGAGCAGCAGCGGACAGGCGGTCGGACGTGACCACCACCGAGACCCCCCGGCGGGCGCGGGTGTGGCTGGCGGCCGGGCTCGGTGCGCGGCCGGCGCCGATCGACCGGCCCACCGTCCGCGACCACCTGATGCGCCACTGGCGCCCCGGCCCGGACGGCCGCTGGCACACCCCGGACGGCCGGCACCACGCCGACTGGACCGAGCTGCACACCCGATACGACCTGGTGGAGGTGACCCGCTGAGCACCAGCAAGACCCGCGACGGCAGCCCTCCACGACACAACTTCGCGCGACGACGTGGCCTCGAAGCTCGTCTACCTCCACCTCGGACACCCAGAAAGGGTCAGGCCTGCATCGAAGTCGACCCGACGAAGCACAAAAGTCGGTAGTGGTGCTGCGGGTCCTGGGCGAGCAACCGCCTCGCACCCCACGGTCCTATCTGGACCTGTGGGTGCCGCCCGCGGGTCGTGATCCGAGCTCTGGTCCCCAAGTGTGCAGTGAGCTGATCAAGGCGAGCCCTTGGCCTCACATACAAAGAAGCCGCTAGACCTGGGATTTTCCCACATCTAGCGGCGTTCTCGTCCGGTCGGGCTGACAGGATTTGAACCTGCGACCCCTTGACCCCCAGGACTCAGACACCGCTCTGACCTGCGAAAACAGCGAAATCTGATAACTCTCTCATCTCTCGTACACTGCGATTTTCCTGGTGTTGCATGCTTGGCTGTCCCCAAGCTGTCCCCACGTTTGCCCTGCGGCCCGACGCCTTTGCAGGATGTCACCTTGCGCAATCGCGGCAGGCGGTGTTCGAGTCTCGGCTGACTAAACGCCGAGCGCACGACCGTAGGTCACCGTAACGTTCGCTCGCTGCGCAACGACAGCCTGCTAGCCCGGAAGATCACCGCGAGATCGTGGCCTCGGCTCAGAGCTCGCGGGTGCTGAGGAGGTTGCTGGTGGCCGCCGACCTGGAAACGTTGGTAGCGCAGGTGTGGAGCCCCGAAGTGCGCCCCTTGGCCGAGGAAGCTTGGCGTTGCTACAACGCCGGCGCCATCCGGTCGAGCATCGTCGCGACCTGGGCCGCGGTGAGCATGGACATCATCGTGAAGCTGATCCGGCTGGCTGACGAGGGCGATAAGGCGGCCGTCCAGTTTCGTGAAGAAGTGCCTCCGTTGAAAAAACGAGGCGTTGCGCCCACCGGCCCTCCAGTGCTCGCGCGAACAGTCCTGACCGAATGGGCCCGCTTGCACGCTCGCCTCTGACTGCCGGCACAAGAGGCTGGCGATCTATTCGTATGCGCTGGTGATCTGGCATCACGTTGTCCACGTGTTGACGTTCTGCCACCACGTGGCCGAGTAGTCTGGCGTCATGAGTGACGTCTGGCAGATCCAGGTCGCGGCGCCGACGGAAGCCGTCGCGTTGAAGCTGGCCCAGGGAGCCGTTGAGGCACGGTTGGCCGCAGGTGGGCAAGTGGTCGGCCCCGTGACGAGCGTGTTCTGGCACGAGGGTGAGTTCGGTACCGGTGAGGAGTGGCAGACGATCCTCAAGACCACTGACGAGCGCTACCCGGACCTCGAGCGGTTCCTGGTCGAGAACCACGAGTGGACGAACCCGGAGATCACGGCACTTCCGCTAGTCGCCGGGTTCGCACCGTACCTAGCTTGGGTTCAGCGGACGACGAGCCAGTAGCGCACCAACGTCAGACTCGGCCTGGAACGCAGTCAGCCGGTCGAGCACATCGCTAAGCCGCTCAGCCGGACGCGGCGACGCGACGCCGGCTGACAAGTCGAGCGCGCGCCCCGTCGTTGCGGCTGCCTGTTCAACCTCGCCCGCGTCGATGTATGCCTCGCTAAGCCACGACAGGTAGAGAGCCTTGTCGCGTGCGTGGCTATCGGCGTACGCAGCCATGGCGCTTTCCATCACCGGGACGGCACGCAGTGGCTTGTGCAACTCGGTCCAACACCTACCCGCCATGATCTGCAGTTCTACGGGGTTGTGTGCCCATGCTGCCCAGCCTGGGCTGTCGTCAGTTGCAGGCGCGAGCGCAAGCGCGTTCTCCGCACGGCCGAGAACCTCATCGGTTCGACGAACGTCACCGGCGAGTGCGTAAGTCCATGCGGCGCGCTGGTACAACAAGGACTTCACGGTCGGCTCGACCGTCGCATCTGCGACAGCCACTGAGCCGTTAGTGACTTCGATGCCGCGTTGGCCGCTCGACACGAGTTGGTAGGCCTTGTGTGCCAAGGCATTGGCGCCAAGGTCGGCATTTCCGGCTTCCATCGCGGCCTTATAGCTCATGTCGTACAAGCGGGTCGCTTTGTCTTGCCAGCCTGCGTCAAACGCGGCCCAGCCTGCTTGCTGTGCTTGCTCGGCGAAGAGGTTCAGTAGCTCTCGGCGGACTGCGCCCGAGAAGCTGTTTGACTTGAGGATCTTGCCCGTCCGCTCTACCTCTGCGAGATAGAAGCGGTACGTCTCCGCGCCGCCAAGGTGGTCGTCGAGGTTGCGCAAACGGACCGCGTTGGCCCTGAGTTCAGCGAGCGTACTCGCGCCGATTCGGGGTCCGCTGGTGGCAGACGGAAGACCGGTCGTTCCGCCGGCGAGCGCCGTGGCTGCGAGGCCAGCCCCTAGTTTGACGAAGTCGCGTCGCAGCACGGAAGTATCCCCGTTCTCTGGAGGGCTGGGTGATGTCGAGGCCGGTCGCGCCGTGCTCGTTGATTCCGTCGCGTCTTCCCACGGCCTCGGCGCGAGGTTGAACATCGTTCCGGGGATACGCAACCCATCGGCGACCCGCTCAAAGAGCTCAACCCGTTGGGCTTGTACTCGGCCCGCGATGTAGTCCTGGACGCGCGACACTGTCATCTCGCACCGTCGAGCTAGGTGTGACGAAGAGAAGCCGACACCGCCCCATTGCTTGGCGAGTCTCAGGACCTCGCCGAGTTCGCGTGCGGCGCATGCCCGCGCGAACTCGGGTCGAGTCAGAACCTGGGTGCTGAGGTGCTCTGCTGGCCGCTCCCGTACCACGTGTCAATCCTCCCCCGGCCAGCCCTGGAAGTCTGCTGGTTACTGATCAGTTTACCCAGGTTGGGTACTCAAAGCGGCCTTATCCCGGGGGTGCGATTCCCGGTTTTCTTGCGTCATGAGCAAGACCAACCACCCCCGTGACCAGCGTGAACATTGCGACCGAAGGAAAGAACGTTATAGCGAGTGCTCCTTATTCCGACTCGCCTCCGCGACTCTCCAGGTCAGTGAGTCGACGCTTCACTGCCTCCAGCTCGCTGGTCAGCTCGTCCAGTCTCGCGGACAAGTGGGCCGCGTCCGCCGTGCTGCCAACCTCGTCGTGCTTGTCGAGTCGGACGAACGACCCCTTGCCTTGCCGAGAAACGACCAAGCCCTCTGTGCGGAGGACGCCCAAAGCACGCTTTGCTGTCTCGATGGCGATGCCGTGCTCGGTTGCGATCGCCGAATACGTCGGCAGCTGGTCGCCGGGCACCAGGTCGCCGCGACGAATTGCTGTTCGCAGCTTGTCCGCGACCTGCATGTAGGCCGGCCGAGAGTCGTCAGGGTCGAGCGAATTCATGCTCCACATCTTACGAGCTTCGCTAGCGAAGACGGCTCTGCTGGCATGGCGCTCTTGTCGAAACTAGCTAAGACGTCTAAGCTAGCTATGTGCGCAGTTGTTGCAGGCGTCGCCGCGACGCCTGGTGAAACGCAGGAAGCCCCGGCCAGTGCTGCAACACCAGCCGGGGCGCACATCGAAACCCTTGGAGAAACGATGCAGGTTGAGCGTACCCGGCTGTACCGCGTTCGAGCGGTCGCGGACGAACTCGATGTCTCGGTGGCGACGATCTACAGGGCGGTGGAGTCCGGAGCGCTGCGCGCGATCCGGCTGGGCACCGGCAAAGGCGCCGTTCGGATCTGGGGCCACGCAATCGAGGACTACCTGGCGGCGTGCGAGTCGGCGGCCGTGACGCGTGCGGACCACGCCCAGGAGGACCAGCCCGAGGCTGTCGCTGCTGGGGGTGCGGCCTGATGCGGACGTTCAAGGCGTTTCTGATTTCGGCGGTGCTGGTCGGTGCGGGTGTGTTGGCGAGTGGCTGGCACGTGAAGGTGGCGGCGGTGTGGCCGTGGCTGGTGACAGCTGGTGTGGCCGCGGCGGTGCTGGGTCTGGCGGAGCTGATGAAGGGCAACGCGGCCCGGACGGTGACGGTGGCGGCCGGGCTGGTGGGGCTGTCGCTGTGGTTCCTCGGTTGGGTGCCGGCGGAGACGCCGGGCTACGGCGTGTGGCCGTGGGGCCTGATCCTCGGCGCCCCGGTGCTGCTGGTGGCCGCGGTCCTGGGCCTGCGGGGCCGGGGTGGTTCGCGCGGGCTGATCGGCCGCTGGTCGCGGCGGTCGCGCCGCAACGGCGGGGTGGCGTCGCGCTGGCAGATCTGGCGGGTCGCCTCGAAGCGGGCGATGCGGCGGAAGGCGAAGGTGTTGAAGCCGTCGCTGCGTAAGGAGATGTGGTGGACGCGCCGGCAGGTGCCGGTGACGGAGTACGCGACGGCGATCGCGCGGGTGGGCCGGCAGTGGGTCTGGTCGCCGGTGGAGGACGTGACGCTGCGCTTCGGTGGCCCGCGCTCGGGTAAGACGGGGGAGCTGGCGTGCCGGATCCTGGACGCGCCGGGCGCGGTGATCGCGACCTCGACTCGCACGGACCTGATCGACCTCACGTCCAAGCTGCGTGCGCGTCGCGGTCCGACGTACGTGTTCAACCCGAGTGGGCTGGGCCGGTTGGCCTCGACGATCACGTTCGACCCGCTGACCGGGTGCGAGAACCCGGTGACCGCCACCCACCGCGCCAGTGACCTGCTGCCGGGCGACGGCGGTAGCGAGGAGCGGGAGCACTGGGTGTCGCAGGCCCGCCGCGCGTTGGCGGCGTTGATGCACGCCGCGGCGCTGGGGGAGCTGTCGATGCGGGACGTGCAGGGCTGGGTCGCCGACCCGGAAGAGGCCACCGACGAGGTGCTGCGGCTGCTGCGCCGCTCGCCGGAGCCGGCGTTCGAGACGGCCGCGCAGCAGTTCCTGACCACGAACGAGCGCACCCGTTCCTCGATCACCACGACCGTCATGCCGGCGTTGGCGTGGCTGACCGACCCGACCGCGACAGCGGCCGCGACCGGTGGCGGCTTCGACGTGGAGCAGCTGCTGGCCGAGCACGGCACCGTCTACATGCTCGGCGCCGAGGAGGGGCACACGGCGCCGCTGGTGGCGGCGTTGACCGCGCACATCGCGCGGGAGTCCCGGCGGATCGCGTCGGAGTCGCTGGGTGGCCGGTTGGACCCGGCGTTGACGCTGGTTCTTGATGAGGCAGCGCTGGTGTCTCCGGTGCCGTTGGACAAGTGGACCGCGGACATGGGTGGGCGCAACATCACCATCCACATCGGAGCGCAGTCGCGGGCGCAGCTGCGGGAGCGGTGGGGCGACACCGGGTGCGCGGCGATCATGACGAACTCGGCGACGGTGCTGATCCTGGCCGGTGCGCGTGACGACAACGACCTGCAGGCCTATTCGACGTTGACGGCCGACCGGCACGAGATGGTCGAGACCGAAGATGCCGAGGGCAACGTCACCGGGCGGACCCCGCAGCGGGTGCCGGTGCTGACGCCGGGGGAGATCTCGCAGCTGCCGGAGCTGCACGCGGTGGTTGTGCGCCGGGGGATGCCGGCGGCGATCGGGAAGCTGCAGATGGCGTGGAAGCGCGGCGACGTGAAGGGCGCGGAGCGGCAGGAGCGGTGGGAGGCGTTCGCCGACCGCTGGTTCGAGCGCCGCGAGGTGTGGGTGATCCGGTTCGCCGCGTTCGTCGACGCGCTGGCCGACAAGGTCGAGCCCTGGGTGTCGCGGATGCTCGACCGCGCCACCGCGGGCGGTTCGGAGACCGGCGGCGAGGACGCCGCGGCGACGGGCGGGATGCGCCCGGTGCTGGCGACGGCGACCCGGCTGGATGACGAGGAATCGTTGGCGCGGCTGGATGCCGAGCTGGACGCCGAGTTCTCCACCACCCCCGGCAGCGAGCACCCCGTCGGCGAGGACGAGGTCGAGGGGGAGGGGCGATGAGCGCGTTCACGATGCCGCTGCCCGCGCTGCTTCACACCGGGCACGCCACGATCTCGGCCAGCTACGACTCGAGCGAGCCGTATGCGGTCACGTTCGGGTTCGACGTCGTGCAGCCCGGCCTGGAGTGGGCGGTCAGCCGCGAACTGTTGGCCGACGCTCTGATCTACGGCACCGCCGGCCAGGGCGACCTCAAGGTCACCGTCCGCGGCGACCTGGTCGTGCTCGGCCTGTCCAACCCGAACGGCACCGGAACGGTGGTGCTGCGCCGCGACGACATCGACACCCTCGTGGCCCACGCGCACCGCATCGTGGCGCCCGGCTGCGAGTCGCAGTTCCTCGACTGGTCGGACACGACCGAGTTCCCGGGGGTGGCGCTGTGAACCCCGCCCCGGCCGGCGGCCGGGCCGACCCGGCCCCGCGCGAACCGGCGTGGGCGCTGCACGAGGCGCTCACCAGCCCCGCCGCCCAAGACCAGCACCGGGCCCGCCTCGCCGCGGCCCGTACCGAGAACTCCCGAAAGCAGGCCACCCGATGATGCTCGCGACGATCAACAACAAGTTCGACGACCTCGACGAGTTCACCACCTTCCGCGTCGGGCTGGATGCCTACCTCAACGCGGTGAGCACCGTGCTCGGCCAGGCCCCGACGATCAAGAGCGGGCTGATCGAGCTGCACGCCTCGATCCTGCGCCACGCGTGCAATGGGCTCGCGCCGAAGGAGCACCTGGCCGCGGCGGCTGTCCTGTTCGGGCTGACCCAGGCGGTGCGGCAGGGCCGACACGACGTTCCCAGCTACGCCGTGCGCAACACGGTCGCCTACCTCGTGCAGGCCACCCGTAGCCCCGTCTACGAGACCAACAGCAGCCAGTACCTCGAACTGGCTCGCTCGTGGATGGCGCACGCCTACCTCGCCGCTGGCGTCGAGGGCGGTGACCCCCGATGACGACCGCCGCCCAGCGGGCGCGGGTGTGGCTGGCGGCCGGGCTCGGTGCGAGCCCGGCGCCGGCCGACCGGCCGACCGTGCGCGATGACCTGATGCGCCAGTGGTGTCCCGGTTCGGACGGGCGCTGGCACACCCCCGATGGCCGGCACCACGCCAACTGGACCGAGCTGCACACCCGCTTCGACCTCGTGGAGGTGGCTCCATGAGCCGCGACCGAACCACAAGCGAGCGGATCACGTTGACGCGCAGCGCGGTGCTGGAGCTGTGCCGGGAAGCCCGCGCTCACGGCTACGCCTGGGGCCGCAGTGACGAGCACCGGGCGCAGTGGGAGGCCCGACTCACCGGCACCGCTGTCGCCGCGCCGGTGGACCAGTTCGCGTTCGTCGCGAAGGTCATGGCCGCCCGGGAGGACGTCTTGCCCGCGCTGTGGCGCGACATGCAGGCCGCCCGAGACGAGAAAGGAGACGAAACCCGATGAGCACCGACAACACGACCCCTAACAGCGGCGCGAACGCGAACGGCAGCTCGGACAACACGGTGCGGGCGGTGTGGGGCCTCGCGAAGGAGGTCGAAGGCCTGCGCACGCAGTTCGAAACCCAGGTGGGGGAGTTGCGGGCGACGGTGGTGCCGTTGACGGCGATGCCGGAGAAGGTCTCGACGCTGGCCCGCACCGTCCGGGGGATCGCCGAGCAGCTCGCCGCCGGCGGCGAGTCGGAGGTGCCGTCGTGGTCGTGGCTGGATCTGCCGGCCGACCTCGACCGCTCCCAGGCCATGCTCACGGAGCTGACGGTGTGGATGCGTCGGATCTTCCTGCGTTACCCCGACGCGGTCGGGGCGTTGCCGGAGTGCTGGATGTGGCATCCCGACATCGTCGAGGAACTCCTCTGGCTGGCCGCTGCGTGGCACTCTGCCTACCGCGACGAGGACGCCACCGTCGCGCGTGCCGCGGACTGGCACGACCGCTACCGGCCGGGTGTGGTGCGCCGGATCAAGGGCAGCGCGGGCGGGTGCTCGCTGGAAAACCACGAGGACGGCGGCCCGTTGCACCGGCCGGCGCCGGGCGTGCCGATGGGCGAAGGCCTCGCCCCGATCGCGCTGTGGTGGGCCGAGCAGCGCGATACCCCCGCGCCGGTGCCGACCGCCGAGCAGCTGGCCGCCGCGCAGACCGCGGCCCGCCAGCGCCGAGGGGGTGCCCGGCGATGAGCAGCAGGCCGTATCAGCCCGGGGAACTCGACGCGCGGCGTCGGGCCGCCGGGCAGGGGATCGACCGGTACCGCGCGCTGCGCGCCGGAGGGCTTGACGAGGCGTCGGCGCTGGCGCAGGTCGGGCCGGAGCGGTCGTTGGCCGGGCAGGCCGCGATCGGGTTCGCGTTCATGACCGGCAGCGGCGTGAGCGAGGACGAGGCCCGGGTTCAGGCCGTGCACGACGCGGTGGTGGCCGAGGCCGTCGAGCAGGGCTACGAGATCTGGCGGGAGGGCGCCGCCCCGGTGCCGGGGCTGCGTCCGGAGTGGATGGACGAGCTGGAACAGGCCGCGACCCGCGCGGTGGCCGAGCGCCACCATGACCGGGCGTTCCTGCGCAGCCTCGACGCGGCAGGCGAGGCCGACCCGGCCCGCCGCGCCGGGCTGGAGGCCGAAGCCCGGGCGCTGTCGGAGCGAGCGGAGGCGTTCACGGCCCGGGCCGCTGAATTGGGCCGGGACAACGATCCGGTGCGGGAGCTGGAGATCCAGCACACCGTGGACGGCATCCGCGAACGCGGCCTCAACGCCACGTTCGATGCTGTCTCCGACCAGGACGCCGACTGGCAGCAGACCCAGCCGTACCCCACGCCGCTGGGTGACGGGCAGCGGATGTGGCTGCAAGCCCTGATGCGTCAGGGCATGTCGATGACCAGCGCCGAGCGGTTCGTACGCACGCACGACCGCGCCGATGCCGGGATCACTCGGTACCGGCAGGGATTGGAAGCAGGGCTGTCGGATGAGGCCGCTGCGGCCCGGGCAGCGAGCGGGGACGAGGTCGCCGACGCCGCGATCATGCGGTTTCGGGACCAGGTAGCCCAGGGACGGGACGCGAGCGCGGCCCACTTCGCCGCCCAGGCAGCGGCGGTCGACGCCGCCCTGGGTAGCGGCGACAACCAGGAATCGCTGTTCAGCGGCGACGCTCTCCGCGCGCCGGACCAGACGGAAAGCAGCAGCGGCGCGACGTCCGCGCCGACGATGCGGCTGCCCGACGACGACGTTGAGGTGATCGTCATCGATCCGGCCGAGCTGATGCCGGCCGATGTGGCGCTGCGCAACTACTTCACGGCGGAGTCCGCGGTCGAGCAGTTCGAGCGGGTGCTGGCCGAAACCGGTGATGCCGACCGGGCGCGGGCCGAGGTCGACAGCGCGTTCCCGGAGGAGTCGGCGGTGGCGAATGCGGCGGTCGAGCGGTACGAGCAGCTGCGGATCGCCGGGCGGGGCGAGGAGGAAGCCCGCAGCCAAGTCGCCCGTGATGTTGCCGACCGGATGACGCCGGGACTCTCGGCCGAGGAGGCCGCGCGGGTGGCGGCCGCGTTCGCCGAACCCGCGGTCGGGGAAGGCGACGTCAACGACGCGGACTGGCGGTGGAACCCGCCGGCGTCCTCGCTCGTGCCCGAGCGCGAACCGGAAGCGGGCAGCTGGATCGCCCGCAACCTCCCGGCGACGCCGGACCTGGTCGTGCCCGACGAGTACGAGCCCGACTACCTCACCCCCGAGGAGGACGAGCTCGAGCAGCTCGCCTTCGACAACGGCGAGGAAGGCGTGAGCCCCTACCTCGGGATGGCCGCACCGATGGTCGTCAACCAGTCCGGCGTGCTGCGCAGCTGGGGCCCGGCCCCCGACGCGACCCACGCTCACTTTGTCGACGACGGGGACGACGACGTCAGCTGGCCGATGCTTCGCAGCACCGATCCGACGGTTGCCGAGTTCTGGGCGGCGGTGCACGCGGAACTCGACCGGATCGCCCCGCCCGGCACGCCGGAGCGGGCACAGGCGGTGCTGGCTGAGGCCGCCGAGATACGCGAACACATCAACGGCTGCACCCGCGAGACCGCGCAGTGCGAGACGTGCCACGCCCAATGGCCGGGCGACGGCCGGTTCTGGGAGACCGACGTGCCTGCCGCGCAACTCCTGCTTGACGCCGACACGACGGCCGTCGAGTCGGGCATCGCCAGCCGCGACACCGCTGAGGTGCTGGACCGGATTGACGGCGTGCTCGCCGAGCCGGAGCCGTCGCCGCTGGCTGAGGTGGTCGAGCAGTGCGGGCGCGCGGTCGACGAGGCGAGCGACGCGACGCATCGCATCGCGGTCATCGGCGCGGACACCGAGCGGGCCCAGCGACTGGCCCGTTGGAACGCCGACGACCAGACGCACGAGAACACCGAAGGGTGGGAACGGGCATGAGCATCTTCGACCGCATCGCTCGGTTCGGCAAGAACTCGCGGAATGCCGCGTCGGTCGCGGCGCAGGCGGCGCAAATGGAGGCCATCAACGCGTCCTCGGCCGATTTCGCCGCCTCCGTGTTGGGGACTGTTGACCCGCAGGACATTCGGGCGCGACGGGAGGCGCAGCGAACGATCATGGACCCGGACGTCGCAGACCGCATTCTGGACACTGCCGCGAGGGCGCCCTGGCGCCAGGCCGGGACGTCGGAAGACCCTCACGCGCGTGAGAGCAACTCCGAGATGTTCCGCCGCACCGTCTCCAGCGAGTGCACTCGGCTGGGTGTTGATGAACGCGACTTCTATCGCGTACATCCCGCGCTTTTCTCCAGGTACTGGCCGACGACCGTAGCGGAGCGCGGGCCGGACCCGGATGTGCTTGATCACGCGCAGGAGGCGGCAGCCGAGCGTGCGCGGGCGGCCGAGCGTCTGCAGGCCGAACGCAAGGCTGCCGCGCGGGCTCAGGAGGGGCCGCAGCCTTTCAGCCTTGACCCGGCTGTGGCCGACATCGAACTGGCTCACATCCTCGCGCAGATGGACGCGTTGGACGACGACGAGCCCTACGTGACCGACCGCGCACCGGAGCCAGGCAGCTGGATCGCCCGCAACCTGCCTGCTCGGCCCGAGCACGAGCTGGTCGACGGCGCCGAGCAGGAGGGACTCGCCGCGGGTAGTGCCGCCGCCGCGGCGGAGATGTCAGCCGACGGTTCCACGGCGGAGAGCATCCGCGCCCGGCTGGCGAACCTGCCGGCCGGACCGGTGACCGAGGCGGACCTCGACCGGATCGGCGTCACATTCGACCAGGTGGACCGGCTGCCACAGGAGCAGCTGCCCGCATCGGTGCGCGAGTTCGTGGCCGCCGAAAACGCCCGCGCCGACGAGGAATACACCCGCGCGTACTACGCAGAGCAGCGCGCCGCAGCCGACGCGCTGAGTCTCGGACAGGCCCGGGCAATCGTTGCCCGTGCCGCCGAGCTGCGCGACCACATGAACGACTGCAACCGCCCGGTCGAGCACTGCGACACCTGCAGCGACCAGGAACGCGACGACGCCGCCTACTTTTGGGACGACGTCACCGCTGCCCGCACGCGCCTGTCTGGCCTTTCCGACGAGCAGATCGCCGCCCTCGAAGCCGACGAGTCCGCCGACGGAGACACGATCGGCGGCACCGAGGTGCCGCGCGCGCAGCTCGCACCGATCGAGAACGACTCCGAAGCCGTCGATGCGTTGCTGGGCCGAATCGACGACGTGCTCGCCGAGCCGGAGCCGACGCCATTGGCCGAGGCGGTCGAGGAGTGCGGGCAGGCGGTTGACGAGGCCGCCGACGCGTCGCACCGCATCGAGGTTGCCGGTGAGGACGCCGAGCGCGCGCGGCGGCTGGCCCGCTGGAGCGCCGAGGACGAGACCCACGAGAGCACCGAAGGGTGGGAGCGGGCATGAGCACGCACAGCACGAGCGGGAAGACGACGTCGCGGTGGGCGACGCTGGCGGTGTTCGTGCCCGGGTTGTTGGTGGCGTTGGGCGCGGCGGCCGCGACGGCGCACGGCCTGTTCGAGGTCGCCGTGGCGTCGGGCGTGCCGGGCGGGATCGCCTGGATTTACCCGTTGATCACTGACGGCCTGGCGATCGTCGCCTACGCGGCGACCTCGCGTCTGGTGGATCACGGGCGCGGCTACGCGTGGGCGGTGGTGATCCTCGCGGCGGGGCTGTCGGGTCTGGCGCAGGCGAGCTATCTCGCCGGCGGTGTCGGTGCCCCGGTCGACCCGCCCGCCGTCGCCGCTGCCGCGGCGGCCGGAGTGGAGGCGATGCCGCCGACCTCGGGCCTGCTGCGGTTCGGCGTGGGGGCGTGGCCGGCGTTGGCGGCGGCGATCGTGGCCCACCTGTTGTTCATGCTCGCAACGGAACGCCGTACGGACAGCGACGCGGCGGGAGTGGATGCGGGTGCCGGTGCGGCGCCGGGCGCCGCTGTCGCGGTCGCTGATCCGGTCGCGCCGTCGGCTCCGCTCGTTCAGCCGGACCACGTTCAGCGCCCCGCCGTTCAGTCCCCGTCCGTCCACTCGGGCCCCGTACAGCCGGAGGCGTTGAACGTGTCCGCGTCGCCGGTCCCGGGTGGACGTACAGCCGAGCAGGCCCCAGGCGTCCAGTCGCCGGGCGAGCGCGAGGCCCTCGATACGCCACCGCGGCCGGAGCGTCCGGCCGCGGTGGCGTCCTCGCCGAAGAAGGACCGGGCGCGCGCGGAGGCGCGCAAGCACCAGGCCCGCACCGGCAGCCTCCCGACAGTCGACGAACTGATGGAACTCGCCGAGGTCTCACGAGGAACCGCCGGAACCGCCCTGCAGGAACTCCGGCAACAGCCCGCACCCCTGCACGTGATCACCGAACTCAACACCCACCAGGCCAACTCATGAGCCCAGCAACCCACATCACCAAGTCAGTCACCAGGAAGCCACTCAGGAACACCAAGACTCAGCCACTCACCACGATTCCCAGCTCAAGGACAAAGCCAAAGAACGATGCACACCTATGCATCACGATCTGTCGGGCCGGTGCGCCCTGGCGGGCGCCCGGGAACGCGACCCGCGTTGGTGATCTTGAAATCCGCGAGTTGATCTTGTTTGGGGGTGCGGAATGCTGACGGTGTCGAACGGTTACTCGGTCAAGTACCTCACCGACGAGGTCGCGAAGGGCCGCGAGAACTACTACACCGACGCCGTGGCGGCGGGGGAGCCGCCGGGGCGCTGGTACGGCGCCGGCGCGGAGAAACTGGGCCTGACGGGGTTGGTTGACGAGCAGGACATGCGCGCGGTCTACGAACAGTTCGTCGACCCCCGGGATGAGGCGTTCAAGGATCCGGCCCGCTGGGGGGAGGCGTCCACTCTCGGGCACACGGGCCGGAAGTATCCGACGGAGGACGAGTTGTACGCCGCCGCGTTGGACGCCGAGCCGAACGCGACGGCTGAACGCCGGACTGAACTTCGGCTGGAGGCGGGGAAGGCGGCGCGGAAGAACGTGGCCTTTTTGGACGCCACGTTCAGCGTCCAGAAGTCGGTGACGGTCCTGCACACCGCGTTCGAAGCGCAGCAGGTCGCGGCTGAACGGACGGCTGAACGACTCTCGGACGCACTGGCCGCGACGGCCGGGTCGTCGGCCGCGGACCCGGCTGAGTTGGCGGAGCTGGCGCGTCAGCGCGATGACGCGCGGGCGGTCGCGGCGTCGTGGCGGGCGCACCGCGACGCAGTGGAGGACGCGATCTGGGCGGGTAACCGGGCGTCGCTGGACTACCTGTCCGAGCACGCCGGCTACTCGCGGGTCGGGCACCACGGCGGCGCCGCGGGCCGGTTCATCGACGCCCACGACGTCGTCGTGGCGTCGTTCTTTCAGCACGACTCGCGCAACCACGACCCGCAGCTGCACATCCACAACGCGATCCTCAACCGCGTGCAGGGCAGCGATGGGCAGTGGCGCACCCTCGACGGTCGCGCCCTCTACGCCCACCGGGGCGCGGCCGCGGCGGTGGGGGAGCGCACCACTGAGGAACACCTCGCGAAGGCTCTCGGCGTGCGGTTCGCGGCCCGCCCGGATGGCAAGGCCCGCGAGGTGGTCGGGATCGATCAGCGGGTGATGGACCTGTTCGCCTCGCGCCGCCGGGCGATCACGAAGAAGACCGCCGCCCTCGTCGAGCAGTTCGAAGCGAAGTTCGAGCGGGAGCCGAACTCGCTCGAGCTGGACCGGCTGCAGCGCCAGGCCACCTTCGCCACCCGCAAGGCCAAGTCCCACAACGGCGAGACCACCGAGGAACGCCTGGGGCGGTGGGACCGCGAGCTGCGGGCCGAAGTCGCCGACGGCCTGGATGGCGTCGCCCGCGACGTGCTGACCCTGACCCACGAACCCCGCGACGCGGTGTCGTGGTCGCCGGAGGCGGTGCTCAAGACCGCGCTCGCCGACGTCCAGTCGACCAAAGCCGGCTGGACCGCCCCGGACCTCACGCGCGCGATCAGCGACGCGCTGCCGGACCAGCTCGGCGACCTCGACGGCGCCGAGGTGACCCGCCTGCTGGACACCCTCACCGCCGAAGGGTTGAAGCTGGCGACCCCGCTGGCCACCGACCGCCCCGGTGTCGCGGTGCTGCCCGACGAGTTGAAGCTGGCCAACGGCCAGTCGGCCTATGAGGCCCCTGGCCGCAAGCTCTACGCCACCCCCGAGCACATCCACACCGAACGCGCCCTCGCGGCGGCGACCGCCCGCGGCGGCGCCCCGGCGCTGGACGTGTCCGCCGTCGACGGCTTCGTGGCCGCCCTGGCCGACACCGGCATGGTCCTCGGCGCCGACCAGGCCGCCGCGGTGCGCGGCGTGCTCGCCTCCGGTGCGGCCGTGGAGTCCCTGGTTGGCCCGGCCGGCACCGGGAAGTCCTTTGTGGTCGGCGCCCTGGCGAAAGCCTGGCAGGACCCGGCTTTGTGGGAGGGCGCGCAGCGGCGCGTCGTCGGGCTGGCGTCAAGCCAGGTCGCCACCGACGTGCTCGCCGGGGAAGGCCTGACCGCCCGCAACATCGCCCGCTGGCTGGGCGCGCAGACCAAGCTCGCTGAGGGCTCCACCCACCCCGAGCACCTGGAGTGGCAGCTCAACCCGGGTGACCTGGTCGTGGTCGACGAGTCGGCGATGGCCAACACCGCCGACCTGGCCCGCATCCACCAGCACGTCGCCCAGGCCGGGGCGAAGCTGCTGCTCACAGGCGATCACCGCCAGCTCGCCGCCGTCGGCGCGGGCGGCGGGATGCAGCTGATGGCCGACGCCGGGGCGGCCTACGAGCTGACCGAGGTCCGCCGGTTCGCCGCCGAGTGGGAACGCGCCGCGTCGCTGCGGCTGCGCGACGGCGACGAGACCGTGCTGGGCGACTACCACAAGCACGGCCGGATCCTCGACGGCGGAACCCGCGAGCAGGCCGAAGCCGCCGCCGCAAAGGCCTGGCTCGGGGACACCCTCGCGGGGAAGCACTCGATCCTGATCGTGGACACCAACGAGCAGGCCGCGCACCTGTGCGCCGAGCTGCGCCGCGAACTCGTGCGACTGGGCAAGGTTGCCGAAACCGGGGTGCCGCTGGACAAGCAGGGCACCTACGCCGGCGTCGGCGATCTGGTGCAGGCCCGGTACAACGGCTGGAACCTCGCCGGGGTGGAGGGCAACCGGGAGGTGCCGATCAACCGCAAGCAGTACCGCGTGCTCGACACCCGCGAGGACGGCAGCCTCATCGTCGCCCACGTGCTCGGCCGCGAAGACGGCGTCGGCGAGGTGCTGGGGGAGCGGATCACCCTGCCCGCCGCCTACGTCGAGGCGCACATGAGCCTCGGCTACGCCTCCACCGTCCACAGTGCACAAGGCCTGACCGTGGACACCGCGCACTCGGTGGTCACCGAGTCGACCGGGCAGGAAGCCCTCTACGTCGGGCTCACCCGCGGACGCCACGGCAACACCGCCCACGTCACCACCACCGCCGTACCGGCCGACGCCCCGGACGGCGCGGCGCTGGAAGCCGTGCACCGTAACCCGTCCGCGGTGCTCGCCGGCGCGTTCACCGGGGGCGGGCCACAGCGCTCGGCACTGGCCGAGGCCACCGAATCCGCCGCCGAGGCCGAGGCGATCCGCACCCCGGCCGAACTGCTGGCCGACGCGACCGAGCTCGCGACCGCCGGACGGACGGCGCGGTGGCTGGACGCGCTGGTCGACGAGGGCTTGCTGACGGAGAACCAGCGCGCCCGTATCGCCGCCGAGGACGGCGGCCCGACCCTGGCCCGGCTGCTGCGCCGCGCCGAGCTGGCCGGGCACGACCCGCGCCAGGTCCTGACCGACGCGGTCACCGCGCGGCCGCTGTCGGGGGCGCGGCAGCTGACGAACGTGCTGCACCACCGGATCGTCGAGGACGTGTCCCTGGACCCGGCTGGAGACGCCTATGCCGATCGGATTCCGCAGGTTGAGGACCCGCAGTGGGCCGCCTACCTGCGCAGCCTTGCCGACGCTGCGGATGCTCGCCAGGACGAGCTCGGCCGCGCTCTGGCCGAGGAACCGCAGCAGTGGGTGCTGGAGGTGTTCGGTTCGGCACCGGACGAGCCGAGTCTGCGCAAGGAATGGATCAAGCAGGCGGGTGCGGTCGCCGCGCACCGGGAGCTGACCGGGCACGACGACCCGGAGGCCGCGCTGGGGGCGGCGCCGAAGGCCGGGCAGGTCGAGGCCTACGCGTCGTGGCGCTCTGCGTGGCGGGCGTTGGGCCGCCCGGAGTCGGGGCGTGACGAGCTGGAGATGTCCGACGGGCAGCTGCTGGTGCGGATGCGGGCGTGGGAGCGGGAAAAGGTGTGGGGCCCGGAGTTCGTCGCCAACGAACTCGCCGGTGTCCACCAGGGCGTCGACACCCGCCGCCGCGAGGCCGCGCTGCGCCGCGCCGAAGCCGACGCGGTCGACACCGACGAGGAGCGGGAGCGGCTGCTGCAGGAAGCCAGCGAGGCCGACGCGCTCGCCGACGTGCTCGCCGGCCGCGCGGCCGAGCTGGCGGCCGCCGACGACGCGCGGGCGGCGTGGTACGCCCACACCGCCGAAACCCGCGCTGCCGCCGAGCGAGCGGGGATTGAGCTGTCGGGCCGCAACGTCGACACCGACCCGGTCGAGGAGGTCACGGCGGCGGATTGGCTCGACGCGCACCGCGAGCACATGGCCGTCGAGGACGTCCACCGCGACGTCACCGACGAGCACGACCTCACCGACGTCGTCGAGCAGCGCACCACCGACCTGGACACCGTCAACGAGGACGACACGGGCGACGTCACCGAAACGCCAGTGGTCGAGACCGGAGTCGACGACGTGCGCGACGTTGCCGCGCACGAGGAGCCGCTGGTCGACTCGGACGAGGTGCGGATCCCGTCCGCCGAGGAAACCGCCGACGCGGTCGACCAGGCGCAGCGCGCGCTGCGGGAGATCGAAGCCCGCCAGACGGTCGACACCCGCCACGCCGACGAGGAAGCGCAATCGGCGGAGATGTACCGGCGCCATCACGACGACGCCGCCGTCACGGCCGCCGAGGCGGGCGTGGACGACGGCGAGGTCTACACGCGATGAACGGTCAGCCTGGGATGTGGGTGGGGATGTCGATCGGCGGTTTCCCGCTGCGCTGCCAAGCCCACCCCAGGGTGACCACGATCGACTCCAGCCAGCCCGGGCGCTCGGCCAGCCACGCCGGCACTGGTCGGCGGAACAACAGCACCTCCGCCGCCAGGCATTCAGCCTGGATCGTCTCCTCATGCGCGAGCCCGGTCCTGTGGGTCACGGGCGCGTACGCGAGGAAGGTGCGGCCGGTTTCCAGCCGCACGGTGGCGCAGGCCAGCCACCGGCAGGCGTCGACGACGCCGAGCGCGGCCCAGCTGCGTTCGCGGTCGTAGCGCTGCTCGGCCGCGAGCCACAGGCGCGCGAAGTCGACCACCGGCACGTGCAGGTTGCGCGGCGGGATCTTGTCGAAATCACGTCCGGTCAGCTCCATACCCCCAGCGTGACACGCGGGTCTGACAAAAACACCAGCCCGAACGGGGCCGGCACACCGACGTTCGGTCGCCTCCACTGAGACCGCCCTCTGCGGGCGGAACAACGTGCCGCGCAAGCGCGGCCTGTGTCTTTGAGCTTCGCAGCCCGGCTTAGCACGGCCCCCACTCACGATCAAGGGGCCCGAAAACTTTTGAACCCACAAAAAGCGCGTGGCTTCAAAACTTTTCGGCCTGATCCCTTGATCGCGAGCCTCTGGGGCCGCGCCGGGCGCCGATAAGGGCGACGGCCACAGCCGACGCCCCAGCCCTACGGGCCGCGAAGAAAACCAGGCAGCCCCCAGCCCCACCACTTCCCGAGCCCAGCCGCCAGCCACCAGCTCCACCAAGAGAAACGGACCACACGAATGGACCTCGCCACCGCTATCACGCAGGCCACCGACTGGTACCGCGACGAATACGCCAACCCGCACTTCAGCTACGCCGAAACCGTCCTGGAAACCCGCGAACAGCTTCACGACGAACTCCAGCACGAAGAGCCCAACCTCGGCGACGACGAAGCGAACGCCGCGTTCCTGGCGATCCTGCACGCCGACCGGGCCGAGCTAGCCGCCGCCCTCACAACCCTGATCAGCCAGCCGGCCGCCGAGTCGCCGGAGTGGCCGGCCGTCGAGAACGATGACGTTCCGGTGTCCAAGCCGATCCCCGCACTGGCACAGCCGCCGGCGCAGGACACGCCCCGGACGGTGGCGCAGGAGTTCCTCGCCGCACTCGGCGAGATGTTCCCCCACGACGTGCACGCGATCGCGGGCTCCGGCGCGTTCGGCGCCCTCGAATACAAGGTGCTCGAACGCTGCCACGAGACCGGCGAAACCCCGACCCAGGTCCTCGCCAGCGTCAGCAGCCGCGACCGCGCCTTCGTCCGGCGAGCGAACGACCCCGCCGCGTTCCTCGCAAGCCGTATCTACGCGTGACTGCCGGACCACAAGCACAAGGAGAACACCATGACCACCAACGATCCCCGCGAGTTGATCAGCCAGCTCCGCTGCATCGAGTCGGCGCTGAGCGCCGGCGTCGGGATCCGACTCGGTCAGTGGGCCGGCCTCGGCGACTGGCAGGCGCTGTCCGCTGACGGCCGTGCGCACGCCGGGGTCCGCGCACTCGCCGAGCTCGACAGCGCAATCCAGCACCTCGCGGCACTGCGCGGCGGCCTGGCCAGGCAGCTCGGTGCGACGACCTCTCCGAACGGCGACCAGCGCGAGGGGAGGTGACGACCGTGCACTGCGACCCCGCCAACGGCGACGGCCACTACTTCGTGAAGTCCAACGTGGACCCGACCGTCTGGGTGTGCTGCAAGTCCGGATGCGGCGCCACCGAAAGCCGCTGACCACGGGCAGCGGTCAGCCGACACCAGGAACCAACCATCGACGGAGGTACGACATGGAGCTCGTGGTGATCGACATTCAATGCCACGACGAGGACGAGCTCAACGCGGTGAAGGAGCTCGTCGAACGCCGGCTCGACGTCAGCGTCGCGAGCCGGTACTACCCGGTGGCCGGCAGCCCCGAGCCCCATCACGTGCGGCTGGCCGGCTGGCGCAAGCCGCCCACCAAGAAGAGCCGAGGTGCGTGATGGGAGGAAAGAAGGGACCTACACAAGACCAGCGTGACCGAGCAGCGGCGCGGGCGTGCGGGATGACCACTACCGAGTGGAGCGAGGCCCGAGATCGGGCGTCAGCGGCACGGACCCGGGACCGGCGGACCCCAGAGGAGAACGCCGCCGCCCTGAAGTCGTGGGGTCACTGCGAGGGACAGACCGACCTCTTCGAGCAGAGTGGAGACCGAGCGTGAAACGCGGACAGCCGACGAACAAGACCCAACACCGCGGGCTGGACCAGACGGTGCACAGCCACTGGGAGAAGGAGACGTGGGGAGAGGCTTCCGGGCCCACCAGGGAGCGGCCGGCAGGACGTCAGGGCCTGGCACGACCGATCCGGCAGAACCACACCGACGAATGGTGAGACCAGTTCCCAGAACCGCCGACCCTGAATGAGCACGGTGCTCCCCGATGTGCCCCGGCCGTCTCCGGCCGGGGCACATCCGTGTCAAGATCACCCGCTGGCGTCATGTGCAATCTCGCACCGCATTCGTTCCCACCGCAATGTCCCATCGCCGAGCGCTGGTCGGTCTGGCCGTGATCACGTGATCGTACGAGCGAGGGAGGTTCTCAACGTAGCGGGTGTGGTGGGCCATACTTTGCGGTCTTGACTCGCCGGGCCCCATCGATGAGGCCGACCGTGGATGGCGGGTCGTTTGAGGGGAGCGCCGTGCCGATCAGCGAGTTGACCGATGCGGGGGCCGTCCGCATGGCGATGCAGGAGTGTGATGAAGCCGGTCAGACTGCCTTCCTGAGCCAGCACCACTTCGGCGACCCAGATCAGTACTACGTGCGAGCTGGAGTTCGGCTCTACCCGGCCAAAGCGATTGCCGGTGTCGCCTACGGCTACCAGTTCCGCGACCGCGGCATCCTGCCCCATGGCGGCTTCAGCGGCGGACAGGCTGGCGCGAACCGTGTACTGCGGCAGCTCGGGTTCGACATCATCGACACTCGGCCGGACACGATCGCGGGCGAACGTGTGTGGCGTGAGGCGGTGTATGCGCACCTGCGGGACCTCGACCCTGATGGTCGTGGGATCGAACCGGGCGCGATCCGTAGCTTCGGCGCCTACGGCGGTGGCCAGGGCGTATGGGTGGATTCCGCCCGCACTCGCGACCTCGACAGCCGTGGCGTTACTGTCGCCGTCCTCAACACGGGCCGTCACTACGCCGACGTGCTGACCGACGACGACGCGCTCTACCACTACCCGAACACCAATCGTCCGTCCGGTCGAGACCACGCTGAGGTCGAGGCCACCAAAGCGGCAGGCGAACACACGATCCCTGTGTTCGTGATCAGCCCAGCCCCGACCAGCGGTGCCCGGCGCACGGTGCGACTCGGGTGGGTCGGCGGCTGGGATGACAACAGCGAACTGTTCCTCATCACCTTCGCCCCCGAGGCGCCCGCTCAGCTGCTCGACGCCGACTCCTCCGACGAGGAGGAATTCCAGCTCCGCGGCAACAACCGCCGTCGACGGACCCGCGAAGTCGTCGAACGGCCCGGCCAGAACACGTTTAAGCTGCGCGTGTTCCAGCGGTACGGCGCTCGCTGTCCGCTCTCGGGGGTGGCCGTGCCCGAGATGCTCGAGGCCGCACACCTCGTCCCATACGCCGCTGATGGGAGCGACGACCCGCGCAACGGGCTACCGCTCAACGCGGCACTCCATCGCGCATTCGACGCTCACCTGTTCGCTATCGACCCCGACACCCACGACGTCGTCACCAAACCCGGTGGCCCGGGTCTCACAGACCTCGGCATCACCACCCCGACCATCCGCGGCCTAGTCAAATTGCCTCACCGAGAGGCTCTTGCGGCACGCTACGAGAACTGGCGCAGCAAGCAGCCGTAGGGCCTCACGGCGCACACGGCTGCCTACTGGGGCTAGCTACGTGGGATGGGAACAGCCGCCGCGTCGACGGAACTGGCGGGCTCGTCAAACGTGCTCCTTCGGCTCGGAGGGTGAGGCGGGGGACTGGGCCGGAAGAGCTCGCCGGCAATGTCGTCCCGTGTCGCATTGCAGTAGTGCGTGGGTACGTACAAGCCGTCGGGCAACAGGCGCCGGACGCGCGCGAGATCGATGTCTTCGGCGAGTATCTGGGCGCCGAAGCGCTCGGCTGACTTGACTAGCCAGGCGAAGGTGCTGCGGTCGCGGTCATCGTCGAGTGCCCTGTCCATGACCGCTCGCGGGATGACCGCGAGCGTCCACGGGTGCCGGGTCAGCATGTTGAACGGGCTGGTCTGTGCGCCGTAGCCAGTGAGGGCGAGGTTGATTCCTGTGTCGGCAAGTTCGTACAGGTGGTCGTCGACACCGGGAAGCGAGAGCGCATCGGCCCGAACGCCCAGGTACAGCATGTGAGCCGGCACTCGAACGGCGTGCAGGTGACCGGCCAGCGCGTCGGCGAGGTACCGATCGGTGAGAACCGCGGTCGGCAGCTCAAGTAGCACGAATGGGTCATGCGGGAGTCGCTGATCACGCCAGACCCGTAGATCGCGGCAGATCTCGGGCAGCACGCGGTCGAACACCAGGTGCGTGAGGCGACTGGCGTCGGCCAGGCTGCCCAGTTCGCTGAGCGGATGCAGGGTTCCGGCGGGGGTGCTCCAGCACGGGACCGCATGGACGCCGGCGATACCGACCGCGTCGGTGTGTTCGATGCGGCGGTAACGCACCGTGCAGCGGCCGGCCGCAACGGCAGCGTGAGCCTGCTCAAGCCGCACCACCGGTCGAAGCGCAACTGTGCCGGTACCGGAGCCGGGCCGGGCCGTCCAGCTGATTGGAACATGGTCGGGAAGTCCGACCCGCGCTGCGACGGCACGTTCGGCGAGATCGGCGCTAGGGCGCGCGATCGTCACGCCGAAGTGCGGTTGAACGCGTGCTCGACGGCCGTCGAGCACGTACGGTTCGCCGAGTGACGAGGCCAGTTTGGTGGCGGTTTCGGAGAGGTCAAGGTCGGCCCCGGGCACGGTTGAACCGGGAATGTTCACCAGGAGATCGGCTCCGTCGGACAGAATTGTCAGGCGTTGGTGCCCGCCGAGTACCCCTTCGGCCCGGCGGGCGACAGCGGTGTGCAGCTGTCGCGTGGTCTCGACGGTCAGGTCGGTATCCGGTTGGGAATGGTGGGGTAGCCGGATCGCGAGGACGAGTGACCACCTCGACTGGTCGGACACCGGCGGCCACTGGCTGGTGGGCTCGCCCGGGAGTGGACGGGCGTCGGCGGCGATGTCGGGTTGCCGCTGGTCGTCTTCGCGCCGTGCGGTGGCGGCCAATTCTTCGTCGACCGCCTGTACAAGAGCGAGTTCAGCCGGTGACGTGGGTGCGGTGAGGACGCTCGCCAAGGCGGCAAGGCCAGGTGGTGGCGCTGCTTCGTCGGAGCGTGCGCGGCGAAATGGCAGAGAAGCTAAGGAACGGCGGGACACGTTAGGCCTCTTCTCCAGCGTCGGTGCGGTGTGGTCGCGTCGGGGGGTGGTGGTTGAGCCAGTGCCGCATACGCCGGTGTGCCTGCGAGCGATACGACCGCACGGAGGCTTGAGTAACCCCAATGCGGGCAGCGATTTCTGCTGTCGAGTGGCCGGACAGAGTGAGAAGCAGCGCGACCTGTTCCTGTCGCGTCAGGCTTGGTAGCCGTGCGAGGGCCGCACGCAGCTCGAGCCGCTGCTCGGCCGAGGTCTGCGCGCTCCACAGCGGGACGTCATGCTCCGTCAGCTCGTCGGCCTGCTCACGGCAGCGTCGGCGAAGATCGATAGCGCGATGCTTTACGACGACGGTCACCCACGCGACCCGGTCACCGTTGATAGATCGCCAGTGCCGAAAGAGCGCCAGCAGCGCTTCATCGACGGCGAGTTCGTAATCCTGGTTCGGGCAGATCTGCCGAGCTAGGTGCACCAGAACTGCGCGATGTCCACGTACCACGTCGCTGAACGCGGCGACGTCGCTGGGGTCCTGGGCGGCACTGGGTGGGGCATGATCGGTCACTCCCGCCCAACCCCGCGCCGGTGGTACCGCTTGATCAACACGTCCAGTCCGCCGGCGCGGACCATCCACTCACCTTCACCGCGTTCGCTCTCCAACACAGCCTTCGCCAACCGCACCGCCTGTTGCTGTTCGACAAGTCGAACAACCGCGGCAGCGATCAACCTGAGCAGACACCACAGCCGGCGCGCAGACAGCGTCGTCGCGCCAGCAGCAACCGCGGCCACCAGGTACAACACCGGGTGACTCCTTCCGAAAAGGGACCGGGGCCGGACCGGAGTGGCCAAGCCTTCAGTCTCATCACGCCAAACCTCGGCAGAACGCGGGGTACATTCACCCAGACGTGTACCTTTGCTGTCGTTCAGGCCCCGGTCGAACTAAAGATCAGGCCCGTCCACGTGGAGGAGCTGCGGTGCAAGCGCACCCCACGGTCACCTATCGCCGAGTCCGGCAGCGGTGTGCACTCTCGTATTGCCGCTCCGTCAGTTCTCCGCCCGCAGCCGGTACACCCTGGGCCGAAGCCGGTTGGTGAAGGTCTCGATCGAGGCCTCCGCCTCGACCTCGACGACCAGCTCGGGGACAGTCGGCAGGTACTCGGTTTGCCCGCGGCCGAACCCCCCTGTGGGCACCCGCACCGCGGGTTCACCGGTGACCCTGACATGTGCGCCGACCTGGTCTCGTAACGCCGAGGTCAACGGCATCGACAGCCCGATTCGGTGCAGCTCACCGGCGGGGTCGCGACGACCGAGGACCACTTCGAGGGGGTGCGCCGGGTCACCGGTCACACCCACTACTACGGCGTCGACGATGGCCATCTGGCGGATCTTCACCCAGCCCCCGGTCCGGCCTGCCCGGTAAGGACCGTCCACTGGCTTCGCGACCACACCCTCGATCCCGACAGCGCTGACGTCGGGACGCATCCAGCCGAGCGCGGTCTCCCGGTTGATGGTGCTGGGGGCGAGCTGCAGCGGCGGGTCGACGTCGGCGAGCAGATCCCCGAGCCGCTCGCGCCGCGCCCGGTAGGGCTGGCGCCGCCCGTCCGTCCGGTCGTCGGCGAGCAGGTCGAAGACGACGTAGTAGATGGTGACTCCGGCCGCAACCCGCGCTTGGGGGCGGGAGGCGAGCGCGGCGAAGTCCAATCGGCCGGCGCGAAGCGCCACCACCTCGCCGTCCACCACGACGTCCCCTAGCACCGGTCCGAGTTCCATGATCTCGGGGAACCGGTCGGCGAGGTTGTTCTCGCGACGGGACTGCAGCACGCCGTCGACGACGAAGAGCGCGGCACGCCAGCCGTCGAATTTCGGTTCGGGCGCCCACTGCCGTCGCGGTTGGGACAACGGCAGGTCCCGTGCCGCTTCGGCCAGCTGCAGCGACACCGGGGGCCGCACCGCCGCCACGGCTACCCAGCCGTCGTGCGCGGGGTCGGTGAGCCCGCCGTGCGCGGACGGGGTGCCGGCCCCTGGTCAGGCATCGCCGGCGTCGGGGAGGTGGGCCATTCTGCGGACGACCGTCTGCGCGCGCATCAAGTCCGCGGCGTCGTCGAGCCGGTGGGCTTCCACGGCGGTGTACTCAGCGAGCGCCAGGTCGAGCAGCAGCGCTCGTGGATCGGCGTACAGGCGCGCCGGCGGCTCGTAGTCCGGCAGCGGGCGCAGGGTGAAGGTCGGCTCCATGTCTTCGACGCTGACACACCAGCCGGCGCCGGACCAGGTCGTTCGGCGAACTGTGGATAACTCGATCGCCTGGACCACCGTCGCCGCGCACCGGTGTGCAGCCGATTCTAGAGTGCCGTGCCCGGGCGGGTGATCTTCGCGATGGGCAGGGCTTCCGCGAAGGCGTGTGCTTCTTTTGTGTCAGGGAGGGTTGCTGTGGTCCAGGTGTAGCCCTCGCCCCGCCGGGCTGCGGCGAGTGCCCGTCCCCGCCGGTCGCCGCGGACCCAGCGTGGCCCGTTGGTGGACCAGCCCTCGCGGCTCATGGCGGCGAGGGCCAGCACTCGGCCGTACCCCCGTCGGCGGTGAGCGGGCGCCACACGGACGAGCTCCAGCACGCCGGCGCGGTCGTCGGGGTGCAAGGTCAGGACGACGTCGCCGGCGGCCACGCCGTCCAGGTACAGCTTGATCGCCCCGGGCTCGCCCGGTTCGCCGGGCGGGGTGACGACCAGCTCGAGTCCCGCCGCGGTCGCGTCGTCGGGGTCGAGTTGTTCGTAGGCGGGGTCGAGCATGACCCACACGTGGTCGTCGTGGCCGGCGGTGCGGCAGGCCCGGCAGAACAGCTGGTGCTGGCGCAGTGCGGTGTTCCAACTGAACGTGCCGTCTTCGCAGACCCGGTGCCACCGCGGGCAGCTCGACGGCGGCGCGCACAGGAGGTTGCCCGCCGGCTGCAGCTGGTAGCGCAGCGCGGGCCGGACCGGGAGGTCTCGTTGGCCGAACTCGCTGCGGGCGCCCGAACGCATGGTGTCGCTCGTGTCGAACATAAGTTCGTATGGTGTATTCGACGTGGGGTGACCGCAACGTTCTCGCTGTCACATTGCTCTGAATGGGCGACAAGCCTGGTCGCGAAGGCGGCCCGCTCCTGTGCCGTGAACGCCACACCCGGGAAGGGCGCGTCGCGCAAGGTGGTGGCGACGAGCACAACCTACGGTCACCCCGAGGAGCACTGCGACAGACGTGCAGGGGTGCGGAATCGCCGAGGGTGACCAGCCGCAGGAAAGTGCTTCCGGTGTGGGAAGGCGGAGACCGGTCGCGGCGGCGTGTTGTGTCCGGGGCTGCAAAGCGGAGGTCTCCACCTTCGAGGTCCCGTGGGACGTGATCTTGCCCAGGGCAAAGCAGGTGTCGAGGTAGGCTCGCTGAGCTTGCCTCAGCTGCCGCGGCAGGCCTCATGGACGCGGATCGCGGTGCTACATCACCTACGGGTGTAACGGCTTTCGTCTTCCAGGAGATGTTGAAGCATTGGAACGATCGAGAAGATGGGCAGTGCAATGGAATTGGGGCCGCTGGTCAGCTGGATTGCCGTGGTACCTAGCGCTGTCAGCGCAGGCGTGGCGATTATGAATGCTCGAAGGTCCAACAGTGCGGCGCGAGATGCTGAAGAAGCTCTAGCCGCTACGCTACGACCCGAGTTGAGTCCAGTCTTGGATGGAAGCGTACACGACGAAGTCAACCTTTTTTTCAGCAATGTGGCGCGGCATGATGCGTTGGACGTGCGAGCCGAAGTCCACCTGAGCGACGGGCGCAAAGTCGGCGAGGGGGAACACCCTCGGTTGCCTGGCCAGGTGCCCAACACGTGGGCTCCGGAACCCGAGTTCAAGGTGACATTGCGAGGCCTACCTTCCGTAGATCAAGTAGATCATGGTTATGATTTGGTTGCGGTCTTGCATTTCTTCGACGAACGCCGAATGCGGAGCTATCGGCAGGAAATTGGAATAAGTCGAGCCCTATTCGGGGAACCGGGAAATATGTACATGAAAAATCGTTTTGAAACATCGTTGCCGACGACGATGCGATCATGAATGATTACTAGAATCTAGAATGGTGCGGGTAGATGCCGTTGGGGGTCGACCGGCCACTATGCAGAGGGGCGTTGTGTACGGACAAACCTACCTCGACCTAAACACGACTCCTCCGCCGATCGCGTGGCAGATGCTTCGTATGCTGCGGGCGGACCCTCCCGGACGCGCGGGCGGAGGTGATCGCAAGAAGACGTTCAACATGGCCCTCGAACAGGCGGAGCAGCTGCTGGGTGCGGCGCTCACCGTTGGTCCTGCGGCCCGGCCGCTGCTCGCCTTCTACGGTCTGTCGCAGGCCGGGCGGGCCGTCGCAGCAGCGGCACAGACAGTGAGCAACAACGAGTACCGGCTCGAAGGTCACGGTATTCGAACCGGCGAGATGCAGGGGGTGATGAACACAGGGCTGGCGGCGCTCACGGTCACAGACCAAGGCAAAGGCTCGTTCACCAAGCTGGCGAACTTTCTCGGTGCCGCCTCACTGCCGGAGGCGACGCCAATCGGCGAGCTGTGGGGACTGCTGCCCGACCTGAGCCGGTTCCCATTGCCCGGCATGGGCACGATGCGTCCGGTCTCAATCGAGACCAGCCCCACTACCGTTAGGGCGCACGACGTTCCGGTGTCGATTCGCGGGATTCCGCAGGACTTGGCCTACACGGCTCCCGGGTCCGGCGGCGACCCGGATGTAGACGCCTCCGGTTACGCCGAAGAGCGACAACGCGTAATCGCGTTCCTCGACCGGTATCCGAGCCTCACCGGCTGGGAATTCCGGGCGCCGGACGGCAACCCAATCGGTTTGCACCTTGTCGGTAACGCGGCGGAGGTGCCGGTCGCATGGCCCAACGCGGGCTATGGTGAGGCGGAAGACGAAGTGCTCGATCGCCACACGATCGAGTACCGGGGGTATCAGCGCCTGGCGTTTCCGGTGGTCGGCGGCGCCAGTGAGCCCGCTCATCCTTTTCTGCTGTGGTGGGCGATCCTGTATGCGCTGTCGATGTTGGCCCGGTACGAGCCTAAGGTCTGGGGCAGCCTCATCAACATCAACGAGAGCCCGGACGCCGCCGCGATCGAGCACTGCCTCGAGCAAGCGTTGCACTTGTTGCCGGAGCTCATCCACCGGACCATCGCCGCCGTCGCCGGCTGACGCGCGGTCTGGGTTCACTGAGCCTCGGATCGCTGCGACGAGCACTTTCTGGACCGGTGCGCGCGTCTGAGAAGTTGATCAATGACGGTCATGATGACTGCGAAACGGCGTCTGCTCGATCCATGCGAGCCAGCAGAGGCAACAGGAAGGTCTGCTCAAACAGCATCGGACGCGGGAGATGGTGTTGACCAGCGCTTTTGCAAGGCAGGGGTCGCCGGTTACGTTGGTTCGCTCTGCTCGACAGACTGATACTGGTTCGTGTCACTGGAGGATGCATGTACGGCGTGTGATGCCAACGGCGTCGGGACGCTAGCTCGAAGCCATCCGTGCCGCGTCGGAAGCGCCGCGCGCCAGGGCGTGGGGCTAGGTCTTGCGGACTGCGCCGGTGAATCCGGCGATGAAGAGGGTGGCGAAGCCCCACGCGAGCAGTCGGAGGCCCCAGCCGAGCACGGTGAGCGTCTGGCCGGTGGTGGTGTTGGTGGTGTCGCAGTGTGCGCGAGCTCCGGTTGAGATCAGTGGCGTGCCGAGGTCGAGTCCAACTCCGACGCGTTCGACTAGCGTGCACGCAGCCGGCGTCGCGCTCGGGGGCGTTTGGATCTGCGCTAGCCCGCCGTGGGCTCCCAGCCACGCGGTGATCAGGCCGGCGAGGGTGAGTGTGGCGAGCAGGCCCCAGAGTGCTCGCCAGGGTTGGTAGCCGTAGCCGAGGAGGAGTCCGGTGAGACGGGCCCAGCTGCGTTCGCCTCTTCCGGTGAGCGCGCCTCGCCGAATTTGGTCGCGTCGTTGCTGGATCAACACTCGCCGCGCTTCTCGGTCATGCCCTGCCGCCCGATGCGCGGCAGCCAACTGTTGATAGGGCTGGGCAGAGTACGCGGGGGTGGCCTCGCCGAGCAGACTTAGCCAGTCGGTCGAGTTGGTTCGCGGCAACCCCGAGTACACTAGGCCGTCAACACCCAGACGAGCCCCTGCCCCACGTTTGTGCTCGAGTGCCGTCGGATCAAAGAATAGCGCGCCGCCGACTCGAAGATCGGTCAGATCCAACACCACCCCCTCGCCATCACCAGTCGCGGAAAGACCCTGGACTAGGAACACGGCACCACTGGTCTGGACCCTGGTGGCGTCCAGGGCGGGCCCTGAGTCGTTGTGCAGCGTCGCTCCATTGCACACCAGTTGGCTGCCGATGTGGCCGGTGCGGAGGATTACTGCGCCGCGGTCGCCGGTGCCGGTCGCGGAGAAACCGTCGCTAAGGAACACTGCACCACCGGTCTGGACCGCGTTGGCGTCCAGAGCGGGGCCCGAGTCGTTGTGCAGCGTCGCCCCGTGGCACGACAGGTGGCCGCCGATGTGGGCGCCGGGGAGGCGTACCGCCCCGAGTTCTCCGGCGCCAACCGCAGAGAATCCGTCGCCAAGGTACACGTCGCCGCCTACCCGGAGCCCGGCGGCGTTCAGTGCAGGGCCTGAGTCGTTACACAGCGTCGCTTGACTGCAGGACAGCTCGCCGCCGATGCGGGCGCCGAGGAGGCTTACTGTCCCGCGGTCGCCGGTGC
>NZ_JBITBT010000002.1:362182-508793 GCF_044452505.1 Amycolatopsis sp. NPDC051903 | reverse complement strand
CGGTCGCGGAGAAACCGTCGCTAAGGAACACCTCAGCGCCGGTCTGGAGCCCGTTGGCGTTGAGCGCAGGGCCTGAGTCGTTACACAGCGTCGCTCCAATGCACACGAGTTGACTGCCGATGTGGCCGGTGTGTAGGACTATTGCCCCGCGGTCGCCGGTGCCGGTCGCGGAGAAACCGTCGCTAAGGAACACCTCAGCGCCGGTCTGGAGCCCGTTGGCGTTGAGCGCAGGGCCTGAGTCGTTACACAGCGTCGCTTGACTGCAGGACAGCTCGCCGCCGATGTGGGCGCCGAGGAGGCGTATCGTCCCGAGTTCTCCGGCGCCGGTCGCGGAGAACCCGCCGCTAAGGAACACGCTGTCGCCTGTCTGGAGCCCGTCGGCGTTCAGGGCGGGGCCTGAGTCGTTGTGCAGCGTCGCCCCGCGGCAGAACAGCTGGCTGCCGATGTGGGCGCCGAGGAGGCGTACTAAGCCGCGGTTTCCGTTGCCGGTCGCGGAGAACCTGTCGCTAAGGAACACGCTGCCGCCTGTTTGGAGCCGGTCGGCGTCTATTGCGGGGCCTGAGTCGTTGTGCAGCGTCGCCCCGCGGCAGAACAGTTGGCCGCCGATGTGGGCGCCGAGGAGGCGTACTGAGCCGAGGTCTCCGTTGCCGGTCGCGGAGAAACCGTCGCTAAGAATCACGTCGGCGTTGGTCTGGAGCCCGGTGGCGTTGATCGCAGGGCCTGAGTTGTTGCGTAGCGTAGTCCCAACGCAGCTCACGTCACCAATTTGAGCCCTCCGCAAGTCGACGCAGCCTTGCATGCTGTCGGCATTCACAGTTGCTTGATCAAGGTCGAGGCTGGTGATAACCACTCGATCGGCCGAGAGTGGCGCGAGACTGGGATGTTCGAGCCGACAGCCAGACAAGTCGAGATCTGCCAGGTGGCTGCTATTGACGGAGCACCCTTCGTCCAGCAGACAGTCGATGAGGGCTAGAGCAACCGTGCTGGTGATGTTGTCGAGGTCCAGGCGGCCGGCGATGCGGGCACCGCGCAGACGTACTCCGTGCGGGTCTGCGGTCGGGGCGAGCTGGCCACGAACGATGCTGCGCAAGACCCACGCGCGAATCGTCTGCTCCTCTCCCCAGCTCCGCATGGCACCTTCGTCCACGCGCCCATCTCCGGCCAGGTCAAGAAGGTCTCCGCGCTCAACATGCTCCACTAGCTCGCGCTCGACCGCAGTCAGCTCGTCCTGCGCACTTTCCCCCACAGTCACGCACCGAAACGTTACCGGCACCGACCGGGGAGGGGGCACCCTCTACACGGTTACACCATCCCGCAAGGTGGACTTGCGTGCCCCGGCGCGTGTCGGTGACGTCGAGGTGGGATCGCCGCCTCGGGTTGATCTTGGTCCACAATCTGGTCCACGAACTGCTGCCCACCGGTGCCGGACACGCCCAGTTTGATGTAACTGCTGCCTGCCGCGACCAGGCGTTCCGTGTATCCCCAGGTCAGCGTTAGAACTACGGATCAGAAGGTCTCGGCAACTGGTCAGCGTTTCACGCGGGCGCGCACAGCGAGTGCGGCAAGTGCGAGCAGGATCGGCCCCGCGAATCGGGCGAACATGACCGTCCACGTGCCCGCCGTCGTCAGCTTCTGGCTGGTGTCGCGAAAGACGACTGCGCCCAGCGCGATCCGAGCAGATGTGTCAACTCGATCCCAGGTCCAGCGAGTTCCGGCGGCCGGCAACCTTGGTGGGATGTCCTCAACGAAGGTGACTGTCGCCTGACCGCCGCCTGGGGTCGGTCGAGTTGCCGTTGTGGACTGCGACCCTGGCCCGGGAGCCGCGAGGCCACAACTGACGAGCAGAACGATGACGATGGCGACCAAGCCGACGAGCGCAGCGACGGCGCGTGATGCTCGCTGCCCGTAGCCGGAGACTAGCCAGTAGACGAGCAGCACGCCCCGTTCTACGGGGGATGTGCGTATGGCGCGTCGGCGTGCCTCTTGCTCGCCGAAGTAGAAATCGCCCGCTCCTGCCTCATTTTTGCCGTCTTCGAGCGCCTTTCGCAACGAGCGGTACAACGCCGCCAGACGGTCCGGCCCAACCTGTTCGATGCGGTCTTCGGGCCTGTCGTAGGGTGTGGAGCCCAGCCACCCGGACCTCGGCGTACGGCGGGCCCGCCAGATGTGCTCCTCGAACAGCCCCTGCCGCGCGGAACGCCACCAGGCCTGGGGCGGGCGCGGGAACGGACTATCACCTTCGATGCGTAGTTTGTCCAGGTGATGTGCTCCGGCGAATCGACACCAGCGCAAGTCAACATCGGTCAGCGCAAGTTCCGAGACGTCGGTGCCGCGCAGAGATACCAATACTGGACGATGATCAACGGCGCCGTTCTTTGCTTGCCAGCTTTTGACTTGTTCTCTGGTGGCATGTGCCGGGGCGGGTTCGAGGGTGGTTGCTCGGCGCCCGGTGTTCTGCGCCACTGACGGCGCGAGTGACGAGGCCGCACCCAGGTGGGCGTCAGCGAGATCGACACGGCCATGCCGAACGCGCAGTTCCACCCCACCGGAGAACCGCGTCCATCGGCACGACACCTCGCCGGTTTCGGCTTGAACAACGACGGCGGCTCCAAACTGTGCCCCTCGAAGATCCAGCCAATCAGCTGTCAGGGGTCCCAGAAGCTTGCTACTGGTGAAGACCGTCTCACGGAAGCAGGCATTTCGGACGAAGACCGTGTTGCGGAAGCTGGCGGCGCTGGTGAAGGTTGCGCCGCCGAAGTCAGCGTCCCCGGTAAAGGTCGTCGTGCGGGCGAGGATTTTGGAAGCGAAATCAGCGTCCCCCGTGAAGGTCGCGCCGCTGAAGCTGCCGGACCCCATGAAGGTCGTGCCGCTGTAGTCAGCGCGCCGACTGAAGGTCACCCTGGAGAAGTCGGCGCGCTGGCTGAAGGTCGCCTCCGTGAACACGGCGTCCCTCGTGAAGGATGTGCGGACGAACGTTGCGTACCCGGCGAACGTTGCGTCGGTGAAACCGGCGCCGCCGGTGAAGGTCGCGCGGCGGAAGCTGGCGGTGCCGGCGAAGGTTGTACGTTTGAAGTTAGCGGCCCCGGCCCAGGTGAAGGTTGTGAATCTGAAGTTGGCGAGCTGGCTGAAGGTCGCGCCGGAGAAGCTGCCGTACCCCATGAAGGTCGTACGGTCGAAGTCGGCGTCCCCGGCGAAGGTCGTGCCGGAGAAGTCGGCCTTCTCCCCGGTGAAGATCGCGCCGGTGAAGCGTGCACGACCTACCCGTGTAGGCGCTCCCACTACATCTGACGGCGTGAGCGCGTCCTTGAGTTGGCTAAGTAGCTCTGAACCAAGGGTCGTTCCACGAACATCGAGGTCCGCGCCTGGCGAAAGATGTAGAAGGAAGCTATTGAGCTCGGTTGAGTCGAGGTGAGCCAAGCAGCGGTCGAAGCCGCTGACCTGCACACCCGAGCACTGATCGTCAGGTTGTCCGAGGACGATCACGCAGCGGGGCCAAAGGTGGCTCCCTCCAGCAGCTGTGAGGCTCACGGGCTCATTTTCGGGGGATGAGGGCACACGCGAAAACCCGCCCCCGCCGCTGGCTCGATATCGTCCCGTACTACGGCAGTCACGCTGGGAGAGCTCGCGTCGCTTCGTTACAAGTTCCACCGCGATGACTTGCTACCGAAGTTGATCAATGACAGACATGATGACTGCGAACGCCCGTCGCGCAGGGGCATCACAGCCAACCCAGCCAACGTTCGGATCAGAGTGACCGGCGCTAGACACACCTGAAGGGACGAGCCCCCACTTTTGCAAGGCGAGGGTTGTGGGTTGACCCCCGCAGCAAGGTGCGGCCGAAACCGAACTTGAGCGCCGCTAAGCCGTTCACAGTCCGCCGAATGCGGGCGGATTGGCTGTCGTCCAAGCCTGACCCTGATGTGGTACACCGGGTTGAGTGCTGGAAGAACCGCACCGGCAAAGGATGTTCTTCCGAGGGGGCGCAGGTGGGCAAGAAGAAGGAGCGCAAGTCCTGGACTGCGGCGGGAGCGGCCCGCGCAGCAAGGGATGCGCAGGTGGCCACGGCGAAGTACCTGCGCAGCACCGATCTGGCGATGCGAGTCGAGGCGAGCAGCCTGTCGAGGCAGTTCCAGATCAACCTGCGTACTTACGCGGGCAATCGCGATGCGGCTCGGCTGGCGTACTTCGGCGCACTGGGCTACACCGACCGGCAGATACCGTCGAACCTGACGAGCGCAGCCCGGATGGTACTCGACGATGACGCCCGCAATCTCGCCGAAGCCCAGCTGTACGTGGTGAGCCCGCAGATGTGCGACGTCGTCCTCGCCGCGGCCCAGACGCTCACGCGCGACGACCTCGCTCTGGTCGGTCCGGAGGACCTGCCCAGCCCAACCGGGCTGATCATGCTCCCGCACGCCGTGATCAGCCGTGCTGTGGACGGAGACCTCACCGACACGCGCGCGATCACATGGACCACACCGGCTACCGCGTTCTTCCGGTCGCCGAAGCACCGCAAGGTCATGGAATACCCCGCCGCCCGCGTCGCGGCCTACTACGGCACCCACGGCCCGGTTCGCCCAGACAACTGGACCGAATTCCTGGACTATGCCCGCTCGGTGGACGTCGTCCTCCCGCCGCTCATACCGGACGCCAGGCGCCCCTTCGTGTTCCACCATGACCCGAGCGAGGACGATCCCGACGTGATGCGCCGCATGACGCACGCGGCCCGCGACATCGCCCGCCGCCAGACCGACGCCGCCGGTGACGGAGGTGAACAGACAGACCAAGTGGTCGGCGAGTACGTGCCCGGCAGCGAAATCGACGACAGCGACCACACCTTCGTCCTGCGCTTCCTCTACGCCTTCTGGCGGCTCTGCGACCAGCGTATCGGCGTGCAAGACCAGGCACCGCCCACGCACAGCGCCCGCGTCGCCGCCGAACGGCTCGGAGCACCTGCCGAGATACGCGTCGTGCAGGTCCGTCGACCGGAACAATCCGCCGAGCAGCCTGCCGAGGATGCTGCGGCGCCGGCCCGGGACTGGCAGCACCGGTGGGTAGTTCGGATGCACAAGGTCCGCCAGTGGTACCCGTCCGAGCAAACCCACAAGGTCATCTACCGGGGTCCCTACATCAAGGGGCCTGCCGACAAACCCCTCTTGGGCGGCGACGTAGTGCGCGCGGTCACTCGCTGACCCCGGCCCTGATCGCTCTACGCGGCCGCCAGCAGCCTCAAAACCGGTGATCTTGGTCCACCACCTGGCCCACGAACTGCTGCGCACGGATGCTGGACACGCCCAGTGTCGCGAAACTGCTACCTCCCGCGACCAGGCGTTCCGAGCATTCCCAGGTCGGCGTCAGAACTAACGGGCAGAAGGTTGCGGCCGGCGGGCGCACCGAGGCCGCGTTGCCACTCTCCGCAGTCCAGCGGGTGCCCGGACGCCAGCAGTTGACAGTCAAGCGAGTGGCTTCTTTGCAACACGAGCAAATGTAGAGAGATCTCAGAATTGAGCAGAATTGGCGACAATTGCAGGGAGCAGTTTCGCTTGTCGTCGGGCGTCAATTGAGTTACGGTCATTTGGTCGAGGTCAAGGTGTGTTAACGACGGAGGACCAGGGAAATCACGTCGTGGAACTTGACTCTTACAACTTCACTCCAGGCCTCATTGGAATGCCCCGGATTGGCTGTCGCCATTCCGAAATGAATCCCGCAACGAAAGGCGCGGCCGAGACAAAGGGGACACATGACTCAGGCGAAGAAGCGGTACACAGTGCCACCCATGGGCGTCTCGCTCGCCACTGACATCGAGTACCGAGGAGGACGGCCTAAGCCGTACCGCGCGCGGGTGCGATGGAGCGATCCCGCCACCGACGACTACCCGTCGATCTCGCGTTCGCACGTGACCGAGGACGAGGCGAAGGCGTGGATCGAAAGCATGGAACGGGCAGCTGCCAGTGGCGTCGACCCCGCCGCAGGCATGATGCCGCTCGGCGAGTACGGCGATCACAACCTGTCCATTGCCCTTCGCGGACTGGCGGCAAAAACCACTGACCCCTACCTGGCAGGGTGGAAAAAACGCGTCAAGCCGACGCTCGGGCACCTACCCGTCCAGATGGTCACGTACGGCGCGGTCGACCGCGCCGCGATGAGTTGGATTGCCGACGGTTGCAGCAAGTCGACTATCAAAAACAGTCTGGCGATGCTCGTTCGGGTGATGGAGCAGGCGTACCGCGACGAACTTATCGCGCGCAACCCGGCGCGGATCACGGGCTGGCAGCGCGAATTTCAGCTGGCTGAGGACGAACTTGACGACCCCCGTTCGCTGGCCCTTCCGGACTGGGAGACGCTTGAGCGCCTCGCCGACGCCCTGGTCGAAACGTCGGCCGGCCAGTTCCCTGGATGGGGGAACATCGTCAAGTTCAAGGCGTCTACCGCTGCGCGAATCGGAGAGGTGTCAGGTGTTCGAGTGTGCGACATCGACCGGAGCGCGTGGCTGTGGACCGTACGTCGGCAGACAACCACGGCGCCAGGTGGGCTGATTGACAAGGCCACGAAGGGTAAACGAGCCCGGGAAGTGCCGCTGATCGAGGAGATCCGTCCGCTTGTGGCGAGTCGCCTCGACGCGGTTGGGTCGAACCCAATGGCTCGGCTGTTCACAGGACCGCGTGGTGGACGAATCACGACGGCCATCCTCCGCGACGCGACCCACTGGGACGACGTCGTCACGTCGCTCGGCTTCGAACACCTCCGCCGTCACGATCTGCGCCACACCGGCCTTACATGGATGGCGGACGCCGGCGTGCCGGTTCACGTGCTGCGCAAGATCGCTGGCCACGGCTCCCTGTCGACGACTCAGCGGTACCTTCACCCTGATCGCCAGTCGATCACCGACGCGGGAGACATGCTGACCAGGCACCTGTCCGCGCCGAAGCGCCCGAGGCTGCGGGCCGTGTGAACCACCAGTGAGAGTTCGCGCCTGTCCCCAACCTGTCCCCAAGACGGAAGCCTCAAGATCAACTGAAGCCTCGAGGTGTGATCTACAAAAAGGGCCCCTGAGCAGCGAATTTACCGCTCAGGGGCCCTGCGTTTTGTCCGGTCGGGCTGACAGGATTTGAACCTGCGACCCCTTGACCCCCAGTCAAGTGCGCTACCAAACTGCGCCACAGCCCGGACCCGTGCTCCGCGGAGTGCTCCGTGAAGCGCGATGGGAATACTGTAGCGGGTCGCGATCAGGGGGTTGCAAGGAGGTCCGCATTGGGGGCCCCACCTGCGGAAACCGCGGCCACAGAGCGTGAGCCCGGGACCCGCGAGCAGGGCGGGTCCCGGGCGAGCCGCGGGGGTCAGTTCGGGTTGCCGGCGTGGGTGAGGGTTTGCCAGGCGACGAAAAGGTTGTTGGTGCCGGCCGGGCGTTGGCGTTCGGTGAGGGTCTGGGTGTTGGTCATGGCGATGCCGAGGCGGCCGTGGAGGGCGTTGAAGCCCACTTCGGTCACGGGGCCCAGGCCGAGGTTCAGGTGGCCGCCGCAGAGGTTGGTGGGGACGGCGGCGCCGAGTTGGTACTTGGATTGGAAGCCGAGGGCTTGGCGGAGGCGTTCGCCGACGTCGGTGGAATACAGGTCCTGGCCCTGGATGCGCGCGGTTTCGGCCACGTCGGCGATGGAGGCGATGCCGTAGCCCGTGTGGACGAAGTCGCGGCAGGTTTCCTGGGTGAGGCCGGTCATGAAGGTGGACTGTTTCTGCCAGTAGTTCACGATCTGGTCGCGGGTCGAGAGCCCGCTGCCGGGGACGGTCTTGGGGAGGGCGCCGTCGGTGGAGAGGTAGACGTAGGCGGCCACGCGGTTGCGGTAGCGCGTCATGGCCTGGTCGTAGCTGGACTTGTCGTCGAGGAAGACGGAGATGCCGACGGCCGCCTCCATCATCACGAGTTCCCAGTTGCCGTTGCTGTTGCTGCCGACGAGCAGCTTCGGCAGGTACACGGTGCGCAGCATCGTCGCGAAGCGGCCGGCGTTGGGCCAGCTCGAGTAGGTCGACTTGATGAGCTCGGCGGCGCGCGACCACGACGCACCCGCCCAGCCCGTCTGCAGCGGCGCGTTGCTGTTGGTGTGGTCCGTGATCGTGCCCGACCACGCGTCCATCAGGGCGATGGCCTTTTGCGCGTAGCGGGCGTCCTGGGTGAAGTACCAGGCGAGGGCGTCGGTGTACGCGGCGATGGCGTCTTCGCGTTCGTCGGTGCAGCCGTTGTTCGGGTTCGAGTACGAGCCGCACTCGACGACCGAACGCGGTTTCGGGGTGCGCGACAGCGACGCGTACGTGCTGCCCATCATCTGGTCGTAGGCGCTCTTCCACGGCTGCGCGCCCGCGTTCACCTTGTCCCGCACGAAATCCAGCTGCGATTTGCTCACGAGCACACCCGGATGCGTGAACGCGGCGGGCGCGGCCGACGCCGGCACCGGCGCGGTCAGGAGCCCCAGGCTGACGGGGATCAACGCGGCGAGGGACCAGAACTTCCTCGATCGGCGTGTGGACATGGCTCTCCTCGGTGGGGGGAAGGGAGGTCGTCGTCGATCTCGATCACCGGTGAGCGCTGCGTTCAGTGTGGTGGTCCAGACCACCTGCGTCAAGCACAAACGTGGACATTGTTCGCGTTGGAAAACCACGTTCAGCGGGCTGAATGCGCCGAGGTGGGGTCGTGTTCACGCCGAAAGTTTGCCAGTCCGGCAACAAGTTTTGCCGATCCGCCGGACGGGTCGGCAAGATCGAAGGGAGCCGAGGAGGACGACTGATGCCCGAGTTCGACAAGCAGTACTGGGAGCGGCACTGGAGCGGAAGCACCGGAGTAGCCCCGCCCAACCCGTACCTCGCGCGGGAAACGAGTGAGCTGAAGCCGGGCACGGCACTGGACGCAGGGTGCGGCGCCGGCGCCGAAGCGCGCTGGCTGGCCGGACGCGGGTGGCAGGTGACCGCCGCCGACATCTCGTCCGAAGCGCTCGCGCGCGCCGCCGGCGCCGAGCGCGTCCGCTGGGTGGAAGCCGACCTGACCACCTGGGACCCGGGCACGCGGTTCGACCTGGTCACCACCCACTACGCCCACCCGGCGATGCCACAGCCGGCCTTCTACGACCGCCTCGCCCGCTGGGTCGCGCCCGGCGGCACCTTGCTGATCGTCGGCCACGTGCACACCGGTCACGGCCACCACCCGCCCGCCGAGGCGTCGGCCACCGCCGCGGCCGTCACGGCCCGCCTCGACCAGACGGAGTGGGAGATCGTCACCGCCGAGGAACCGCAGCGGATGCTCCACGGCGTGCCCCTCCACGACGTCGTCGTCCGCGCCACCCGGCGCGGCTGACCGCGGGACACAGCGACGTTCAGCGCCCGGTAAAAGTGGCCTTGCCCGGGCCGTCCGTGAGGAACGACTTCACCGCGCCCCGGAGGTCCTCGGTGTCGAAGAGTTCCGCGGCGATGGCCGTGACGCGGGCGTTGGCCTCCGGCACCCCGCCGTGTTCGAAGTGGGCCAGCACGCGTTTGGTGGCGGCGTGGGCGCGCGTCGGGCCGGCGGCGAGTGCGGCGGTGAAGGCGCGGGCGGCGGAGTCGAAGTCCTCGTCCGGCAGCACGCGGTTGACGACGTTCCACTGCGCCAGGGCCGTGGCGGAGTATGTCTCGCCCGTGTAGACGAACTCCTTGGCCCGCACGACGCCGGCCCGCGCGGCCAGGCGCTGGGTGCCGCCCATGGCCGGGGTCAGGCCGACGACCTTCTCGACCAAGCCGAACTTCGCCCGCGGGGCCGCGAGGAGCAGGTCGCAGGCGAGAGCGACCTCGAAGGCCCACGTGAGGCACAAGCCGTGGGCGGCGAAGACCGTGGGGAACGGCAGGGCGGCGAGGCGGTCGGGCACCGTCATCAGCGAATCGAGGAAGACACGGGCCTCGGCCGCCGAGCGCTGGGCGTCGAACAGGGCGACGTCGACGCCGCCGCTCACGACGCGGCCTTCGGCGCGGATGAGCAGCGCCCGGGCCGGCGTGGTCTCGAGCGACGAAAGGGCGTCCAGGAGCGAAGACTGCAGGGAGGTCGTGTACAGGTTCAGCGGCGGTTCGTCGATCGTCAGGACCGCCAGGTCGCCCTCGCGGTCCAGGTGCGTCACGCCTTGTCCTCGGTGTCCACCAGCTTGTCCCAGTACTCCTGCGCTTCGGGGCGCCACTCGACGTGCTTGCAGTGGAACAGCTCGCTCGCCTTGCGGCCGCTCCACTCGGCGGGCAGCAGCTCGGCCGGCAGGCTCGGGTCGAGGAACGGGAAGCGGCGCCATTCGTGCACGAGTTCGGTCTGCGCGCGCAGCACGGCCGGGCCGCCGGCCGGGCGCAGACCGGTGAAGCGGTCGATGAAGTCCTCGTAGCGGTCGGTCAGCTCGGACAGGTCCCAGGACCGCTCGACCATGCTGTCCTGCTCGCCGACCTCGCCGTACTGCGCGGTGAACGACATCGCCTGGGCGTCGAGCTGGAGTTCGGCGACGATCTGCTGCGCTTCGTGCTGGCGGCTCGGGTCGGGGCTCACCCACACGCCCGCGACGGGCGAGCCGAAGCCGGCCCAGGTCAGGCGGGTGCGGAGGCGGTGGCGGAGGTCGCGTTTGGCCTCGGGCACCGACACGATGAGCATGAGCCAGCGGCCCTCCCACGCGATGGCCTCGCGGCCGAACGCGTAGATCCGCTCGGCGCCTTCGGTGAGCAGCCGCCGGCCGGGCGGCGTGAGGGACCAGCGGACGCGGCGCCCGACGCGTTCGGACACCAGCCAGCCCTCGGCGGCCGACCGCGCGAGCGCCTGGCGCGCCGACTTCTCCTCCACGTCCAGCATGCCCAGCGCCTCGACGAGCGTCGACGTCCACACAGGACGGTCGCGCGGCAGCACGTACTCGCCGAGCACCGTCATCAACAGCGATCGCGCGCTCGCGTGACTGACCTCGCGGCGCCTGCTGACCGTGGGCCGGGGCGGGGCCGAGCCGGGCTCCCGCTGCTTCGCCCTCTGGCCGAGTGCGACCGTGCCGGCGGGTTCCGCCATCGTCTTCACCGACCTCACTGCTCGCTGGATTCGCAACCCGCCCAGGGTACCGACGATGAGTGACCGGGACGACACTCGACACACTGGGAGCGCGTCGGCCGATCGGGGGCGCCCCCGTAGACTCGGCCGGGAAATGAGCGCAACACTCGTCGCGAAGGGCCTGGCCGCGGGCCACGGCGACCGCATCCTGTTCTCCGGCCTCGACCTGGTCGTGGCCCCCGGCGACGTCGTCGGGCTCGTCGGCGTCAACGGTGCCGGCAAGTCCACGCTGCTGCGGACGCTGGCCGGCCTGCAGCCCCCGGAGGCGGGGGAGATCCGCCTGAACCCGCCGACGGCCACCGTCGGTCACCTGCCGCAGGAGCCCGAACGGCGGGCGGGGGAGTCGGTGCGGCAGTTCCTCGCGCGCCGCACCGGGGTCGCCGACGCGCAGCGCGACCTCGACGCCGCCACCGAAGCGCTCACGGCCGGGGCCGCCGGAGCGGATGACGCGTACGGCGCCGCGCTGGACCGCTGGCTCGCGCTCGGCGGCGCCGACCTGGACGACCGCGCCGGTGAGGTCGCGGCGGAGCTCGGGCTGGCCGTGGACCTGGACCAGCCGATGGTGTCGCTGTCCGGCGGCCAGGCCGCGCGCGCCGGGCTCGCGTCGCTGCTGCTGAGCCGCTACGACGTGTTCCTGCTCGACGAGCCCACCAACGACCTCGACCTCGACGGACTCACGCGGCTGGAGCGGTTCGTCACCGGCCTGCGCGCCGGGACCGTGCTGGTCAGCCACGACCGCGAGTTCCTCGCGCGCACCGTCGACCGCGTCGTGGAGCTGGATCTGGCGCAGCAGCAGGTGAACTCCTACGGCGGCGGGTACGAGTCCTATTTGGAGGAACGCGCCGTCGCCCGGCGGCACGCGCGCGAGGAGTACGAGGAGTTCGCCACCACGAAGGCGTCGCTGGAGGCCCGCGGGCAGATGCAGCGCGCGTGGATGGAGAAGGGCGTGAAGAACGCGCGGCGCAAGTCGACCGACAACGACAAGGTGGGCCGCAAGTTCCGCAGTGAGTCCACGGAGAAGCAGGCGGCGAAGGCGCGCCAGACCGAGCGCATGATCGAACGGCTCGAGGTCGTGGAGGAACCGCGCAAGGAGTGGGAACTGCGGATGGAGATCGCCGCGGCCCCGCGCGCGGGTGCGGTGGCCGCGACGCTGCGCGGCGCCGTGGTGCGGCGGGGTTCGTTCACGCTCGGCCCGGTCGACCTGCAGGTGGACTGGGCGGACAAGGTGGCCATCACCGGCGCGAACGGCGCGGGCAAGTCGATGCTGCTGGCCGCGTTGCTCGGCCGGCTGCCGCTGGATGAAGGCAGCGCGGCGCTCGGTCCCGGTGTTGTCGTGGGTGAGGTCGACCAGGCGCGGCGGCTGTTCCTGGGCGACGTCCCGCTGGCCGAGGCGTTCGGGCTGGAGGTGCCGGCGCTGCCCGACGCCGACGTCCGCACGCTGCTCGCCAAGTTCGGCCTCAAGGCCGCGCACGTGCTGCGCCCCGCCGCGACGCTCTCGCCCGGCGAACGCACGCGGGCCGCACTGGCGCTGCTACAAGCGCGCGGGGTGAACCTGCTCGTGCTCGACGAGCCGACCAACCACCTGGACCTGCCCGCGATCGAGCAGCTCGAGTCCGCTTTGGACCGTTACCCCGGCACGCTGCTGCTGGTGACGCACGACCGCCGCATGCTGGAAGCCGTCGCGGTGACCCGCCGCTTCGAAGTCGTCGACGGCAAGGTCACCGAGAGCTGAGCGCTCAGCCGGCCACGGCGTCGATGCCGACGGTGTGCGCGGGGTGGAGCACCACGAGCACCTTGCCCGGCGCGGTCGCGTAACCGACGAACCCGTCCACGGCCTCGGCCGGCAGGTAGCGCCGCGCGATCAGCTCCGACCCGGCCCGCACCCGCGCCGGGTCGGTGACGATCTCCGCCGAGCCGTCCACGGTGACGAAGGTGTAGGGCGGCGCGTCCTCCTGCACCGTCAGCGCGGCCTGACCGGACGCCGCGATCGCGCGGCCCTTCACGCTGTCCTGGCTGACGTTGATCACCAGATCGGCGCCGTCCGGCGCGTACCACACGGGCACGGCGTGCGGCCGGCCGTCGGGGCGGACCGTGGCGAGCACCCCGCTGCGGTTGCCCTCGGTGAGGAATTCGCGGGCGCGTTCGGCGGACATCGGTGTGGGCATGACGGGTCCCTCCCCAGGGTCGTGGCACCCGGCGCCCCCGCCGGGAAACGGTTGCGGTCACCGTACCCCGTCCCACCGGCGATTCCGGCGATTCGACCGCTCAGGGCCGATCGGTGAGGTACCCGCCCATCGTCGTGAAGTAGTCGGCCGCCGCGAGGTCCGCGCCGTCGGCCGTGCGGACGCGCTCGACCAGCAGGCCGGGGGAGTGTCCGCGCCGGGCGTCCGGGCCGGCGACGATCACCACGCCGTCGCCTTCCCTGATGAAGATGCGCCCCGGTGTGCCGCCGTAGTGGCCCGCCGACACCGAGGCGCGGACGATCCGCAGTTCGGCGCCGCGGTGGTAGGTGAACGCGTTCGGGTACGGATCCGACTGCGCGCGAACCAGGCGCTCGATGTCCGCGGCCGGCCACGTCCAGTCGATGAGGCTGTCGCGCGGGGCGCGCTTGTGGAAAAAGCTCGCCTTCGAGCGGTCCTGGGGGAGCGGCACCACGGTGCCCGTCCCGATGAGCGAGAGCGCCTCGGTGACGATCGGCTCGATGAGGTCCACGGTCCGGTGGAACAGGTCCGTCGTGGTGTCCTCCGGGCCGACCGGGACGGCGCGCTGGACCACGATGTCACCCGCGTCGAGCTCGGCGTTCATCAGGTGTGCGGTCACCCCGACCTCGGGCTCACCGTTGATGAGGGCCCAGATCAGCGGCGAGAAGCCGGCGTACGCGGGCAGCAGCGAGTCGTGGACGTTGAGCGTGCCGAACTCGGGCAGGGTGAAGATCTCCGGCGGCAGCCACGTGCGCCAGTTGTTCGCCACGATCAGCTCCGGCTCCGCGGCCTTGAGCTCGGCCAGCAGCTCCGGATCGTCCGGCCGGTTCCGCAGCAGCGCGGGGATGCCGTTCGCCGCGGCCAGCTCCGCCACCGAATCGTCCCAGATCTTCTCGTAGGCGTGGTCGCTCTTGGGGTGCGTGACCACGAGGACGACCTCGTGACCTGCGTCGATCAGCGCTCGCAGGGTGCGGTGCCCCCAGGTCTGGTAGCCGAACATGGCCACGCGCATCGGCGATTCCCTTTCGAAGTCGAGCGGTCGGCGGGACGAACATCACCCACAAGGTACTAGCTGAGCCTCTCCTAAGTTAGGTTAGGGTTTCCTGAGCTTTTTCGCTGTGGAGAGCCGAGCCGAGAACCGAGATGCGGCAGTGCCGCGCTAGGGGACTTTCATGTCACGAGCAGTGGTCGAGGGCCAGGTGCCGGTGTACGACGTGGTGGGGGTGGGCTTCGGGCCTTCGAACCTCGCTCTCGCGATCGCCCTGACCGAGCACAACGCCGCGCCCGGGTCGAGCGGCACGGTCACCGCGCACTTCCTGGAGCGCCAGCCCCGGTTCGGCTGGCACCGCGGCATGCTGATCGACAACGCGACGATGCAGGTCTCGTTCCTCAAGGACCTCGCGACCATGCGCAACCCGACGAGCGAGTTCAGCTTCCTGAACTACCTGCACGCCAAGGGCAGGCTGGTCGACTTCATCAACCACAAGAACCTGTTCCCGCTGCGGATCGAGTTCCACGACTACTTCGAGTGGGCGGCGGCGAAGGTCGACGACCTCGTCTCCTACGGCACGGAAGTGCTCTCCGTCGAGCCGGTCCGCGACGGCGGCGAGGTGGTGTTCTTCGACGTGCGCGCACGGTGCGGCGGTGAGGCCGGTGAAGTTGTCGAGCTGCGCGCCCGCAACCTCGTGCTGAGCACCGGGTTGCGGCCCAACCTGCCCGACGGGATCACCGCGGGTGAGCGGATCTGGCACAACAGCGAGCTGCTGCCGCGCGTCGAGGGGCTGCGCGGCAGCGACGCGCGCCGGTTCGTGGTGGTCGGTGCCGGGCAGAGCGCGGCGGAGGTCGCGGCGCTGCTGCACGACGAGTTCCCGCGGGCCGAGGTGTGCGCGGTGTTCGCGCGCTACGGCTACAGCCCGGCCGACGACAGCTCGTTCGCCAACCGCATCTTCGACCCCGAGGCCGTGGACCACTTCTACGCCGCGAGCGAGCCCGTCAAGGACCGGCTCATGCGCTACCACGGCGCCACCAACTACTCCGCCGTGGACCTCGATCTCATCGACGAGCTCTACCGGCGCACGTACCAGGAGAAGGTGCGCGGCGTCGAACGGCTGCGGCTGTTCAACGTGTCCCGCCCCGTCGACGTCACCGACCACGGCACCCACGTGAGCGCCACTGTCGAAACCCTGACCACCGGCGAACGCACGGTGCTCGACGCCGACGCACTGGTCTACGCCACCGGCTACCTCCCCGCGGATCCCACGCCGCTGCTCGGTGACCTGGCCACGGCGTGCCGGCGCGATGCCGAGGGCCGGCTGCGCGTGGAGCGCGACTACCGCATCACCACGGAGCCGGCCGTGCGCGGCGGGCTCTACCTCCAGGGCGGGACCGAGCACACGCACGGCATCACGTCGTCGCTGCTGTCGAACACCGCGGTCCGCGTCGGCGAGATCCTGAAGTCCATTGTGGACCGGCGCGCGGTCGCGCCGGAGGTGTCGGAGTACGCGGTGAGCGCCACGCGCTGACCGGCGCACAGCTCGCAGGCAGATCAGCTTTCAGTCAACGGTGGAGGCTCCCAGATGACCGGCGTCGTGCCCGGTTCCCCCTTGACCGCGGCGCAGGCCGGGGTCTTCTTCGCTCAGTCGCTCGCCCCGGCGGACCCGGCGTACCGCATCGGCTGGTACGCCGACGTGCGCGGCCGCGTCGACCTCACCCGGCTCGCCGGCGCGGTGCGCCGCGCGGTGGGTGAGGCCGAGGGTCTGCACGTCACGGCGAAGGCCGACGACTCCGGCGTGCCGCGGCAGTACCCCGCCGCCGTCGCGGACGACGTGCCGGTGACGGACCTGTCGAGCGAGGCCGATCCGGCGACGGCGGCGCACGCGTGGGTGCGCGCGGCGCTCGCCGAGCCGGTGGACCTCGCCCGCGGGCCGTTGACCGCGCACGCCCTGCTCGTGCTGGGGCCGGACCGGGTGTGGTGGGTACAGACCTACCATCACCTGGTGCTCGACGCGCACGGCCAGGCGGCGCTCACCCGCCGCGCCGCCGCGCACTACGCCGGCGCCGAGTCCACTGTGGAGTGGACGGTCGCCCCCCTGCTCGAGGCCGCGGACACGTACCGGAACTCCGCCGCGTACGAGACGGATCGGGCGTTCTGGCGGGAAAAGCTCGCCGGGCGGCCCGATCCGGTGCGCCTGGCCGGCGGGGACGGTGCGGTCGTGCGCCGCTGCGTCACCCTGCCGCCCGCACGTGCCGACGCGCTGCGCAAGTTCGCGGGCGATCACGGCACCCGGCTGTCGCGCGTGACGCTCGCGGCGCTGGCCGCCTACGCCCACTGCGTGACCGGGGCCGAGGACCTGGTGCTCGGCCTGCCCGTCGCCGCCCGCGCCGACGCCGTGCTGCGCGAGCGGCCCGGCATGCTGTCGAACCTGCTGCCGCTGCGGGTGTCCGCTCGGCCGGCGACGACGCCGGCCGAACTGGTCGCCGATATCACCCGCGAAGTCGCGGACCTGCTCGACCACGGCCGCTACCGCGGCGAAGACCTCGCCCGCGACCTGAGCCTCACCGGCGGGATGCACGAGCTGACCGGGCTGAGCCTCAACTTCCTGCCGGAGGTCTCGGTCGCGTTCGGCGAGGCCGCCGCCACCGTCCACAGCGTCGCGCTCGGGCCCGTCACCGACCTGGCCGTGACCGCGCACGACGCCGGCGCGGCCGGTGGCCTGCGGATCGAATTCGCCGCCGCGGCGGACGCCGATGAGCTGGCCGGCCACGAACGCCGGTTCCTCGCCGTGCTCGACGCGATGACGAACCAGCCGGACCGCCCGATCGCCGCCATCGACCTGCTCACGGCGCGCGAACGGCAGCTCGTGCTGACCGACTTCGCCACCTCACCGTTCGACTCTCCCGAGGTGACCTGGCCCGAGGCCTTCGCGAGGGTCGTCGTTAGGCAGCCCGACGCCGTCGCCGTGGTGTGCGAGGGCGACGAGCTCACCTACGCGCAGCTCGACGACGCCGCCAACCGGCTCGCCCGGTTGCTCGCGGCCCGCGGGGTCGGTGCCGAGGACGTGGTCGGCGTGGCGCTGCCGCGCTCGATCGACCTGGTCGTGGGCCTGCTGGGTGTGCTCAAGTCCGGCGCCGCGTACCTGCCGCTGGACCTCGACCACCCCGAGGACCGCCTGGCCTACCTGCTCACCGACTCCGGCGCGTCAGCCGTGCTGACCGTCGCGGAGTCCGCGGGTCAGCTGCCGGACCTCGACGGCGTCGGCCGGATCGAGCTCGACGATCCCGCCGTGCGCCGTGATCTCGACGCGCACGAGGGCGGCCCGGTCGACCTCGGTGACCTGCGGCTCGACCGCGCTGCCTACGTCATCTACACCTCCGGCTCCACCGGCCGGCCGAAGGGCGTGACCCTGACGCACGACGGCATCGGCAGCCTGATCACCACGGCCACCGAGCGCATCGGGATCACGCCGGAGAGCCGGGTCGTGCAGTTCGCGTCGGCCGGGTTCGACGTGACGGTGTGGGACCTCGTGATGTCGCTGTGCGTGGGCGGGCGCGTGATCGTCGTGCCGGCGCACCGGCGGGTCGCGGGTGTCGAACTCACCGGCTACATCGCGGACCACGCGGCGACGCACATGATCCTGCCGCCTTCGCTGGTGGCGGCGCTGCCGCCGGAGTGCGAGCTGCCGAAGGGCGCCGTGCTCATCGTCGGCACCGAGACTGTGCCGCCGGAGCTGATCGCCCGCTGGGCGAAGGACCTGCGCGTCGTCGCCGCGTACGGGCTCACCGAAGCGACGGTGAACTCCACGCTCTGGCCCGCCGAAGCGGACTGGACCGGGCCGATCCCCATCGGCCGCCCCGACCCCAACACGCGGTGCTACGTGCTCGACACCGCGCTCAACCCCGTGCCGCCGGGAGTGGAGGGCGAGCTGTACGTCGGCGGCCGGGGTCTCGCGCGCGGTTACGTCGGGCGCGCCGGGCTCACGGCCGAGCGGTTCGTCGCCGACCCGTTCGCCGGGCCGGGCGAGCGCATGTACCGCACCGGCGACCGCGTCCGCTGGCGCGCCGACGGCCACCTCGACTTCCTCGGCCGCGCCGATCACCAGGTGAAGATCCGCGGGTTCCGTGTTGAGCCCGGCGAGATCGAGTCCGTGCTCGCGGCGCACGACGGCGTCGCGCGCGTGGCCGTCGTGCCACGTGAGGTGAAGCCGGGCGACCGGCGGCTGATCGCGTACGTCGTGCCGGAGAGCGCGCCGGGCGCCGGGCGGGACGCCGCTCGCGAGGCCGCGCAGGTCGGCCGGTGGAAGGACGTGCACGAGCTGCTGTACTCGGTGGCCGACCGAGATCCGTTCGACGAGGGCTTCACCGGCTGGAACTCCAGCTACGACGGCGAACCGCTGCCGCTGGCCGACATGCGGGCGTGGCGGGAATCCACTGTGGACTCGATCCGGCGCCTGCGGCCGCGACGGGTGCTGGAGATCGGCGTCGGCAGCGGGCTCCTGCTGTCGAAGCTGGCGCCAGGCACCGACGAGTACTGGGCGCTGGACCTGTCGGAGGAGGTCGTGCGGCTGCTGGAGACGCGGGTCGCCGCGCGGCCGGAGCTGGCGGGCAAGGTGCACCTGCGGGTGCGGCCCGCCCACGAGCTCGGTGACCTGCCGGCGGGGCACTTCGACACGATCGTGCTCAACTCCGTCGTCCAGTACTTCCCGAGCGCCGGGTACCTCGTGGACGTGCTGAGCCAGGCCACGGGCCTGCTCGCCCCGGGCGGTTCGGTGTTCGTGGGCGACGTGCGCAACCTGAGCCTGCAGCGCGTGCTGCGGGCCGGCATCGCGGCGGCGCAGGGCGACCCGGCCTTGGCGGATGTCGACTCGGCGGTCGCGCGCGAAGACGAGCTGGTGCTCGACCCCGGGTTCTTCGCCGGGCTGCCGCAGCGGAGCGGCGCGTTCGCGACGGCCGACATCCGCTTGAAGCGCACGACGTACGAGAACGAGCTCAGCCGGTACCGCTACGACGTCGTGCTGCGCACCGAATCGGTGCGCGCAGAAGAAATCCCGGTGGTGCCATGGGCCACCCTGGGGTCGTCCGGCGCGCTCTCCGCGCACCTCGCCGAGCACGGCCCGGCGGCGGTGCGCGTCGCGGCGATCCCGAACGAACGGCTCATCCCGGACCTCACGGCGCTGCGCGCGCTCGGTGGCGAACTGCCGGCCGTGGCCGGCGCGGCGATGGATCCGGACGTCCTGGCCGAGCTGGCCGGCGCGGCCGGCTACCGCGCCGTGGCGACGTGGTCGGCCGAGGCGCCGACCGCGTTCGACCTGGTGCTCTCGCGCGAAGAACCGGTCGCGGCCTACCTGGGCGCGACCGAAGGGACGCTCGCCAACGTGCCGGTGGTCTACCGCGACCCGGCCACGTTGATGAAGGATCTGCGCGCGAGCGTCGAAGAGGCGCTGCCGCATTACCTGGTGCCCGCGGCGTTCGTGCCGCTGGACCGGCTGCCGATCATGACCAACGGCAAGCTCGACCGGGCCGCGCTGCCGCTGCCCGATTTCGCCGCGCTCGTGCAGGGCCGGGCCCCGCGCACCCCGCGGGAAACCGCGTTGTGCCGGGTGATGGCCGACGTCCTCGGCCTTTCTTCGGCCGGTGCGGACGACGACTTCTTCGCGCTCGGCGGCGACAGCATCTCCTCGATCCGGCTCGTGCTCGGCGCGGCCGGCCACGGCCTGGCCATCACCCCGCGCCAGGTGTTCCAGCACCGCACCGCCGAGGCCCTCGCCCGGTGTGCGGGCGAGGTGACCACTGTGGACGATTCGGCGGAACCGCTGCTCGAACTGTCCGAACAGGACCTCGCGGCGCTCGGCCCGCACGCCGAGGTGCTGCCGGTGACGCCGTTGCAGCAGGGGTTCTTCTTCCACGCCGCGTTCGAGGACGACGACGTGTACACCGTCCAGGAGATCTTCGACCTGGCCGGCGCGGTGGACCCGGCGACGCTGCGGCGTGCCGTTCAGGACCTGCTCGACCGGCACTCGTCACTGCGCTCGGGGTTCCGCCAGCTCGACGACGGCCGGGTGGTCCAGGTCGTGGCCGCCCACGCCGAGCTGCCGTGGCGGGAAGTGCCGGCCGACGCCGCGGCCGGCGCGCTGGCCGCCGACCGCGAACGTCGCTTCGCGCTGGACCGGCCGCCGCTGCTGCGCGCGACGCTGGCCGGCGGGGACCGGCTCGCGCTGACGTTCCACCACATCGTGGCCGACGGCTGGTCCGTCGCCGTGCTGGTCCGCGACCTCCTGGCCCGCTACGGAGCGACCGGACCCCTCGCGCCTGAACCGGCGTCGCGCCCCGCGCACCTGCGCCGGCTCGCTGCCCGGGACCACGACGCGGCGCGAAAGGCCTGGCGGACGGCGCTCGCGGGCATCGAGGAACCGACCCGCCTCGTCGGCCGGCCGGCCGGCGCCGAGCCACGACAGCCCTCGCGGGTGCACTTCAGCGTCGACGCGGCGACGACCGCGCGCGTGACTGCGTTCGCCCGCGAGCACGGCCTCACGCTCGGCACCGTGCTGCACGGCGCGTGGGGCCTGCTGCTCGGCCGCCTCACCGGCCGCGGTGACCTGGTCTTCGGCAGTACCGTGTCCGGCCGTGACCCCGGCGTCGCGGGCATCGAAGACGCCGTCGGGCTCTACCTCAACACGCTGCCCGTGCGTGTCCGCTGGAACGGTGGCGACACCGTCGCGGGGCTGCTGCGGCGGCTGCAGGACGAGCAGGCGGCACTGCTGGACCACCAGCACCTCGGCCTCGCCGAGCTGCAGCGGATCGCCGGCGTCGGACAGGAGGAGCTGTTCGACACCCTCGTGGTGGTCGAGAACTACCCGCGGGAATACGACACCGCGGGGGTGCTGCGCGTGACCGGGGTCGAGGTCGTCGACGCGGTGCACTACCCGGTCGCGCTCATCGCGACCCCCGGCGACACGCTCGAGTTCGGCCTCAAGTTCGACGGGGCGCGCCTCGGCGCGCGGGCGGCCGAGCGGCTCGCGGAGCGGTTCGTGCGGGTGCTGGAATCCTTCGCCGCGGCGCCGGATGCGCCGGTCGCGCACGTGGACCTCGTGTCGGCCGCGGAGCTGGAACGGCTGGGTGAGCTCAACGCCACGGCCGTCGCCGTCCCGGACCAGACGCTGCTGGCCGCGTTCGAACGGCACGTGGCGGACACGCCGGACGCCATCGCCGTGGTGGCCGAAGCCGAACGACTGTCCTATGCGGACCTCGACGCACGCGCCGCCGTGCTGGCCCGCCGGCTTCGCGCGCGGGGCGCCGGGCCCGGTTCGGTCGTCGGCGTGGCCGTGCCGCGGTCGGCCGGGCTGATGGTGGCGCTGCTGGGCGTGCTCAAGGCCGGTGCGGCGTACCTGCCCCTCGATCTCGACTACCCGGCGGACCGCCTCGAGTACATGCTCACCGACTCCGGCGCGCGGCTCGTCGTCACCGAACCCGCCACCGCCGCCCGGGTGCCGGCCGGGCCGGAGCTGGTGCCGGTCGACGGCCCGGTCGTCGCCGAGACCCCCGGCCCGGTCGCCGGGCCGGACGACGCCGCCTACCTGATCTACACGTCCGGGTCGACGGGGCGGCCCAAGGGCGTGCTGGTCACGCACCGCGCGATCGTCAACCGGCTCGCGTGGATGCAGCACGAGTACCGGCTGACGGCCGACGACCGGGTGCTGCAGAAGACGCCGTCGAGCTTCGACGTGTCCGTGTGGGAGTTCTTCTGGGCGCTGCGCGAAGGCGCCGCTGTCGTGTTCGCCCGCCCCGACGGGCACCGCGACCCGGCTTACCTCGCCGACGTGATCCGCGAGCAGCAGGTGACGACGCTGCACTTCGTGCCGTCGATGCTGACTGCGTTCCTGTCCGTCGACGAGGTCACCGAAGACCCGCGCTGGGCCGCCCCGCTGCGCCGTGTCTTCACCAGCGGCGAAGCGCTGCCCGGTGAGGCCGCCGCGCGCTGGCGGCAGCTGACCGGCGTGCCGCTGCACAACCTCTACGGCCCGACCGAGGCGGCCGTGGACGTGTCGTACTTCCCGTTCCGCGGCGGCCCGGAAACCACCGTCCCGATCGGACGTCCGGTGTGGAACACGCGCCTGCTCGTGCTCGACACCTGCCTGCGGCCGGTGCCCGACGGCGTGCCCGGCGAGCTCTACCTCGGCGGCGTGCAGCTGGCGCGTGGCTACCACGGCCGGCCCGGGCTGACGGCCGAACGGTTCGTGGCCGACCCGTTCGGCGAACCGGGCTCCCAGCTCTACCGCACGGGTGACCTGGTGCAACGCCGCGCGGACGGCGAGCTGGAGTACCTGGGCCGCACCGACCGGCAGGTCAAGATCCGCGGCAACCGCGTGGAGCCGGGCGAGATCGAGGCCGTCCTGGCGGCCCAGCCCGGCGTTCGCGCGGCCGCCGTGGTCGTCCGTGACGGCGCGCTCGTCGGCTACGTCGCCGGCTCGGCGGAGGCGGACGAGCTGCGGGCGGCGCTGACCGCCGCGGTGCCCGCGACGATGGTGCCCCACGCGCTCGTCGTGCTCGACGAGTTCCCGCTCACCCCGAGCGGCAAGCTCGACACCCGGGCCCTGCCGGCCCCGCAGGTGCCGGCCGCGCCGGCGACGACCGACCGGGGCGACGCCCGCGAATCCGCGCTCGCGGCGATCTTCGCCGACGTGCTGGGGCTGGCCGGCGTCGGCCCCGACGGCGACTTCTTCCTCCTCGGCGGCGACAGCATCACGTCGATCAGCGTGTCGAGCCGGGCGCGGCGCGCGGGCTTCGCCCTGAGCCCCAAGGACGTCTTCACCCACCGCACGCCCGCGGCGCTGGCGGCGCTGTTCGGAGAACCCGTGGCGCCGGCCGGGGAGGCCGCGGATCCGGACGGTGTCGGTGACGTCCCGCTGCTGCCCGAGGTCCACCGGCTGCGCGAACTCGGCGACGCGGCTGCCGAGTCGGTCGAGCTGCGGATCCCGGCCGACGCGGATCCGGAGAGCTTGGCCGCGGCGCTGCAGGCCGTGCTCGACCACCACGAGGGGCTGCGGCTCAAGCGCAGCCGCGTCGCGTCGGTGCTGTGGTCGCTCGAAACCCGGCCGGCGGGCGCGGTCGACGCCGTGGACGTGCTGCAGGGCGACAGGTTCGACCCGGACGCCGGACACCTGCTGCGTGCCGTGCGCGACGGCGACCGGCTCCGGCTGTCGGCCCACCCGCTGCTGCTGGACGCGGTGTCGTGGCCGGTGCTCGCCGCCGACCTGGCGACCGCGTGGACCGCGGTGCAGGCCGGTCGCGCTCCGGTGTTCGCCGCCGTCGGAACGTCGTTGCGCACCCACGCCCGCGCGGTGACCGAGCGGGCGCAGGCACCGGAACTGCTGGCCGGCCTCGAGCACTGGGCGGCGACGCTCGCGCCCGGCGCGGCCACCATCCCGGCCGGTGCCGCGCGGATCGAACGGACTGTGCGGTTCCCGGTCGAGCAGAGCCGTGCCCTCGTCGAGGACCTGCCCGCTTCCGTTCGTGGCGACGTCACCGACGTGCTGCTCACCGCGCTCGCCCGAGCCGGCGGCGAGCTGGTCGTCGACGTCCAGGACCGTCCACAAGGGACCCCGGAGGTGGTCGGCGCGCTGCACGCGGTGCGCCCGGTGCGGCTCACGGCCACGGACCTCAAACAGGTCAAGGATCTCGTGCGCGCCGCACCCGACCCGCTCGGCTACGGCCTGCTGCGCTACCTCAACCCGCAGGCCGCGCCGCTGTTCGCGCAGCTGGCGCGCGCCGACGTGCTCCTGCGCTACGCGGGCCGCGTGCCCGCCGGCGACGCCGACTGGGCGTTCACGGCCGGCCCGGGGGTGCCCGTCGGCGCCCACGCGTTGCGGGTCGGCGCCACCTGCGAGGACACCGCCGACGGCCCGGTCCTGGCGCTGCACGTCGCGGGCCCGGCGGACGTGGTCGACGCCGTCCTCGAGGCGCTGGCCGAACTCGCCGCGGCCGACGTCGCCACAGCCGGCCTGACCACGTCGGACCTCGCGCTGGTCGAGCTGGCGCAGGACGAGATCGACCACGTCGAACGGCTGAGCCCGCTGCCGCTGGCCGACATCTGGCCACTTTCGCCGCTGCAGGAAGGCCTGTTCTTCCACTCCAGCTACGACACCTCGCGCGTGGACGTCTACACGATCCAGGAGGCCGTCGACTTCGCCCGGCACCTCGACGCCGACCGCCTGCGGGCCGCGTGCACCGCGCTGCTGGAGCGCACCCCGAGCCTGCGCGCGGGCTTCACCAGCGAAGGCCTGCGCGGCCCGGTGCAGTTCGTCACCGCCGGATTCGGCCCGCCGGTGACCGAAGTGGATCTGCGCGGACTGTCCGAAGCGGACCGCGAGGCGCGCCTGGCCGAGCTGATGGAACGCGACCGGACGACGCGCTTCGACCTCGGCCGCCCGCCGCTGTTCCGGATCACGCTCGTGCGGCTCGGCGCCGAGCGCGACCGCGTGGTCCTCAACCGGCACCTGCTGCTGTGGGACGGCTGGTCCGCGTGGCTGTTCCTGGAACAGCTCTTCGCGCACTACGAGGGCGGCGCGGTGCCGGCCGGGGGGTCCTATGTGGACTACCTGGAGTGGCTGTCGCGCCAGGACGTCGACGAGGCCGCGGCCGCGTGGCGCGCGGCGCTGTCCGGGCTGAGCGAGCCGACGCTGATCGGCCCCGACACCCAGGGCCTCGAACCCGTGACCCCGGTCAACCTCGACGCGCACCTCTCGCCCGAGCTGACCCGCCGCGTCCGCGACCGAGCCCGCCGCCACGGCCTCACGGTGAACTCCGTGCTCAACGCGGCGTGGGCGCTCGTGCTGTCCACCATGGTCGGGCGCACCGACGTGGTGTTCGGCGCCGCCGTCGCCGGCCGCCCGGCCGCGGTGCCGGACATCGAGACCACGATCGGCCTGTTCCTCAACACCGTGCCGGCGCGCGTCCGGCTGCGGCCGGACGAACCGGTGCTCGACCTCCTGCGGCGCTTGCAGGCCGAGCGGCTGGACCTCACTCCGTACGAGTTCATGAGCCTCGGTGTGCTCCAGCGCGAGGCCGGGCACCGGGTCCTGTTCGACACGCTGTTCGTGCTTCGCGGCGCCGACGGCGACGAGCGCTACGCCGGGCTGCGGCACCGGCACGGCATCACGAACCTCGTGAACGTCGACGCCACGCACTACCCGCTGACGCTCGTCGTCACGCCCGGCGAAGCGATGCGCGTGACGCTGTCCTACCGCGCCGACGTGATCCCAGCGGACCAGGCCGAGGTGCTGCTGGCCCGCTACACCAGCCTCGTCGAGCAGCTCGTCGGCGACCTCACCGCCCCCGTCGGCGCGCTCGAAACCGTGTCAGCGCAACGCCGCGCGGAGCTGGCGCAGCTCTGGTCGGCGACCGAGCACCCGGTGGTCGAGGACACCGTCGCGGACCTCCTCGCGGCCCAGGCCGCGCGCACGCCGGACGCGACCGCGCTCGTCTTCGGTGAGCAGCGGCTCACGTACGCGGAGCTCGACGCGGCCGTGAACCGCCTGGCACGGCTGCTGCTTTCGCGTGGTGCCGAACCGGAGCGGGTGGTCGCCCTCGGGCTGCCGCGTTCGATCGACATGGTCGTCGCGCTGTTCGCGGTGCTGCGCACGGGCGCGGCGTACCTGCCGCTGGAGCTCGACTACCCGGCCGACCGGCTCGCGCTGATGCTCGACGACGCCGGGCCGCTGTGCCTGGTCACCACCACCGCTGTCGCCCCGGACCTGCCCGCCGGCCTGCCCCGCGTGTTGCTCGACAGCGCGGAGATCCGGGCCGAGCTCACCGCGCTGTCGGCGGGCGAACTGAATGACGCCGAACGGCCGCTGTTCAGCCGGGACCGCGCGGATCGCATGGCCCACCCCGCCTACGTCATCTACACCTCCGGCTCCACCGGGAAGCCGAAGGGGGTCGTCACGCCGTACCGCGGCCTGACGAACATGCAGCTCAACCACCAGGAAGCCATCTTCGGGCCCGCCATCGCGTCGGCCGGCGGCCGACGCCTGCGCATCGCGCACACCGTGTCGTTCGCGTTCGACATGTCGTGGGAAGAGCTGCTGTGGCTCGTCGAGGGCCACGAGGTGCACGTGTGCGACGAGGAACTGCGCCGTGACGCCCGCGCGCTCGTGGCGTACTGCGACCGCCACGAGGTCGATGTCGTCAACGTGACCCCGACGTACGCGCACCTGCTCATCGAGGAGGGTTTGCTCGACGACGGCCCCGGCAGTCACCGGCCCGCCCTGGTGCTGCTCGGCGGCGAAGCGGTGTCCGAATCGGTGTGGCACCGGCTGCGCGACACCGACGGCGTGTACGGCTACAACCTCTACGGCCCCACCGAGTACACGATCAACGCCCTCGGCGGCGGCACGACCGACAGCGCCACTCCCACCGTCGGCGAGCCCATCTGGAACACGCGTGCGTACATTGTGGACAGCTGGCTGCGGCCGGTGCCCGACGGCGTGCCGGGTGAGCTCTACATCGCCGGCGCGGGCCTGGCCCGCGGTTACCTCGGGCGCCCCGCACTGACGGCGGAGCGGTTCGTCGCCGACCCGTTCGGCGAACCCGGGGCGCGCATGTACCGCACCGGTGACCTCGTCCGCCGCCGGCCCGACGGGAACCTCGACTTCCTCGGCCGCACCGACGACCAGGTCAAGATCCGCGGCTACCGGGTGGAATTGGGCGAGATCGAGACGGCGCTGGCGCGGCACCCGCAGGTGGGGCAGGCGGCGGTGCTGGCGCGACCGGATCCGTCGGCACCCGGGCTGCAGCGGCTCGTCGGTTACGTCGTGCCCGCCGAGCTGAGCGGCACCGCGCGCGACGCGGCCGAAGCCGACCAGGTCGGGGAGTGGCAGCAGATCTACTCCGACGAGTACACCGAGATCCCGGCCGCGCTGTTCACCGAGGACTTCGCCGGCTGGGATTCGAGTTACGACGGGGCGCCGATCCCGCTCGCGCACATGCGGGAGTGGCGCTCGGCGACCGTCGCGCGCATCCGGGAGCTGGCGCCGCGGCGGATCCTGGAGATCGGCGTCGGCACCGGCCTGCTCATGGGGCAGCTCGCGCCGCACACCGAGGAGTACTGGGGCACGGACCTCGCCGCGCCGGTGATCGGCAAGCTCACGCGCGAGCTCGAGCGGGATCCGGCGCTGGCCGCGAAAATCACGCTGCGGGCGCAGCCGGCGGACGAGTTCACCGGCCTGCCGCACGGGCACTTCGACACCGTGGTGCTCAACTCGGTGATCCAGTACTTCCCCAGCGTCGACTACCTGACGGGCGTGCTGAGCAGCGCGCTGGACCTGCTGGCGCCCGGCGGTTCACTGTTCGTCGGCGACGTCCGGAACCTGCGGCTCGCCCGCTCGTTACACACGGCCATCCAGCTGACCCGCGCCGACGCGACGTCCGACGTCGCTGCGCTGCGGCGCGCGATCGAACGCGGGGCCGCGCTGGAGAAGGAGCTGCTGCTCGACCCGGACTACTTCACCGCGCTCGCGCACACGCTGCCCGGCGTCGGCGCACGCATCCGCGTGAAACGCGCCGCGCTGCACAACGAGCTCAGCCGCTACCGCTACGACGTGGTGCTCAGCAAGGACCCGGCCGGCGAGGTGCCGGTCGCGCAGGCGCCGCGCCTGCTGTGGGACGAGGTGGGTTCGCTCGCCGCGCTGGAACCGCAGCTCACCGGTGACCGGCTGCGCGTGAGCCGGATCCCGGACGCCCGGCTCGCCGCGGAGTTCGCCGCGATGCGCGCGCTCGACGCGGGTGCACCGCTGCTCGACGTGCTCGACCGGTTCCACGGTCCCGGCGACGGGGTCGAACCGGAAGCGGTGCACCGACTCGGCGAACGGCGGGGCTACTCGGTGCACACCACGTGGTCGACCGGTGTGGACGGCGTGTTCGACGCGGTGTTCGTGCGTGGCGACGCACCGGTGTCGGGGCTGTACGCGCCCGCGGCGACCGGCACGAACCTCGCGCGGTTCGCGAACAGGCCCACCGCCGCGCGCGGCAGCGCCGACCTCGTCCAGGAACTGCGCGACGAGCTGAAGCGGCAGCTGCCGGACTACATGGTCCCGGCCGCGTTCGTGACCCTCGGCCGCCTGCCCCTGACCGACAACGGCAAGCTCAACGTCCGGGCTCTGCCGGACGCCGAGCCCGCGGTGGCCCTCGCGGAAAGCCGGCCGGCGGAGTCGCGCGAGGAAGAAGTGCTGTGCGCGCTGTTCGCCGAAGTCCTCGGCCTGGAGCGCGTCGGCGTGGAGGACTCGTTCTTCGACCTCGGCGGGCACTCCCTGCTGGCCACCCGGCTGATCAGCCGGGCGCGGACCGAACTGGGCGCGGAACTGGCGATCAAGGACCTGTTCGAGACACCGACCCCGGCGGAACTCGCCGCGCGGGCGGGCTCGACGGCGCCGGCGCGTCCGGCCGTCGTGCCGCGAGAGCGGCCGGAACGGATCCCGTTGTCGGCCGCGCAACGGCGGATGTGGGTGCTCGACCGCATCGGCACCACGGCGGCGGCGTACACGTACCCGCTGTTCGTGCGCCTGCGCGGACCGCTCGACGTGGAGGCGCTGCGGCTCGCGTTCGGTGACGTGCTGGCGCGGCACGAGGTGCTGCGCACGGTGCTCGCCGAGCACGAGGGCGAGCCGTACCAGTCCGTCGTGGACTCCCCGGAGATCCCGCTGGCCGCGGGCGACTGCGCTGAGTCCGAAGTGGACGAAAAGGTCGCGCAGCTCGCGCGGCGACGATTCGACCTCGCCTGCGAGCTGCCCGTGCGGATCGACGTGCTGCGCGTCGCGGACGACGACCACGTCGTGGCCGTGCTGCTGCACCACGCCGTGACCGACGAATGGTCCGACCGGCCGTTCCTGACGGATCTGGGCACGGCCTACGCGGCCCGCCTGCGGGGCGGCGCTCCCGAGTGGACTCCGCTGCCGGTGCAGTACGCGGACTTCGCGTTGTGGCAACAGGATTTCCTCGCCGACGCCGGAGCCGAGCAGCTCGGTTACTGGTCGGAGGCGCTGCGCGGACTGCCGGACGAGATCCCGCTGCCCGCCGACCGGCCGCGGCCCGCGCGGCCGAGCGGAGCCGGCGGCAAAGTGCGGTTGCCGCTCGACGGCGACCTCGCCGCGGCGGTGCGCGAGCTGGCGGCGAAGACCGGGGCGAGCCTGTTCATGGTGCTGCAGTCGGCTGTCGCCGCGCTGCTGCACCGGCTCGGCGCCGGCACCGACGTGCCGCTGGGCGCGCCGATCGCGGGCCGGACCGACGCGGCGGTCGACGACCTCGTCGGGTTCTTCGTGAACACCCTCGTGCTGCGCACGGACGTGAGCGGCGACCCGGCGTTCGGCGAGCTGCTGGCGCGGGTCAAGGCCGCCGACCTGGTCGCGTTCTCGCACCAGGACCTGCCGTTCGACCGCGTGGTGGAGGAGCTGAACCCGCCGCGCGTGCCCGGCCGCAACCCGTTGTTCCAGGTCATGGTCGGCTACCACTACCGGCCCGGCGGCGACCCGGACGCGCTCGGGCTGCCCACGACGTGGCTCGAACCCGGGCACGCGACGGCCAAGTTCGACTTGCATTTCACGCTCGTCGACGAAGCCGGCGACGGGCCGCTGACCCTCATGCTCGAATTTGCCGCGGATCGCTGGTCCGCCGATTCCGCGTGGCGGCTGCTCGCCCGGCTGGGCTCGGTGCTGCAGCAGGCATCGGAGGATCCGGCGGTGCCGGTCGCGGCGCTCGACGTCGTTTCCGAGGGTGAGCTCTCGGTCGTCGAGTCGTGGAACGCCACGGCCCACGAGGTCCCGGCGGTGACGCTGCCGGAGTTGTTCGAGGCTCAGGTGGTGCGGACGCCGGATGCGGCCGCGGTGGTGTTCGAGGGTCGCGAGCTCACGTATGCCGAGTTGAACGGGCGCGCGAATCGGCTGGCTCGGTGGTTGCGGGAGCGGGGTGTGGGGCCGGAGTCGGTGGTCGCGGTGTCGTTGCCGCGGTCGCTGGAGTTGATCGTGGCGTTGTATGCGATTCACAAGGCGGGTGCGGCGTATTTGCCGCTGGATCCGGATTACCCGGCTGAGCGTCGTGAGTTCATGGTGGCCGACGCGGCGCCGGCCGTGGTGCTGGGCGGTCCGGTGGACGTGAGCGCGTACGACTCGGCCGATCTCGGCGTGCGCGTCTCGCCCAGCGCTCCGGCCTACGTGATCTACACGTCGGGGTCCACCGGGAAACCCAAGGGTGTGGTGGTGCCGCACGCGGGCATCGTCAACCGGCTGCTGTGGATGCAGGCCGAGTACGGCCTGACCGGCGAAGACCGGGTGGTGCAGAAGACGCCGTCGAGTTTCGACGTGTCGGTGTGGGAGTTCTTCTGGCCCCTCATCACGGGCGCGACCCTCGTGGTGGCCAAACCCGAGGGCCACAAAGACCCGGGGTACCTGGCGCGGGTGATCCGCGACGAGCGCATCACGACCGTCCACTTCGTCCCGTCGATGCTCCGGCTGTTCCTCGACGAGGCCGCCGGCTGCACCGGTCTGCGCCGCGTGCTGTGCAGCGGCGAGGCCCTGCCGTCCGACGTGGCCACCCGGTTCGCGGAACTGCTGCCCGCCGAACTGCACAACCTCTACGGGCCGACGGAGGCCTCGGTCGACGTCACGGCGTACCCGGCCGTCGGGCCGTTCGCCGGACCCGGCGTGCCGCTGGGCCGTCCGGTGTGGAACACCGGCACTCACGTGCTCGACGCGCGGCTGCGGCCGGTGCCGCCGGGTGTGCCGGGGGAGTTGTACCTGTCCGGTGTCCAGCTCGCGCGCGGTTATCTCGCGCGGCCGGGGCTGACGGCCGAACGGTTCGTCGCGAACCCGTTCGGCGCGCCCGGAGAGCGGATGTACCGCACCGGGGACCTCGCGCGCTGGACGGCCGCCGGGGTGCTCGAGTTCCTGGGTCGCGTCGACCACCAGGTCAAGGTGCGCGGGTTCCGCGTCGAGCTCGGGGAGATCGAAGCCGCGCTCGCGGCGCTCGACGGCGTCACCGGCGCGGTGGTGCTCGCTCGTGACGAGCGCTTGGTCGCCTACGTCACCGGCGCTCCCGCCGACGTGCGGGCCGAGCTGGCGAAGACGCTGCCGGAGCACCTGGTGCCGGCCGCGGTCGTGGTGCTCGCCGAGTTCCCCGTGACCCCGAACGGCAAGCTCGACCGGGCCGCCCTGCCGGATCCGGAGTTCACCGCGGACGGCGGCCGCGAGCCGCGGACCGAGCGGGAACGCGAGCTGGCCACGGTGTTCGCGGCCGTGCTCGGGGTCGCGCAGCCGTCGATCGACGACGACTTCTTCGCCCTCGGCGGCCACTCGCTGCTGGTCATGCGGCTGGTGTCGCGCATCCGCGCGCTCGGCGCGGAGGTCAGCGTCCGCGACGTGTTCGAGGCTCCGACGGTCGCCCGGCTCGCCGAACGGCTCACCGCGCCCGCGGGCGACCGGCCCGAGCTCGCCGCGGGGGAACGGGCCGCGGTGCTGCCGCTCTCGGCGGCGCAGCAGCGGTTGTGGTTCCTGTCCCGGCTGGAAGGTCCGGCCACGACGTATTCGCTGCCCTACGCGTGGCGGCTGCGCGGCGAGCTGGACGCCGGCGCGCTGCGGAGCGCGTTCGGCGACGTCGTGCAGCGGCACGAGGTCCTGCGCACAGTGTTCGAAGAGCACGAGGGCGTCGCGGCGCAGCGCATCGTCGAAGCCCCGCTCGACTTCGCCACCGAGCGCGTCACTGACGCGGCCGCGCGGATGCAGTCCGAAGTGGACGTTCCGTTCCGCCTCGACGAGAAGCCGCCGGTGCGCGTGCGCCTGTACACCGAGGCGGACGACGAGCACGTGCTGTTCGTGCTGCTGCACCACGTGGTCACCGACGAGTGGTCCGAAGGCCCGTTGCTCGCGGACCTCGCCACGGCCTACCGCGCCCGCCTCGCGGGGAACGCACCCGAGTGGGCAGCGTTGCCGGTGCAGTACGCGGACTACGCGCTGTGGCACCGGACGCTGCTCGACGGTGAGCAGGATCGCCAGGCCGCCTTCTGGCGCGAGGCGCTCGCCGCGGTGCCGGAAGAACTCGACCTGCCCGCCGACCGGCCACGGCCGGCCGAGGCCAGCCACCGCGGCGGCACCGTCACGTTCGAGCTGCCGGCGGACCTGACGGCCCGGCTGCGGGAACTGGCGCTCGCGCACGACGTCAGCATGTTCATGCTCACGCAGGCCGCGGTCGCCACGCTGCTGCACCGCCTGGGCGCGGGCACGGACATCCCGCTCGGCGCCCCCGTTTCCGGCCGCTCCGACGAGGCGCTGACGGACCTGGTCGGGTTCTTCGTGAACTCGCTGGTCCTGCGCACGGACCTGGCCGGCGACCCGGGGTTCGGCGAGGTGCTGCGCCGCGTGCGGGAGACGGATCTGGCCGCGTTCGCCCACCAGGACCTGCCGTTCGACCGCGTCGTCGAAGCGGCCGGCCCGGACCGATCCCTCGCGCGGCACCCGCTGTTCCAGACCATGGTCGTGTACCTGCCGGCGGGCGCCGGTCCGCCGGAGCTGCCCGGGCTCACCGTCACGAGGGAAGACGTGGCGCAGGACGTCGCGAAGTTCGACCTGGAGTTCGGCTTCCTCGAGCAGCCCGGCGGCGTGCTCGCCGGCGCGGTCGAGTACAGCGCGGACCTGTTCGACCGCGCCACGGTGGAGTCCGTCGCGGCGCGCCTCGTGCGCGTGCTGGAGCAGGTCGCCGCCGACCCGGCCGCGCCGATCGGCTCGCTCGACGTCCTGTCCGCCACCGAATCGGCGACCTTGGACGCGGTGAACGGCACGGCCCACGAGGTCCCGGCGGTGACGCTGCCGGAGTTGTTCGAGGCTCAGGTCGCGCGGACGCCGGATGCGCGCGCGGTGGTGTTCGAAGGTGCGTCACTGTCTTATGCGGAGCTGAACGGGCGCGCGAATCAGCTGGCTCGGTGGTTGCGGGAGCGGGGCGCGGGGCCGGAGGCGGTCGTCGCGGTGTCGTTGCCACGGTCGCTGGAGCTGATCGTCGCGCTCTATGCCATCCACAAGGCGGGCGCGGCGTATTTGCCGCTGGATCCGGATTACCCGGCTGAGCGTCGTGAGTTCATGGTGGCCGACGCGGCCCCGGCCGTGGTACTGGACGGTCCGGTGGACACCGACGGCTACGACTCGGCGAACCTCGGCGTGCGCGTGGCTCGGGACGCGCCGGCGTACGTGATCTACACGTCGGGGTCGACCGGGCGGCCGAAGGGTGTGGTGGTGCCGCACGCGGGCATCGTCAACCGGTTGTTGTGGATGCAGGGCGAGTACGGTCTGACCTGCGAAGACCGGGTGGTGCAGAAGACGCCGTCGAGTTTCGACGTGTCGGTGTGGGAGTTCTTCTGGCCGTTGATCACGGGCGCGACCCTCGTGGTGGCCAAACCCGAGGGCCACAAGGATCCCGCGTACCTCGCCGGCCTGATCCGGCGGGAGGGCGTGACGACCGTCCACTTCGTCCCGTCGATGCTGGAAGTGTTCCTCGGCGAACCGGGTGCCCGCGAGTGCGCGAGTCTGCGCCGCGTCCTGTGCAGCGGCGAAGCGCTGCCGGCCGAACTGGTGCGGCGGTTCGACCTCGACGCCGAACTGCACAACTTGTACGGCCCCACGGAAGCCTCGGTGGACGTCACCGCCGCGCCCGCGCGGGTCGCGCCGTCGGGCCGGGTCGCGATCGGCCGTCCGGTGTGGAACACCGGCACCCACGTGCTCGACGCCCGTCTGCGGCCCGCGCCGCCGGGCGTGACCGGGGAGCTGTACCTGTCCGGTGTCCAGCTCGCGCGCGGCTATCTCGCGCGGCCCGGGCTGACGGCCGAACGATTCGTCGCGAACCCGTTCGGCGAACCCGGAGAGCGGATGTACCGCACCGGCGACCTCGCGCGCTGGACCGCGGACGGCGGGCTGGAGTTCCTCGGTCGCGCCGACGACCAGGTCAAGATCCGCGGCTTCCGCGTCGAGCTCGGTGAGATCGAAGCCGCGCTGGGTACCCACCCCGCCGTCGCGCAGGCCCGGGTGATCGTCCACGAAGGACGGCAGCTCGTCGCGTACGTCGTGCTGCACCGGCCGGCCGAGGAGCTGCTGGAGCACGTCGCCGGGACGCTGCCCGAGCACATTGTCCCCGCCGCCGTCGTGCCGCTCGCCGCCCTGCCGCTCACCCCGAGCGGCAAGCTCGACCGCCGCGCGCTGCCCGCGCCCGAGTTCGAGACCGGCGACGACGCACCGGCGACACCGCGGGAGGAGGTCCTCGCGCGGCTGGTGGCCGGTGTCCTCAGCCTGCCCCGGGTCGGCGTGCGTGACGACTTCTTCCGCCTCGGCGGCGACAGCATCGTCGCGATGCAGCTCGTCGCGCGCGCCCGCGCCGCCGGCCTGCTGCTCGGCGCGCGGGACGTGTTCCGCCACCGCACGGTGGCCGGGCTCGCCGAGGTCGCGGGGGAGCTGCTCGCCACGCCGGCGTCGGACGACGGCCGGCCGCTGCTGGAGCTGACCGAGGACGAACACGCGCAGCTGCGGGTGACGACGCCCGAGACGGCCGAGGTCTGGCCGCTCACGCCGCTGCAGTCCGGCCTGCTGTTCCTCTCGACCGCGGACACCGACGGCCCGGACGTCTACACCGTGCAGTTCGGGTTCGACCTCGACGGCCCGCTCGACGTCCCGCGCCTGCGGGCCGCGGTGCGCGCCGTGCTGGCCCGGCACCCCAACCTGCGCACGAGCTACCGGTACCTGGCGTCCGGCCGCCCGGTCGCGCTCGTCGCGCGCTCCGCCGAACCGGAGTGGCGGGAGTGGCGGGAGTGCGGGGACGACGGCCTCGAAGCGGAACTGGCCCACGAGCGCCGCCGGTTCGACGTCGCCGACGGGCCGTTGCTGCGGTTCCTGCTCGTGCGCTTCGCCGACGGGCACCACCGGCTCGTCGTCTCCCACCAGCACCTGCTGCTCGACGGCTGGTCCGTCCCGCAGCTGCTGGGCGAGCTGTCCGCGCTCTACGCCGGCCGCGAGCCGGCGCCGGCACCGTCGTACCGCGGGTACCTCGGCTGGCTGCGCGACCAGGACGCCACCACGGCCAAGGCGGCGTGGCGCGAGGCGCTCGCTGACCTGAGCGAGCCCACGCACCTCGCTCCGGTGGACCCGGACCGCGCACCGGCGCTGCCGCGGCGGCGGACCCTCGAGCTGACGGCGGAGTCGACGGCCGAGCTCACGGCGTTCGCCCGCGAACGCGGCTGGACGGTGAACACCCTGGTCCAGACGGCGTGGGGCCTGCTGCTCGGTGCCCTCACCGGGCGCACCGACGTGGTGTTCGGCGCGACCGTCGCCGGCCGCCCGCCGGAGCTGCCGGGCGTGGAGCGGATGCTCGGCCTGTTCATCACCACCGTGCCGGTGCGGGTGCGCCACGACCCGGCCGAACCGCTGGCGGTGCTGCTCGAGCGCGTGCAGGAGCAACAGTCCGCGCTGCTGCCGCACCAGCACATCGGCCTCGCCGACATCCAGCGCGAAGCGGGTCTGGGCGAGCTGTTCGACACGCTCGTGGTGTTCGAGAGCTACCCCGGCGCGGACGAAGAACCGGACGGCGACGGGCTGCACGCGGAGATCGTGGACCACCGCGACTCCACGCACTACCCGCTGACCTGGGCCGTCGAACCGGCCGAACGCCTGAAACTCACGGCCGAGTACCGCGCGGACCTGTTCACCGAGGAGACGGCCGAGCGGCTGCTCACCGGGATGCGGCTGCTGCTGGCCGCGCTGGTGTCCGATGTGGACCGTCCGACCGGGACGGTCGACGTGCTGCCGGCGCAGCTGCGGGAGCGGATCCTGCACGACTGGACCGACACGGCGCTCGACGTCGAACCGGACACGGTGGCCGGGCTGTTCGAGACCCAGGTGCGCCGTTCTCCGGACGCGGTCGCCGTCGCAGGGGGCGCGACCTGGACGTTCGCCGAGCTCAACGCCCGCGCCAACCGCCTCGCCCGGGCACTCGTCGAACGCGGCGCCGGTCCGGAGACCCTGGTGGCGCTCGCGCTGCCGCGGTCGGCCGAGATGCTCACGGCGATCCTGGCTGTGCACAAGGCCGGTGCCGCGTACCTGCCACTCGACCCGGACTACCCGGCCGAGCGGCTCGCGGCGATGCTCGCCGACGCCCAGCCGGGCCTGCTGCTCACGGTGCCCGAGCTGACGGGCTCGGTGCGGGAACTCGCCGCCACGGCGCTGCTGCCGGACCTGCTCGCCCTCGACCGGCCCGGCACCGATCTGACCGACGGTGATCGCCTGCGCCCGCTGCGACCCGAGCACGCGGCGTACGTGATCTACACGTCGGGCTCCACCGGGACGCCGAAGGGCGTGGTCGTGCCGCACTCGGGTCTGGTGAACCTGTTCCACAGCCACTGGGCGGCGCTGCACCGCCCGGCCGTGGCGCGGACGGGGCGCGAACACCTGCGGGTGGGCCACGCGTGGTCGTTCTCCTTCGACGCGTCGTGGCAGCCGCAGCTGTGGCTGCTCGACGGCCACGCCGTGCACGTGGTGCCCGACGAGGTGCGCCGTGACCCCGAGCAGCTGGCGGCGCTGATCCGGCGGGAAGCACTGGACTTCATCGAGGTCACGCCGTCGCTGTTCACGCAGCTGGCCGACGCCGGGCTGGTGGAGGGCGACCGCTGCCCGCTCCCCGTGGTCGGCGTCGGCGGCGAAGCCGTGCCCGACGCGCTGTGGCGCCGGCTGGCCGCGCTCGACGGGACCGAGGCGGTCAACCTGTACGGCCCGACGGAGTCCACAGTGGACGCCCTCCTCGCGCGGATCGCGGACAGCGAGCGGCCGCTCGTGGGCCGCCCGGTGGCCAACACCCGCGCCTACGTGCTCGACGGATCGTTGCGGCCCGTGCCGCCCGGCGTGACGGGGGAGCTGTACCTCGCCGGCGCCGGCCTGGCCCGCGGCTACCTCGGCCGGTCGGCGCTCACCGCCGAGCGGTTCGTGGCCGACCCGTACGGCGAGCCCGGCACCCGCATGTACCGCACCGGCGACCTCGCGCGCTGGACCGAGGACGGGCGGCTCGACTTCGGCGGCCGCGCCGACGACCAGGTCAAGATCCGCGGCTTCCGCGTGGAGCCGGCGGAGGTCGAGGCCGCGCTGGACCGGCACCCGGCCGTCGCGCAGACCGTGGTCGTCGTGCGGGCGGATCGGGTGAAGCAGCTGGTCGCGTACGTCGTGCCGGGCGCACCGGTCGACGCGGCCGAATTGCGGCGCCACGCCGTCGCCGTGCTGCCCGACCACCTGGTGCCGGCCGCGTTCGTGGTGCTCGACGCACTTCCGGTGCTGGCCAACGGGAAGCTCGACCGGGCCGCGCTGCCCGCGCCCGACTTTTCGGGTCAGGTCGGCGGCCGGGCGCCCTCGACCGACCGGGAGCGTGAGCTGTGCGCACTGGTCGGCGACGTGCTCGGCGTGCCGGGTCTCGGCGTCGACGACGACTTCTTCGCCCTCGGCGGGGACAGCATCGTCGCGATGCAGCTCGTGGCCAGGGCGCGCGCGGGCGGGCTGCGGATTTCGCCGCGGGACGTGTTCCGCCACCGGACCGTGGCGGGGCTGGCCGAGGTCGCGACCGAGGTGCGTGACGTGACCGTGGTGCGCGACGACGGCACCGGCACGGCCGGCCTGACCCCGATCATGCACGCGCTGCGTGAGCTCGGCGGGCCGATCGCCGGGTACCACCAGGCGGCGCTGCTCCGCACGCCCGCGCAGCTGACGAGCGAGACCCTCACCGCCGTGCTGCAGGCGGTCGCCGACCGGCACCCGATGCTGCGGGCGCGGCTCGACCGGTCGCCTGCCCGGTGGGCGCTGCAGGTGCCCGGCCCGGTCGGCGTGACGGACTGGGTGTCGCGAGTGGACGTTCGCGGCCTCTCCGGCGAGGCGCTGGAGAAGGTGATCGCCGAAGAGGCACTGGCCACGCGGGCGCGGCTCGACCCGGACGCCGGTGCGATGCTGCGTGCGACCTGGTTCGACGCCGGCGAGGCGCGGGGCCGGCTGTTGGTGCTGATCCACCACCTCGTGATCGACGGCGTGTCGTGGCGCGTGCTGCTGCCGGACTTCGCGCAGGCGTGGGAGGCGGTTTCGGCCGGCCGGAAGCCGGAACCGGCACCGGTGGACGTGTCGTTCCGCCGCTGGTCGGAGGAGCTCGCCGCCCGCGCGGCCGACCCCCGCCGCGAAGTGGAGCTGGACCACTGGCGGTCGGTGCTCAGCGGCGGCGATACATTGCCGCTGCAGCGGCCGCGGGATCCGGAACGCGACGTCGAATCCTCCGTGGAGAGCCTCGCGGTGACGCTGTCGCCGGACGTCACGGGCCCGCTGCTGGGCCGCGCGCCCGCCGCGCTGCGGGCGACGGTCAACGACGTGCTGCTCACCGGCCTCGCGCTCGCGGTCGCCGACTGGCGCCGCCGCCACGGCGCGGGGGAGGGCACCGCGACGCTCGTCGACCTCGAAGGCCACGGCCGCGAGGACGAACTGGCCGGCGGGGCAGACCTGTCCCGCACCGTCGGCTGGTTCACCAGCGTCGTGCCCGTCTGCCTCGACCTCGGCGAACTCGACCTCGCCGACGCGTTCGCCGGCGGCCCCGCCGCGCGGACCGCGCTGGCGCGGGTACAGGCCGGATTGGCCGCGGCACCCGTCGCCGGGATGGGCTTCGGGTTGCTGCGGCACCTGAACCCGGTGACCGGGCCCGAACTCGCCGCGCTGCCCGCGCCGGAGCTCGAGTTCAACTACATGGGCCGGTTCGGCCACGCCGGCGGCGGCGACTGGGAGTACGCCCCCGAAGGCGACGCCGCGGACCTCGGCGCCGACCCGGGCAAGCGGGTGTCGCACGCGCTCACGGTCAACGCACTGGCCGAGGAACAGCCGGCGGGGCCGGCACTGGCGGTGTACTGGTCGTGGCCCGCGGCCGTCGCGTCCGCCGGCACGGTCCGGGATCTGGCCGACACGTGGTTCCGCGCTCTCGGCGCGCTGGTCCGCCTCGCAGCAGAAGAACACTGAACCCAGGAAAGGAAAAAGCCATGACGAACCCGTTCGAGAACCCCGACGGCACCTACCTCGTGCTGGTCAACGACGAGGGCCAGCACAGCCTGTGGCCCGAGTTCGTGGCCGTGCCCGCGGGCTGGACCACCGCGTGCGGCCCGGACAGCCGCCAGGCGTGCCTGGACCACGTCGAGCGGAACTGGACGGACCTGCGCCCGAAGTCCCTCATCGAGGCCATGGACTCCTGACTCACGCGGGCAGGTCCAGCGCGGCGAGCCGGTCCGGATCGGTGACGACGGAGAGCTCGGTGATCCGCCCGCCCGCGACGGTGAACACCAGCACCGACAACGGTGTGCCGCCCGCGCGCCGGGCCACGATCCCGGGCCGGCCGCCGACCGTCACCAGCCGGCCGCTCGCGGCCGCCGTGGCCGCGACCTTCGCACCCGCGGCGACCTTGGTGGCGCCGAGGACGACGGCCGGCCCCTCGGGACCGTCCACCATCAGCTTCACGTCGGGGTCGAGCACGCGCAGCAGCGCCTCGAAGTCGCCGTCCCGAGCCGCGGTCAGGAAGGCCTGGACCACCTCGCTCTGAGCGGGGTGAACCGGCCGGTCGGTCGCCCGCACCTTCCGGCGCGCGCGGCTGGCGAGCATCTTCGCGGCCGCGGGCGACTTGCCCAGGATCCGGGCGATCTCCTCGAACGGCACCGCGAACAGGTCGTGCAGCACGAACGCCAGCCGCTCGTTCGGGCCCAGCGATTCGACCACCACGAGCAGCGCGAGCCCGACCGAGTCGGCGAGCGCCGCGTCCTCGTCCGGGGAGGCACCCTCTTCGGCGGCCTCGACCAGGTCTTCCGCGGTGGTCTCCGGGTGGGTTTGGCGCGCTCGCAGCACGTCGAGGCTGAGCCGGCCGACGACCGTCGTCAGCCAGCCGCCCAGGTTGCGGATCTCGGCCGGGTGTTGGCGGCAAAGCCGCAGCCAGGCTTCCTGGACGACGTCCTCGGCGTCGGCGGCCGAGCCGAGCAGCCGGTGGGCGACGGCGCGCAGCCGGTTGCGCTGCGCTTCGAACGCGGCGGCGACCGGATCCGCCGGGCGGGGCTGGGTCATGGCGTTACCTTCCTCGGAACTGCTTCGTCACGGAGATGACGGCCCCACGGGGGCACAGGTAACCGACGAAGGAGCAGGACCGATGGAACCACGCCTCAAGACCGCGGCGAATCCCGACGTCGTCTCGGCGATCCAGCTGCTGAGCAAAGCCGCGTACGCCAGCGGGGTCGACCCGCGCGTGCAGGAGCTGGTCCACCTGCGGGCCAGCCAGATCAACGGCTGCAGCCCGTGCGTGTTCTCCGGGGTCACGGCGGCGAAGAAGCGCGGCGAGACCGACGAGCGGCTGCACAACGTGGTGGCTTGGCGGGAAGCGCCGTTCTACACCGACGCGGAGCGGGCGGCGCTCGCGCTGGCCGAGGCCGCCACGCGGATCCAGGACGGCGCGCCCGGCGTGACCGACGAGATCTGGGCCGCGGCCGCGAAGCACTTCGAGGACGAGCAGCTGTCGGCGATCACCCTGAACATCGCGCTGACCAACTTCTTCAACCGCATCAACCACACGATCCGCGAACAGGCCGGCAAAACCTGGTGAACGCGGAAACACCCGGCCGGGGCCGAACCCCGGCCGGGCGTTTCGGGTGCGCCGTGATCAGGCCGCGGGCTTGACCTCCGTGGCCGGGTTGCCGTCGACGGCGGCGGTGAGCTGCGGGACGATCCGCTCGAGCGTGTAGGGCAGGCTGAGCACGCTGACGAACGACGTCGCGCTGCCGTAGGTGCTCGGGTCCTCGATGAAGACCTCGCGCTTCTGCTTGGCGACGTTCAGCCCGGAGTACAGCTTGTCCTTGGCGAGTGTCGCCTGGCCCTCCGGCAGCGAGTCGACGATCCACACGAGCGCGTCGACGTCGAGCAGGTCCGTGCGCTCCGCGCTGATGTTCGCGCCGAACTTGTCGCCGATGATCTGGTCCAGGTTGGGCGGGGTCTTGAAGCCCAGCGACGTCAGGATGCGCGTGCGCGGATCCTCGCTGCCGTAGACGAAGTAGCCCTCGTACTGCGTGGCCATCAGCGCCGTCTTGCCGGCGAACTCGGGGTGCGCCGCTTTGGCCTTGGTGAACTCATCCTCCACGCCCTGCACGAGCGCGTCGGCCTCCTTGGCCTTGCCGACCGCCTTGCCGACGGTCCTGGTCTCCTCCTGCCAGGGGATGCCGTAGTCGTTGTACTGCTTGGGTTGCGCGATCGTCGGGGCGATCTTCGACAGGGTGGCGTACTGCTCCTGCGTGAGCGCGGAGTACAGGCCGATGATCAGATCCGGCTTCAGCGCGGCGATCTTCTCGAACTGCGGACCGTCGGTGTCCTTCAGCACGGTCGGCAGCGGCGCGTTGCCGAGCTTCGGCTTCGCCCACGGCGCGATCGCGCCCGGGAAGTTGCCGAGCCAGTCGGTGGTGCCGACGGGGACGACGCCGAGCGCGAGCAGCGCGTCCTGTTCGGTCAGGCCGACGGTGACGATGCGCTGCGGGGCCTTCTCGATCGTGGTCGAGCCGTACTTGTGCTCGATGGTGACCGGGAACGCGCCCGGGTCCGTGCCGCCGGCGGCGGAGGGCGATCCCGTGCCGGACGGGGTGGCGGAGCCGCACGCCGTGAGCGCGCCGGCTAGCACGAGCGCCGAGACGAGCGCCCCGGCGATGCGGACGCGCCCGCGCACGGCGGACAGGAGGGGGTAGCGGGCCATCGTCGGTCCTTTGCGGTCGCTCGCGATTAGTCAGGTTTGCCTAACCTAAGGCCGACTGCCTGGCGGATGCAACCACGTCCGCTGCGGCGCGCCTCACTCCGGCACCCGCCGCGTGCCCGACCAGGCGGCCCACAGCGTCGCGTAGCGGCCGCCCGCGGCGACGAGTTCGTCGTGCGTGCCCGATTCCACGACAGCGCCCGCGTCGAGGACGACGATCCGGTCCGACGCCGCGGCTTGCGTGAGCCGGTGGGCCACGACGAGACCGGTCCGGCCGGCGAGAGCGGCCGCCGCGGCGGCTTCCAGCGTCTTCGCGCCCGCGCTGCCCGCCTCGGCCGTGGCTTCGTCGAGGATCGCAACGGGTGGGTCGGCCAGCACGAGCCGCACGAGCGCGAGCTGCTGCGCCTGCGTGACGGTGAGCTGGTGGCCGCCGTCGCCGACGACGGTCGCGAGCCCGTCCGGCAGGGCCTCGGCCCACTCCAGGGCACCCACGGTGGCCAGTGCCGTCTTCAGCTCGTCGTCGGTGGCTTCGGGCTGCGCGAGCCGCAGGTCGTCGGCCAGGGTGCCGCTGAACACGTGCACCTCCTGGCTGATGAGCGCGACCGTGCGCCGCGTCGCGGCGGGGCCGAGCTCGTCGAGCGGTACGCCCCCGAGCGACACCGAACCGGAGCCGGGGCGGTGGATGCCCGCGATGAGCTTCGCCAGCGTCGTCTTGCCCGCACCGCTCGCACCCACGAGCGCGACGCGCTCACCCGGCGCCAGATCGAGGTCGACCTCGCGCAGCACCGGGTGACCGTCCACATAGGAGTGCCCGACCGCGCCGGCTTTCACCGACGCGTCCACCGGCCGGGCCGGCCGCTGCGGCTCGAGCGGGGCCGGCAGATCGGCGACCCCGATCAGGCGCGCGAGGCTCGCCGTGGCCGCTTGCGCGTCGTCGACCAGCGCGAGCGCGGTGTTGATCGGGCCGAACAGGCTGTGGAAGTACAGCGCCGCCGCGGTGGCGACGCCGACCGTGGCGAGGTTCGCGCCCACGAGCAGGTAGCCGGCCGCGAGCACGGCCGACAGGCCCACGAACTCGGCGAGGTTGAGCCGGCCGAAGAACCGCGTGACGAGCCGGATCCCGCGCAGCGCCAGCTCGACCGCGCCGTCGGAGCGCTGCCGCACGCGCTCCACGTGTTCGTCCGCGAGCCGGAACGCGCGCACGGTCTTGGCGCCGCCGATGGTGTCGAGCAGTTGCTGTTGCTGGGCCCCGACGGCGGCGCGCTGCGCGGCGTAGAGCGGCTTCGCCTGCCGCACGTACCACCGCACGGTGTGCAGCTGGATCGGCACGGCGAGCAGGGCCGCGACGAGGAACCGCCAGTCGAGCACGGCCATGGCCACGAGGGTCAGCACGATCGTGAGCACCGAGCGGCCGAGCTCCGGCAAGGCCTCGCGCACGGCTTCCGCGACCACGGACACGTCGTTGGTCACGCGCGTGGTGAGATCGCCGGACCCGGCCTTTTCGACCTGCTCCAGCGGCAGGCCCAGCGCGCGGTCCACGAACCGCTCGCGAAGGTCGGCCAGCATGGTCTCGCCGAGGCGCGCGAGCATCGACACGCCGATGGCCGTCGCGATGGCCGAGGCGATCGCGACGAGCACGAGCTCGACCACCGGCGTGACGAGTTCCGTCCCGGGCCGGTGATCGGCGACGAGGTCGACGACGCGGCCCAGCAGGGGAGCGGTGAGCAGGCTGATCGCCGTCGCGCCGACGATGAACGCGAACGAGCCCGCCGCGCGGCCCTTCGAGCGGCGGATCAGCTCGCCCAGCACGGCGCGGATGCGGTGCCCGTCCGCGGTCGGGAGCAGTTCGCGGGCGCTCACGAGAGCACCGCCGCGCGGTAGTCGGCGCGGTCGCGGACCAGACCGGCGTGCTCGCCCTCGGCGACCACGCGCCCGTCGCCGAGCAGCACCACGCGGTCGGTCGCGGCGAGCAGGGCCGGGCTCGTCGTGACGACGATCGTCGTGCGCCCGCGGCGCAGCCGCGCGATGCCGTCGGCAATGCGGGCTTCGGTGACCGTGTCGACGGCCGTGGTCGGGTCGTGCAGCACCAGCACCGGAGTGTCCGCGGCGAGCGCGCGGGCCAGCGCGACGCGTTGGCGCTGCCCGCCGGACAACGACCGCCCGCGTTCGGTCACGGCCGTCGCCGCGCCCGCCGGCAGCGTGCTCGCCACCTCGTCGGCGGCCGCGGCCGCCAGCACCCCGGCCGGCACCGCCGGTGCACCCGCTCGCACGTTCTCCTCCAGCGTTCCCTCGAACAGATCGGCGTCGTGGGCGGCCACGAGCACCACCTCGCGGACCCGCTCCGGATCCACAGTGGACAGATCGACGGCGTCGACCCGCACGGTGCCCGCCGCCGGGTCGGTGAAGCGGCCGAAGCAGTCGAGCAGGTCGGTCGCGGTGGCCGGGTCCGCGGTCACCACACCCAGCAGCTGCCCGGCGGGCACGGCCAGGTCGAGCTCACGCAGTTTTCCTTGGCTGACCGAGGAAAACTCGATCCGGCCCGTCGCCGGGGCCGGCAGCGCCGCGCCGCCCTCGGGGACGGCGAGCGGGGCGTTGAGCACGTCGGCCACCCGGCCCGCCGACGCGCGGCCCTGCGCGAACTGGCCGTTGACCCACGCGAAGATCGAGAACGGCGTCTGCAGGAACTGCGCCAGCCCGACGGCCGCGACGAGATCCCCGACGCTGATGTCGCCGTTCGCCGCCAGGTTCCCGCCGACCAGCGCGACGACGGCGATGAAGATGCCGGTCAGCGCGAGCAGCGCGCCGTTGTGCCACGCCTGCGCCCGGGCCGCCCGCACGGTTGCCGCGAGCGAATCGCGGCTCGTGCGCCGGTAGCGGTTGACGGCCGCGGGTTCGGCGCCGATGCCCTTCAGCACGCGCAACCCCGCGACGAGGTCGGCCGCGACGCCCGACGCGTGCGCCGCGCGTTCCTGCTCCACCTCGCTGCGCTTCTCCAGCGGTTTGCCGATGAGGTGCGCGAGCAACAGCAGTGGCGGCGTGCCCAGCAGCACGAGCAGCCCGAGCGGCACCGACATCCGCAACAGTGCGATCGCGCTCACCACGAGCCCGGCGAGCGCGGAGAACCCGAACGGCAGCACCGCGTCGACCATGCCGACGCGGCGGGCGTCGGAGGTGCCGATGCTGGCCAGCTCACCCGCGAGCGCGCCGGTTTCGGTGCCGCCGCGCGAGTGCAGCACGCGCCGCGAGATCGCCAGCCGGAGGTCGTGAGCGGCGCGTTCGGACGCGCGTTCCGCGGCCCGGGCGCCGAAGCGGTAGCTGTAAGACAGCACGAGGAACACCAGCGCCAGCACGCCGAGCCACTCGAGGAGGGTGAGGACCGAGCTGTCGGCCACGGCGTGGTCGATGACCACACCGATCACCACCGGCACCAGGGCTTCCCCGCCTTGGTGCGCGGCCGCGAGGATCGAGGCCACCGTCACCGGCCCCCGCTGTCCGGCGATCGCGCGCCGCAGCACGTCCCGCCCGGTCGTCGCTGCAGCCGTCGTCACCGGCGCCCTCCCTTTCGTCCCGCCTGCACCACGCTCGGATAGGTAAGGCTAGTCTAAGTAGCGCCCGTGAAGCAGTGCCCGGTCCCCAGGAGGTGTCGGTGGTCGTCGGCGTCAGCCCACCCGTTCCCGCGGGTCCGCCCGCGCACCGGGGCCGGGCCCGCACCCTGCGCGGCGGCGGGCTCCTGTGCGCCGTCGCGCTGCTGGTGCTGATCTCGCTCGTGAGCCTCTGGGTGGGTTCGAAGAGCATCCCGTTCGGCTCGACCTGGTCGGTGCTCTGGCACAACGACGGCAGCGCCGACGCGGTCATCATCCACGACCAGCGCCTCCCGCGGACCGTGCTCGGCGCCCTCGTCGGCGCCGCCCTCGGCCTCGCCGGCGCGGTGATGCAGGCGCTCACGCGCAACCCGCTGGCCGACCCGGGCCTGCTCGGCGTGAACAACGGCGCGGCCGCCGCGGTGGTCTCGGCCATCGCGTTCACGGGGGTCACCACCGTGCTGGGCTACGTGTGGTTCGCGTTCCTCGGCGCCGCCGTCGCGTCGGTGGTGGTGTACCTGCTGGGCACGGCGGGCCGCGGCGGCGCGACGCCCGACCGCCTCGTGATGTCGGGCGCGGCGCTCACCGCGGTGCTCCAGGCCTACATCGGCGCGATCCTGCTGATCGACCCCGACACGTTCAACCAGTTCCGGTTCTGGAACGTCGGCTCGCTCAGCGGCCGGCGCGCGGACGTGCTGGTGCAGGTGTCGCCGTTCATCGCCGTCGGGATCGTCCTGGCGCTGCTGCTCGCGCGCCCGCTCAACGTGCTCGCGCTGGGGGAGCAGACGGGCAAGGCGCTCGGCGCGCACATCGGGCGCACGCGGGTGCTCGGCGCGATCGCGATCACGCTGCTGTGCGGCGCGTCGACCGCGGCGATCGGGCCGATCGCGTTCATCGGGCTCGCGGTGCCCCAGGCCGTGCGGATCCTCGTGGGTCCGGACCAGCGGTGGGTGCTGCCGTATTCGATGATCCTCTCGCCGGTGCTGCTGATCGCGTCGGACGTGCTCGGGCGCATCCTGAACCCGCCCGAGGAACTGCAGGTGGGCATCGTGACCGCGTTCCTCGGCGCGCCGGTCTTCATCGCGCTGTGCCGGCGCCGGAAGCTGGCGCGCCTGTGACGGCCATCGAGGAACGGCCGGTCCGCGTCCGGCGGGTTTCGCTGCGCGTGGCCCCGCGCGCGCTCGTGGTGGGGATCGCGCTGTTCGTGGTGCTGCTCGTGCTCAGCGCGGTGAGCATGACGACGGGCGACTACCCGCTTTCGGTGCTCGACGTCGTCAAGACGCTCTTCGGCTTCGGCGACGCGGGCACGGAGTTCATCGTGACCACGCTGCGGCTGCCGCGGCTGCTGCTCGCGATCCTGGTCGGCGCGTCGCTGGCGGTGAGCGGTGGCGTGCTGCAGAGCCTGTCCGGCAATCCGCTGGGCAGCCCGGACGTCATCGGCTTCACCGAGGGCTCGGCCACCGGCGCGCTGCTGGTGATCGTGCTGGCGCACGGCGGCTCCGGTTCGGTCGCGCTCGGCGCGCTCGCCGGCGGGGTGCTCACGGCGCTCGCGGTGGGGTTGCTCGCGTTCCGGCGCGGTGTGCAGGGCTTCCGGATGATCCTCGTGGGCATCGGCGTGGCCGCGATGCTGACCGCCGCCAACTCGTACCTGATCACGCGGGCGTCGATCCAGGACGCGTACTCCGCGCAGGCGTGGCTCGTCGGCGGGCTCAACGGCCGGGGCTGGGACGAGATCTGGCCCCTCGCGATCGCCGTGGTGATCCTGCTGCCGCCGGCCTTCGGCTTCGGCCGCCGACTCGCACTGCTGGAGATGGGTGACGACGCGGCGAAGGGGCTGGGCGTGCCGGTCGAACGCAGCCGCGGCGTGCTGCTCGCGGTGGCCGTGACGCTGTGCGCGATCGCGACGGCCGCGGCGGGACCCATCGCGTTCGTCGCGCTCGCCGCGCCGCAGCTGGCGAAACGGCTGGCGCGTTCGGCGAAACCGGCACTGGTGTCCTCGGCGCTGATGGGTGCGCTGCTGCTCGTGGCGAGCGACCTCGTGACGCGGCTGGTGTTCGGCGAGGAGGGGCTGCCCGTCGGCATCGCGACCGGCGCCATCGGCGGGCTCTACCTGATGTGGCTGCTCACCAACCAGTGGCGGCGCAACCGGGGCTGAGTCAGCGCGCGGCGGGCTGCTCGATCGGCGTCGGCTCGCCGAAGCGGGCCAGCGCGAGCGCGGCGGTCACCGCGAGCACGAAGCCGGCGACCGCCACGGCGGCGAACCCGGGCCGCGTGCTGTCGCCGAGCAGCGCGATGCCGACGAGCGAGGGCAGCACGGTTTCGCCGAGCACCATCATCGCCGTCGACGTCGTGACGCTGCCGCGCTGCAACGCCGTGGCGAAGAACAACATCGCCATGCCACCGGAGACGGCGACGAGGTAGAGCGCCGGGTCGGTGAGCAGGTCGAGCGGTGCGAAGCTCGGGATGATCCGCCCCGCCACGGCGACGAGCCCGAAGCTCAGGCCCGCGATCAGGCCCAGCGCCGGCGTGCGCACGCGACGGCCCGCTTTGCCCGCCGCGATCCCGGCCAGCCCCAGCACCACGACGGCTCCCGCGAGCGCGAGCCGGAAACCCAGCCCGACCGGGTCCGAACCCTCGCTCTGCGCCGACGCCCCGAGCAACCCGAGCCCGGCGCACACCACGGCCACCGCCGCCCACTCGCGCGGGCCGAGCCGCACCCCGAGCACCCGCACCGCCACGGCCGTGACCGCCAGGCTCGCGGCCTGCGTCGCCTGCACCACGAACAACGGGAGCACGTGCAGGGCAGCGAGCTGCGCGACGAAGCCGAGGACGTCCAGGCCCAGGCCCACCACGTACTTCCACTGGCGCAGCACGCGCAGCAGCAGGCGCGGGTCGACTCCGGCGCCCGCGTCGGGCGCCGCCTTCGCCGCGACGGCCTGCAGCACCGAAGCGATGCCGTACGCCACGGCCGACAGCAGCGCACACAGGAGTCCCCACACCATGACGTCACCCTATTCCGGGCTTGACGGGCCACGCTCCGTGCCGTGTCGAACACTTGCTCGAAGGCCGAGCGCTCGGGTGCGTCAACCTGTGTTGTGGGGTCCGATGTCGACCGGTCACGAAGGGTGTCCGGGGCTGATCTGGCAGAAGGGCTCGGAGTACACGGTGGCCGCGGCAGGCGCCCCAGCTGGGAGAGCCGGTAGCCACCCAGTCCGGTCGTCCGTGAGTTGGATCCCTTACATACACGGCCGGTGATCCGGACGGATCGCCTCGGAACACAGCGCCACGAGATCCTTGGGCGGCCCGAAGCCCGGCCGACCCGAGGTTGGGTACTCAGCGCCTGGTCTCGTACCTGGTCAGGACCACGCCGTCGGGAAACGTCCGGGTTTCCACCAGGGTCAGGTTCACCCAGGTGTCCAGGGCCGTGAAGAACGGCGTGCCGCCGCCCACCAAGACCGGTGCGGTGACCAGCACGTACTCGTCGATCAGCCCGGCCCGCATCGCCGCTGCGGCGAGTGTGGCGCCGCCGATGTCCATGGGGCCGCCGTCCTCGGCCTTGAGCCGGGTGATCTCGGTGACCGCGTCGCCGGTGACCAGGCGGGTGTTCCAGTCGACCGTGCTGATCGTGGAGGAGAACACCACCTTCGGCATGTCCCGCCAGCGGCGGGCGTACTCGATCTCCGCCGGTGTGGCGCCGGGCTGCTGGTCGGCGGTCGGCCAGTGGGAACTCATCGTCTCCCACAGTTTGCGCCCGTACAGCGCCAGGCCCGTCGCCCCCACCCGGTCGGACCACCACTGGAACAGCTCGTCGCTCGGCACGCTCCAGCCGAGGTCGTCGCCGGGTGCGGTGATATAGCCGTCCAGGCTCAGGTTCATCCCAAAGGTCAGTTTCCGCATGGCGTCAGCCTTCCGTGAGTCGGTACTCGGCGTACAGACCAGCACGGCACGGAAAAATCATCGGTCAGGCCACACCGGGTGCTGGTTCACCACTACGCCAAGCTGATGCTGCGTACGGAACGGAACCGCACACGTACCGGTGGGGACGACGCGAGCCCACGGCTGTAACCTGCGCTGCTGCCGATACCCCATACGGTGAAATTCTCGCCAGCCGGAGGCTGACCGTCCGGACGCGGTCCTCCTCGACACCCTGCGCGAACTCGCCGACGGCGAAGTGGGGGAGTGAGCGGCGGGTCGCTACGCTGCCCGCATGGCAGACCAGCTGTACTTCCGCCAACTGCTCGCCGGCCGGGACTTCGCGGTCGGGGATCCGGTCGCGACGCAGATGGTCAACTTCGCCTACCTCATCGGTGACCGCGAGTCGGGTGAAGCGGTGGTGGTCGATCCGGCCTACGCGGTGCGGGATCTGCTCGACGTGCTCGCCGGAGACGGCATGCGGCTCACGGGTGTGCTCGCGACGCACCACCACCCCGACCACGTCGGCGGCGAGATGATGGGCTTCTCGCTCGCGGGGATCGCCGACCTGCTCGCGCTCGAGCAGGTGCCGATCCACGTCAACACCGAAGAAACGGAATGGGTCCGCCGCGTCACGGGCGTCTCGGCGACCGACCTGCGCGCCCACGACCACGACGACGTGGTCAGCGTCGGCGCGATCGACATCCGCCTGCTGCACACGCCCGGCCACACGCCGGGCAGCCAGTGCTTCCTCGTCGGCGACCGGCTGGTCTCGGGCGACACGCTCTTCCTGGAGGGGTGCGGGCGCACCGACTTCCCCGGCGGCGACTCCGACGCGATCTACCGCAGCCTGCAATGGCTCGCGACCCTGCCCGGTGACCCCGTCGTCTACCCGGGTCACCAGTACTCGGCCGAACCGTCGGCCGCGCTGTCGCACGTGAAGGACACCAACTTCGTGTTCCGGCCCCGCTCGCTCGACGAGTGGCAGCGGATGTTCGGGGCCTGACGCGTCCCACTCCTCGGGTGTTCCCGGCGTTTTCGCCGTGCTGCGGTGGCACAAGCGCGCCGCCGGTTTCAGTGCGTGAGAGGCGGCGCGGGGCTCGTTGACGCCGCCGCCCAGTGCCGTGAAGCTCGGGGGGTGAACCTCGGCGCGCTGCTCGTGAGCCGCCTGCACGTCGACCTCCGGCGGCAGGCGAGCGCGGTCTGCCGCGCGCGCTGAGCGGTTCCCCTTCCCCCGCACCGAAAACCCGTACCCGGGAGAAATCCGTGTCGATTTCCACCACGGGTGTGCTGACGCGCGCCCGGACCGCGGCTCGACCGCGACCGAACCGGCGGCGGCCGTCGCTGCGCCGCTGGATCAGCCCGGTCGTGCTCGTGGCCGCCTGGCAGCTCGCGAGCGCCACCGCCGTGCTGCCACCCGAGAAGCTCAGTTCACCGTGGACGGTCCTGACCAGCGCGGCCGACCTCGTGCGCACCGGCGAACTCGGCGACGCGTTCGTCGTCTCGCTCGGCCGGGTGGGCGCCGGGTTCGCGTTCGGCACGCTCGCCGGCCTGCTGCTCGGCGTGCTCGCGGGGCTCTCGCGCTGGGGTGAGGCCCTGGTCGACCCGCCGGTGCAGATGCTGCGGACGCTGCCGTTCCTCGGCCTCATCCCGTTGTTCATCCTGTGGTTCGGGATCGGCGAGGAGACGAAGATCGTGCTCGTGGCCCTCGGGGTCGCGTTCCCGCTCTACCTCAACGTCCACTCGGGAATCCGCACCGCCGACGCGCGCCTCGTGGAAGCCGCGCGGGCGCTCGGGTTCACCCGAGGCGAACGGCTCTGGCACGTGATCCTGCCCGGCGCCGTGCCGCAGACCCTGGTCGGGCTGCGCCAGTCGCTCGGCCTCGCGTGGCTCGCGCTGATCGTCGGCGAAACCGTGAACGCCGACGCCGGGCTCGGCTACCTCATCACCAACGCGCGCGAGTTCCTGCGCACCGACGTCGTGGTCGTGGGCCTGGTCGTCTACGCGATCCTCGGCCTCGTCACCGACGCCCTCGTGCGCCTGCTGGAACGGAGGGCGCTGCGATGGCTGGCCCGGTGACCCCCGTGGTTTCGGTGCGCGGCCTGACCAAGCGCTTCGGCGAGCGCACCGTCCTCGACGGACTCGAGCTGGAGATCGGCCGGGGCGAGTTCGTCGCGCTGCTGGGCCGGAGCGGGTCCGGCAAGTCGACGCTGCTGCGCGTGCTCGCGGGGCTGGACCACGACATCGCGGGCACCGCGGACGTCGAGGGCACGGTGTCGGTCGCGTTCCAGCAGCCGCGGCTGCTGCCGTGGCGCAAGGTCTGGCGCAACGTCGTCCTCGGCCTGCGCCGCGACGGCGCCAACCGCTCGCGCGACCGCCGCGTCGCCGAACAGGCGCTGGACGAGGTGCGGCTCACCGGGCACGAGGACGACTGGCCGCTGACCCTGTCCGGCGGTGAGGCGCAACGGGTTTCCCTCGCGCGGGCCCTCGTGCGCGAGCCGGACCTGCTGCTGCTCGACGAGCCGTTCGGGGCGCTCGACGCGCTCACCCGCCTCGCGATGCACCGGCTCGTGGAACGCCTGTGGCGCAGCCACGAACCCGCTGTGCTGCTCGTGACCCACGACGTCGACGAGGCGCTGCTGCTCGCCGACCGCGTCCTGGTCCTCGACGAGGGCCGCATCGTCTCCGAGCACGTTCTCGGCCACCCGCGGCCGCGGACGGCCACCGACCACGCCGGCGTGCGCTCGCGCGTCCTGGCCGACCTGGGAGTGACCGAAGGTGCACCTGCGTGATCTGGCCGCCGCGCTGGCCGCGGCTCTTGTCCTCGGCGGGCTGGCCGCCTGCTCTTCGTCCGGTGCCGCAGCGGGGCCGGCGGCCGTGCCCGCGCCCGTGTCGCCCGCGGACCTGGCGAAGGTGACGTTGCGGGTCGGCGACCAGAAGGGCGGCGTGAAGTCGCTGCTCACGGCCGCGAACCTGCTGGCCGATGTGCCCTACCGGATCGAGTGGTCGACGTTCACCTCCGGCCCGCCGCTGCTGGAGGCGGCGTCGGCCGGTGCGATCGACGTCGGCCGCGTCGGCAACACGCCGCCGATCTTCGCGGCCGCGGCCGGAGCGAAGATCTCCGTGGTCAGCGTGGCGCGCAGCAACGTGGAGCGCGAGGCGATCCTGGTCCCGCCGGATTCGCCGCTGCCGGACGTGCAGGCGTTGCGGGGCAAGACGATCGCGGTGGCGAAGGGCAGCTCGGCGCACGGTCAGCTGCTCAACACCCTGAAGCGCGCGGGAATGTCCACAAAGGACGTCAAGTTGTCGTTCCTGCAGCCCTCGGAGGCCTACGCGGCGTTCACGCAGCACGAGGTGGACGCGTGGGCGATCTGGGACCCCTACACCGCGCAGGCGCAGCTCGACGCGCACGCCCGCGTGCTGTCCGACGGGCGCGGCAGCTCCAACGGGCTCGCGTTCGAGACCGCGAGCACCGCGGCGCTGGCCGACCCGGGCCGCAACAGCGCGATCCGGGACTTCGTGAAGCGCGTGGTGAAGGCCCAGGTGTGGGCCGACACGCACCGCGACGCGTGGGCGAAGGCGTGGGCCGCCGAAACCGGGCTGGAACCCGCGGTCGCCCAGAAGGCCGTGGCCGCGGGGCGCGACGTGCCGATTCCCCTGGACGACTCGGTCATCGCGTCGGAGCAGCAGCTGGCCGACGCGTTCACCGAAGACGGCACCCTGCCCGGGAAGGTCGACTTCGCGGCGTTCGCCGACCGCCGCTACGGACCCGACGTCGAAGCAGCGAGGAGCAGCCGATGAGCGTGACCCTGCACTGGTTCCTGCCCACCAGCGGCGATGGCCGCACGATGGTGGAACGGTTCCACGCCAACAAATCCCTGGGCCGCGCGGCGCAGCGGCCCGCGGACGTCGACTACCTCGCCCAGGTCGCGCGGGCGGCCGAGCAGCTCGGGTACGAAGGCGTGCTGACGCCCACGGGCACGTGGTGCGAGGACGCGTGGCTCACCACCGCCGCGCTCATCCGCGAGACGCGCCGGCTGAAGTTCCTCGTGGCGTTCCGGCCGGGAGTCATCTCACCGACGCTGGCGGCACAGATGGCCGGCACGTTCCAGCGGCTGTCGGCCGGGCGGGTGCTGCTCAACATCGTGACCGGCGGCGACGCGGTCGAACAGCGCCGCTTCGGCGACTGGCACGACCACGACGCCCGCTACGCCCGCACCGACGAGTTCCTCACCATCGTCCGGGGCGTGTGGTCGGGCCGGCCGTTCGACTTCGCGGGCGAGCACCTGTCGGTCGAGGGCGCGACCACCCTGGCCGCCCCGGACCCCGTGCCGCGGGTGTACTTCGGCGGCTCGTCCCCGGCCGCGCTGCCGGTCGCCGCGCGCCACGCCGACGTGTACCTGACGTGGGGTGAACCGCCGGCGCAGGTCGCGGAGAAGATCTCGAAGGTGCGCGCACTGGCGGCCGGGCGGGACGTGCGCTTCGGCGTCCGCCTGCACACCATCGCCCGCGACACGTCGGCCGCCGCGTGGGCCGAGGCGCAACGCCTGCTCGACGCCCTGGACCCCACGCAGGTCGCGCGGGCGCAAGCTCAGCTCGCCGCCAGCGAATCCGAGGGCCAGCGCCGCATGGTCGCCCTCCACGGCGGCCGCCTCGCCGCGGGCGCCCGCGCCCTCGAGATCCACCCCCACCTGTGGTCCGGCATCGGCCTCGTGCGCGGCGGCGCCGGCACGGCGCTGGTCGGGAGCCACGCGGAGATCGCGGACCTGATCGAGGAGTACCACGCGGCGGGGATTTCGGAGTTCGTGCTGTCCGGGTACCCGCACCTGGAGGAGGCGTACTGGTTCGCCGAGGGGGTCCGGCCGGAGCTGGCCCGGCGCGGCCTGCTGGCGGGCTCCCCGGCCGAAGCGGACCTGGCGGAGGAGTTCGACGCGGCGTTGTCACTGTGACCGGAAGCGGGCGCCGCTTCGCCGGACGGCGCCCGCTTCCCGTGCGGCGACTCAGGTTTCGGCGCACAACCGCGACAACGCCAGCGCGACCGTCCGCACCGCCGGTGCCACCCGTTCCGTCCGCATCCGCGTGGCCCAGCCCGTGGCGGAGATGGCGGCCACCGCGGCGCCCGAGGCGTCCAGCAGGGGGCTCGCGGCGCAGACCACGCCGACGCCGGACTCCTCGCGTTCGAAGGACACGCCCTCGGCGCGCACCCGGGCGAGCTGGCGGCGCAGCAGGCCCGGCGCGGTGATCGTGCGCGGGCTCAGCCGGGGGAGACCCGCGGCGATCACCTGTGCCACCAACGGTTCCGCGGAGAACGCGAGGATCGCCTTCCCCACGCCGGTCGCGTGGGCGGGGAAGCGACCCCCGATGCGGGACGGCACGTCGGGCGCGTCCGGCCCGCGCAGGACGTCCAGGTAGACGACCTCGGTGCCTTCCAGGACGGCGAGGTGCACCGTGTTGCGGGTGGCCTCGCGCAGGTCGGCCAGCGACGGGCGCGCGGCTTCGACCAGGCCGCGGCGGCGGACGGCGAGCTGGCCGATTTCGAACAGCCGCAACCCGAGGCGCAGGGCGGTGCCGTCGGGTTCGAGGAGCCCGGCGGCGCAGAGGTGGCGGGTGAGGCGGTGCACCGTGGTCTTGGCCAGGCCGGTGCGCCGGGCGAGCTCGGACACGCCGACGGTGTCGTCACCCGGGCGGAAGGCGCCCAGGATCGCCGCGACGCGGGCGGTGACGAGCCCGTCGGCGCCGTCGATGCCGTCGGTACCGTTCCGGCCAGTGGTACGCACGAGTTGAGTGTGCACCCTCGCGGCGAGGACCGTCGGGCGGCATGGCGCAAGGCAAGGTGACGGCCGCGATCGTCGGCCCCGGGAACATCGGCACGGATCTGCTCGCGAAGCTGCGGCGCAGCGACACCCTGGAAGTGCGGTACGTGGTCGGCGTCGACCCGGCGTCCGACGGGCTCGCCCGGGCGGAGAAGCTCGGCCTGGAGACGTCCGCGGGCGGCGTCGACTGGCTGCTCGCCCGCGCGGAGCTGCCGCAGATCGTCTTCGAAGCCACGTCGGCGAAAGCGCACCGCGCGAACGCGCCGCGCTACGCCGCGGCGGGCATCCGCGCGATCGACCTGACCCCGGCCGCCGTCGGCCCGTTCACGTGCCCCGCGGTGACGCCGCCCGAGCGGCTCGACGTGCCCGATCTCAACCTGATCACCTGCGGCGGCCAGGCGACGATCCCGATCGTGCACGCCGTCTCACGCGTGACACCCGTGCCCTACGCGGAGATCGTCGCGTCCGTCTCGTCGCGCTCGGCCGGGCCCGGCACGCGCGCCAACATCGATGAGTTCACCGAAACCACCGCGCGCGGTCTCGAGGAGGTCGGCGGCGCGGCGAAGGGCAAGGCGATCATCATCATCAACCCGATGGATCCGCCGATGATCATGCGCGACACCGTGTTCTGCGCAGTCGACCCGGACGCCGACTTCGCCGCGATCACCGGCTCGATCCACCGCATGGTCGAGGAGGTCCGCCGCTACGTACCGGGGTACACGCTCAAAGCCGATCCGCAGTTCGACCCGCCACGACCCGAGTGGAACGGCGTCGCGCGCGTCGGGGTGTTCCTGGAAGTCGCGGGCAACGGCGACTACCTGCCCACCTACGCGGGCAACCTCGACATCATGACCGCCGCCGCGGCGCGCGTCGGCGACCTGCTCGCGGCGGAACTGGTGGCGGCATGACCGCGCCCGTCCGGCTCGTCGACACGACCCTGCGCGACGGCAGCCACGCCATGGCCCACCGCTTCACCGAACAGCAGGTCCGCGACACCGTGCGCGCCCTCGACACCGCGGGCGTCTCGCTCATCGAGGTGACCCACGGCGACGGCCTCGGTGGCTCGACGTTCACCTACGGCTTCTCGGCCGTCGACGAACGCAAGCTGATCGCGGCCGCCGTCGACGAGGCGAAGCGGGCGAAGATCGCCGTGCTCCTGTTGCCCGGCCTCGGCACGGTGACGGACCTGCGGGCCGCGGCCGGCCTCGGCGCCGGCGCTGTCCGCGTCGCCACGCACTGCACCGAGGCCGACGTCTCGATCCAGCACTTCGGCGCCGCGCGCGACCTCGGCCTCGAAACGGTCGGCTTCCTGATGCTGGCCCACCTGTCGGCGCCCGAAGACCTCGCGAAGCAGGCGCGGATCATGGCCGACGCCGGCTGCCAGTGCGTGTACGTCGTGGACTCCGCGGGCGCGCTCATCCTCGAAGAGGCGGCGGACCGCGTCGCCGCGCTGGTGGCGGAGCTGGGCGACGACGCGCAGGTCGGTTACCACGGCCACCAGAACCTCAGCTTCGGCGTCGCCAATTCCGTGCTCGCCCACCGCGCGGGCGCCCGCCAGATCGACGGCTCGCTCACGGCGCTGGGCGCGGGTGCCGGCAACTCACCCACCGAGGTGCTCGCCGCGACCTTCGAACGGCTGGGTGTGCCGACCGGGGTGGACAAGGACCTGCTCATGGACGCGGCCGAGAACGTCGTGAAGAAGTACCTCACGCGCCTGCCGGTGATGGACCGCTCCTCGATCGTGCAAGGTTTCGCCGGGGTGTACTCGAGCTTCCTGCTGCACGCCGAGCGCGCCGCGGAACGCTACGGCGTACCGGCCCACGACATCCTCTACCGCGTCGGCGCCGAGCGGTACGTCGGCGGCCAGGAGGACATGATCATCGACATCGCCTTGCGGCTGCAGGAGGAAACGGCTCAGTGAGCGAAAGCGTCGGCGCCGAGCACCAGGCGGACGCAGTGCGCCACGAGCCGCTCGCGGCTCACGCGCAGCGTCCCGTCGAGGTAGGCGATGAACACGTTGCTCAGCGCGCCGACGAGCCCGATCGCGACCAGCTGCCGGTCGGTCTCGTCGCCGTGCGAGAGCTGCTCGCCCACGAGCGCGGCGAACGCCGGCAGCAGGTGCCGGCCGCGCCGGGTCAGCGCGGGGTCGGTGAGCGGGGCCAGCAGCAGCACGCGGCCCTGGCGCGGGTCGTCGACCATCAGCGCCACGAACGCCCGAACGGCGCGTTCGGCGCGCCGGCGCGGGTCCGGCGCGTCGCGGATCGCGTCGACCAAGGCTTGCCGCGCCCGTTCGCCGACGTGCTCGTAGACGGCGGCGACGAGCTCTTCCCGGTCGCTGAAGCTCTCGTAGAAGTACCGCTCGGTCAGGTGCGCGTGCCGGCACACGGCGCGCACGCTCACCGCCGCGGTGCCCTCGGTGCCGAGCAGGTCGAGCCCGGCGGCGACCAGCTGGTCCCGCCGCGCCGCCTTGCGATCGTCCAGCGTCGTGCCCGCCCACGTGCGGCCCGGCATATCCACTCCCGTAGTTGACCACGCCCGTTGTCACATCCTAACCTGACAACGGCCGTAGTCAGTTCGCGGACACACGGGACGGAAGGGGCGCCGATGACGCGGGAGGAACCCGAACCATTGGGCCCGGATTCGCTCACGTGGCGGTACTTCGGCGACTGGCGCGGGCTGCTGATCGCCCTATGGGCGGGCTCCATGCAGAACATGCACCCCGGGCTCGGCGCCGGCGTCGAACAGCACTCCCGCTTCTTCGAGGAACGCTGGCAGCGGCTCTTCCGTTCGCTCTACCCGATCGGCGGCGTCGTCTACGACGGGCCGCGCGCGCATCGGACCGCGCTGGAGGTGCGCGGCTACCACGACCGCATCAAGGGCGTCGACGCCCGGGGCCGCCGCTACCACGCGCTCGACCCCGACACCTTCTACTGGGCGCATTCGACGTTCTTCGTCAGCACGATCCTCATCGCCGACACCTTCATGGGCGGCATCGGCGAAGCCGAGAAGCGCACGCTGTTCGACGAACACGTGCGCTGGTGGCGGATGTACGACCTGACCATGCGCCCCGTGCCGCAGTCCTGGGAGGACTTCCAGCGGTACTGGAAGCACATGTGCACCGAGGTGCTGGAGGACAACAAGGCCACCCGCGACGTCCTCGACCTGCGTGGCATGGCCAAGCCGCCGTTCCTGCCGTGGCTGCCCGAGGCGCTGTGGCGGCCGGTTTCGGCGGTGATAGCGAAGCAGTTCGTCTGGCTCACGATCGGGCTGTACGACCCCGAGGTCCGGCAGCTGCTCGGGTTCTCGTGGTCGGCCACGGACGAACGCCGCCACCGCTTCTTCGGCCGCGCCGTCAACGCGGTCTTCTCGCTCGTGCCGCGCGACCGCCGCTACCACCCGCGCGCCCGTGCCGGCTGGCGGCGCACGCGGGGCGAGGTGGCCGCGGAGGCGCTAGTGGTCGAGACTCCACGGAGGAACCTGCCGCCGCTTTCGCGGCGCGGCGAGCCGGAGCACTACTCACCGAACGTCTGAGCCGACTCACGGAGGGCTGCATGAAGCTGGGCTACCACCTCGGGTACTGGGGGAGCGGGCCGACGCCGGGCGCGCTGGAAGCGGTGCTCGAGGCCGAACGCCTCGGGTTCGACTCGGTGTGGTCCGCGGAGGCCTACGGCTCCGACGCGTTCACCCCGCTCGCGTGGGCCGGCGCGTCGACGAGCCGCGTGAAGCTCGGCACCAACATCGTGCAGATGTCCGCGCGCACGCCCACCGCGACCGCGATGACCGCACTGACGCTCGACCACCTCTCCGGCGGCCGGTTCGTGCTCGGGCTCGGTGCGTCCGGCCCGCAGGTCGTGGAGGGCTGGTACGGCCAGCCGTACCCGAAGCCGCTCGCCCGCACGCGCGAGTACGTCGAGATCATCCGCAAGGTCCTGGCCCGCGAGGAGCCCGTGACGCTCGACGGGCAGTTCTACCAGCTGCCGTACCGGGGCGGCGCGGGGCTGGGGAAACCGCTCAAGCCCACCGTGCACCCGCTGCGCGCGGACCTCCCGATCTACCTCGCGGCCGAGGGACCGAAGAACGTCGCGCTGGCCGCCGAGATCTGCGACGGCTGGCTGCCGCTGTTCTTCTCGCCGAAGGCCGACGAGTTCTACCGCGCCGCGTTGCACGAAGGCTTCGCGCGGCCGGGGGCGCGGCGCACCGCGGCGGAGTTCGAGGTGCCCGCGTCGGTGCCGGTGATCGTGCACGACGACGTGGAGGAAGCGGCGAGCTGGATCAAGCCGGCGCTCGCGTTGTACATCGGCGGCATGGGCGCCAAGAGCGTGAACTTCCACCACGACGTGTTCGCGCGCCTGGGTTACGAGGAGGCGGCCGACCGGGTGCAGGAGCTCTACCTCGCCGGGCGCAAGGACGAGGCCGTGGCCGCGATCCCGACGTCGCTCGTGGAGGACACGTCGCTGATCGGGCCGCCCGCGAAGATCCGCGAGGAACTCGCCGAATGGGAGAAGACCGTGGTGACGACCCTGCTGCTGCGCGGCGACGCGGGTTCGCTGACGAAGGTGGCCGGCGCGCTGTCCTGAGCCGCGGTTCCGGGTGGCGCACGGGGCGAGGTCGGCCCGGTACGCGCGGTGCATTACGACGGTGGCACGATTCCCCCCGACCACTACCGGGGAACCGCGAAGATCCACTAGTCACTTCCACTAGCACCGCCTTCGCCGGTACCGCCTCGAGGAGGACCATTGGCGCCGCTGCCCCGCCGGACGAGATTCAACTACTCGCTCGGCTCGTTCGTCACCGGAGCTTTCGGCACGGTGCCCGGCCTGCTGCTCCTGCCCTACCTCACCGACACGATGGCGGTGCCCGCCGCGTGGGCCGGGGTGATCGTGTTCGTGCCGAAGGCGTGGGACGTGGTCTTCAACCCCGTCGCGGGACGGCTGTCCGACGCGGACCTCGTGAAGACCGGCAGCCGGCGGCGGTTCCTGCTACGCGGCGGGGTGGGCGTCGCGATCCTCTTCGCGGCGCTGTTCGCGCACCCCGGGTTCGGCACGCCCGCCGTGGACGCGCTCTACGTGGTGATCGTGTTCTTCTTGTGCGCCACCGCGTATGCGTTCTTCCAGGTGCCGTTCAACGCGCTGCCGGCCGAGCTGACGGACTCGGCCGAGGAGCGCACGAAGCTCACCAGCGTGCGCATCGGCGTGCTCGCCGTCGCGATCCTCGTCTCCGGCGGCGCCGCGCCGGCGATCACCGACATCCTCGAAGGCGTCGCGGGCTACCGGGTGATGGGCGTCGTGATGGCGGTGATCATCCTGGCGGCCACCTTGGGTGTCTACTTCGGCCTGAAGGGCGCGCCGGTCGGCCTGCTGCGGCCCAACGCCGTGAGCTTCAAGCAGCTGATCCGCACGATCGCGCAGTGGCGCCCGTTCTGCTGGCTCATGGGCTCGTACTTCATCCAGGCGCTGGGCATCGGCACGGTGCTCGCCGCGATCCCGTACTTCGCCCAGCACGTGCTCGGCGACCCGAGCTACCGCACCGTGCTGTTCGTCGGGTTCGTGGGGCCGGCGCTGCTGACGATGCCGCTGTGGCCGCGGCTGGGGCAGCGGTGGGGCAAGCTGGTGGGCTTCCGCATCGCGACGACCTCGTTCACCGTCGGGCTGCTGGGCATCCTGTTCGCCAAGGACATCCCGCTCGCGGTGACGATGGTGTTCGTGGCGCTGGCCGGCGTCGGCTACGCCGGCATCTCCGTGTTCCCGCTCGCCATCCTGCCCGACCTGATCAGCGCCGAAGAGGAGCGCACCGGCGAGACGCGCGCGGGCATCACGGCCGGCGTGTGGACGGCGTCGGAGACCCTGGGCCTCGCGCTCGGCCCGGGCCTGTTCGGCCTGGTGCTCTCGGCCGGGCACTACGTGTCGAGCACCGACGCCACCTCCGCGCAGCCGAGTTCGGCGATCACGGCGATCACGATCGGCTCCTCGGTGCTGCCCGCGGTGCTCATCGCGCTGGCGATCCCGTTGCTGCGCCGCAAGACGCTCGAACCGCGGCCGGTGGAGCCGCAGCTGTGACCGACGTGCTGGCGCAGCTGCGGGCCCTGCGCGCGGGTGATCTGCCGACCCACGGCGGGCGCACGCTGGCCTACGTCTACGACAGCGGGCTGTCCGAAGTGGACGAGATCGCGGCGGCCGCGCACGCGCTCGCGTCGTCGGCCAACGCGCTCGACCCCACGGCGTTCCCCAGCCTGCTGAAGCTCGAGAACGACCTCGTCGGCCGCGCGGCGGCGTTGCTGGGCGGCACGGACGCGACCGTCGGCACGGTGACCTCGGGCGGCACGGAGTCCTGCCTGCTCGCGGTCCTCGCCGCGCGCGACGCCCGGCCGGACGTCGTGGCGCCCAGCATCGTGTTGCCCGACACCGCGCACGCCGCGTTCCACAAGGCGGCGCACCTGTTCGGCGTCCGCGAGATCGTGGTGCCGGTCGATCCGGAGACGTTCCGCGCCGGGCCCGAAGCGATGGCCGCGGCGATCGACGAATCCACCGTGCTCGTCGTCGCGAGCGCGCCCTCGTACGCCCACGGCGTGGTCGACCCGATTCCGGAGATCGCGGCCGCTGCGGCCCGGCGCGGGGTGCGGATGCACGTGGACGCGTGCATCGGCGGCTGGGTGCTGCCGTACTTCGCGAAGCTGGGCGCGGACGTCCCGCCGTTCGACTTCCGCGTCCCCGGAGTCACCAGCCTGTCGGTGGATCTGCACAAGTACGCCTACTGCGCCAAGGGCGTCTCGGTGCTGCTGCACGCGAACGCGCAGCTGCGCCGCACGCACTACTTCGCCAGCGCCGCGTGGCCCGGCTACACGATGCTCAACCCGACGCTGCAGAGCACGCGCTCGGGCGGACCGCTCGCCGCCGCGTGGGCCGTGGTGAACCACCTCGGTGAGGACGGCTACCTGCGCCTGGCCGAGGTCACGCGCGAAGCGGTCACGCGGATCCGGGCGGGCGTCGAGGACATCGCCGGGCTGCGGGTGCTGGGCGACCCGGACTCGACGCTGGTCGCGTTCACCGCCGACGGCGCCGGCTTCGACCTCTTCACGGTGGCGGACGAGATGAAGCTGCGCGGCTGGTACGTGCAGCCGCAGTTCGCCCACGGCGGCTCGCCGCTGAACCTGCACCTCACGATCACCGCCGCCAACCACGGCAGCGAGAAGCACTTCCTCGCCGACCTCACCGCTTCGGTCGCCGCGGCGACCGAAGCCGGGCCGGTGCTGGTCGACGCGGACGTCGCCGCCTTCGTCGACGCCCTCGACCCGCAAACCCTGACAGCGGAACAGTTCGCGGGCCTCCTCACGGCCGCCGGCCTGATGGGCGATGGCGGCTTGCCCGACCGGATGGCCCCGATCAACGCCCTGCTGGCCACCGCGCCGGAAGCGCTGCGGGAGCGGCTGTTGCTGGAGTTCCTGGGCGCGCTCTACACACCCTGATCACCCGGGCCGCGCCCCGCTCACGCTACCGCCGGCCGACAACGCACCGAAACCCTGCACCCAGCCCCCGCCGAGCACCTCGACCGGCGCCGCACCACGCGCATACAACACCGCCGCCAACCTAGGCAGAACGTCCTGCGCTCAGCCCCTGCCCGGCACCGCGAGCGGCGGCCCACCACGCGCATACGAAATCGCCACCCGACAACGCCATGAAGGATGCACCCAGCCCCTGCCCGGCACCTCGATCCGAAGCTCCAACACGGCCGCCGACCCCGTGTCAAGGCACGCTTTCCCGCCTTGACACGGGATCAGCGGCCGTAGTCACACTCGAGCTTCGGGGTGCCTACGCACCGCAACACGCCCCCGCGCAGGACCGAAAACCCGAGCGGGCGAGGACCGGGTGCAGGGATCATTGCTTTGTCAGCCGGCGGTTGCGCAAGTAGGGCGGTCGGCCCCGCTCACTGGTTCCGCGAAGCCAGCCCCGCCGGCGCAGCCGCCAACGCAGTCCGAATCGCCTCCGCCAGCGCGAGCGCGTCCTCTTCCGTCAGCTCCAGCGCCACCCGCGCCGACGGGCCGAGTTTCGGGTTCATGAAGTCGATGTTCACGGTGTGGGCGTAGCGCGCGTGCGTCGGGTGGTCGACGTACACGGTGGCCTCGCTGACGCTGTGCCAGCCGGTCGCGCTCTTGCCGCTGCCTTCCACGGCGAACTTCTCGGTCAGGTAGGTGCACATGGGAAACGTCCCTCCGGTGGTTCAGGCGCTGAGGTGCCGGCCGTAGAAGTCGAGGATCTTGGCCCAGCCGTCGACGGCGGCCTCGGGCCGGTAGCTCGGGCGGTCGACGGCGAAGAACGCGTGGCCGGCGCCCTCGTAGGTGTGGAACTCGTGTTCCTTGCCGAGGCGGTCGAGCTCGGCGGCGAGCTTCGCGGTCTCGTCGGGCGCGGGGTACTGGTCGTCGGCGCCGAAGATGCCCAGCAGCGGGGCCGAGAGCTGCGGCGCGAGGCCCAGCAGCGGCTTCATCGTCGCGGGCATGCCGGCCGGCGGCTCGTTGACGACGAACGCGCCGTAGCAGTCCACCGCGGCGTCGACCCGCGTCGAGCACGCGACGAGGAACGTCTGGCGCCCGCCCGAGCAGTGGCCGATCACGCCGATCTTGCCGTTGGCGTTGTCCAGCGCCTTCAGGTACTTCGCGGCGCCTTCGACGTCACCGACGAGGCGCTCGTCGGGCACTCCGCCGGCGGCGCGGACGGTCGCGGCGGCGTCGTCGGGGCTCGCGCCCGGCGCCTCGCGCGAGTACAGGTTCGGGCACAGCGCCGCGAAACCCTCGGCGGCGAAGCGGCGGACCATCTCCTTGGTCGCCGGGTCGTAACCCGGCATGTGGTGGATCACCACGACGCCGCCGCGCGGCGCGGGGTCGAGCGGGCGCGCCAGGTACGCCTCGATCTCGTCACCGCCGTGGCCGGTGATCGTGACGGTGCCGGCGGTGAGCGTGTCGTTCATCCGTTCTCCCTGTCTGGGTTGGCGCTTTGATCGTGGAAGTAGCGCTTGCCGCGGGACACCGAGGCGATCCCCGCGACGAGCGCCATCACGGCGGCCGCCGTGAAGACGGTGACCAGCCCGTGGTGGAACGGGCCGGAGATGAGCTGCGGGAAGAACTCCTTGCCGGTCAGTGCCGCGGCGTCGTCGGGCGGGAGTCCGGAAAGGACACCCGGGCCGAGCAGGTGCGCCACCGGGTTGCTGCCGAGGAACGCCGCGAAGAGCGTGCTCACCGGCGGCAGCTGGGCGACGTTCGCGGCGATGCCGGCGGGCACGCTGTGGGCCTGCAGCCCGCTGGTCAGCGTCTCGGGCAGCGAACCGGCGAGCCCGGCGATCATCAGCGAGAAGAACACACCGATCGACAGCGCCGTGCCGGAGTTCTGGAACGTCGAGCGCATGCCGGAGGCGACGCCGCGCTGGTGGTCGGCGACGCTGCTCATGATCGCCGACGTGTTGGGCGCGGAGAACATGCCCTGTCCGAGCCCGCTGAGCACCAGCAGCAGCGCGAACACCGGGTACGAGAAGTCGACGGGCAGCGCGAGCAGCCCGAGGAACGACCCCGCCACCAGGATCAGGCCGAGCGTGGAGAACAGCCGCGCGCCGAAGCGATCCGACAGGTAGCCGGACACCGGGCCCGCGATGAGGAACCCGACCGTGAGCGGCAGCAGGTAGATCCCGGCCCACAGCGGCGTCTTCTCGTACTCGTACCCGTGCAGCGGGAGCCAGATGCCCTGGAGCCAGATGATCAGCATGAACTGCAGCCCGCCGCGCGCGACGGACGTGAGCAGCACCGCGAGGTTGCCCGCGGTGAACGCCCGGATCCGGAACAGCGAGAGCTGGAACATCGGCTCCTTCACGCGCGTCTCGATCACACCGAACGCGACCAGCAGCAGCACGCCGATCACGATGCCGCCGAGCACCCACGGGCTGCCCCAGCCCGTCGCGGCACCGCCGTACGGCTGGATGCCGTACGTGATCGCGGCGAGCAGCACGCCGGTGCCGACGGCGAAGGTGACGTTGCCGCCCCAGTCGATGCGCGCCCGGCGCGGTGTGCCGATCTCGCGCAGGCTGCGGATCGACCACACCGTGCCGAGGATGCCGAACGGCACGCTCACCCAGAACACCGCGCGCCAGTCGATCTCGGCGAGCAGGCCCCCGGCGACGAGGCCGAGGAACTGCCCGGCCAGCGCGGTGATCTGGTTGATGCCCAGCGCCATGCCGCGCTGTTCGCGGGGGAACGCGTCGGTGAGGATGGCCGCGGAGTTGGCCGTGAGCATGGAGCCGCCGACGGCCTGCACGATGCGCCAGCCGATGAGCCACAGCGCGCCCGCGCCGGCGTGGAACGGGTCGAACGACAGCGCCACCGAGGCGACGCTGAAGATCACGAACCCGACGTTGTACATCTTCACGCGGCCGAACATGTCGCCGAGCCGGCCGAGCGTCACCACCAGCACGGCGGACACCAGCAGGTAGCCCAGGATCATCCAGAGCAGGTAGCCGATGTTGGCCGGCGCGAGCGGATCGAGCCCGATGCCGCGGAAGATCGCGGGCAGCGAGATGATCACGATCGACCCGTCGAGGGCCGACATCAGCACGCCGAGGGTGGTGTTGGAGAGAGCGACCCACTTGTAGCGGCCGCCGCGGCTGGTGGCCGTGGTCGTCACAGTTCGTCCGCCAGGCGTTCGAGCAACGGGATCACCTCGAGCAGTCGGCGGCGCTCCTCGGCATCGAAGCCGTCGGCCAGTGCCCGGGCGACGCGCTGGGTGTTGAGTGAACGCCGGTCGGTCAGGAGTTTCCGGCCGGCTTCGGTCACGGACATCAGCACCCGCCGCCCGTCGGCGGTGTCGGGCCTGCGCGTCACGAGCCCGCGGTCGACCAGCCCCGCCAGGGTCACGCCGATGGCCTGCGGTTTCACCCGCTCCTGCTCGGCGAGGTACCCGGGCGTCGCGGGTCCGTCGCGGTCGAGGCGGGAGAGCACGGAGCTCTCCGACAGCGTCGCTTCGCCGACCACGTAGCCCTGGCGTAGCCGCCGCACGAGGCGCCCGAGCGCGACCCGCAGGTCGGCGGCGCCTTCCACGAGGTCCTTGGTGATCCGATCCGGCACGTTCATCAACCTAAACTGATAAACCTGGATTGATCAACCCTCGCGAAACGCCCCTAACGGCAACGAAACGTGCAGTTCAGGCACGGTCTGTCCGCCGTGGACCAGTGCTGTTGATCACGACGGCAGGGTCCGGTGAACGATCCGCGAACGCCGAAGGCCGCGCGCCCCGGATGCGGGTTCGCGCGGCCGTCGGCGGCGTCGTCCGTCCTCAGTGGACGTGCGCGGGCGCCCACTCGGGGAACGGGTCGGCGGACACCGGTTCGTCGGTGAGGCACGCCTCGAGCGCCGCCAGCAGCGGGTCGCCGGCGAGGTCCACGCCGATGAACACCAGCTCCTGCTGCGGCGCGCGGGTCACGCCCTGCGGTTCGAAGCGGGCCACGGAGCCGGCTTGCGACCACAGACCCAGCGTGCCCGGGCGCGACGCGAGCGTGAAGAACCCCTTGGAGCGCAACACCGTCCCGAACTCGCCCGAGTCGAGCCGCGTCGTGACGAACTCCCACAGCGGCGCCGGGTCGAACGCCCGCGTGGCGCGGAACACGATGCTCGAGATGCCGTACTCCTCGGTCTCCGGCACCTGGTCGCCGTTGAGCTCCGCGACCCACCCCGGGGCCTGCTGCGCGCGCAGCGGGTCGTGCCGGCCCGTACCGAACACCCGCGGCAGCGGCACCCGGCCCAACGCCGCGGTGAGCACGTCCGCCGCCGGGTTGAGCCGGCGCAGGGCCGCCACCAGGCGCTGTGCCTGGGCCGCCGACACGAGGTCGGTCTTGTTCAGCAGCAGCACGTCCGCGAACTCGACCTGGTCCACGAGCAGATCGGACACCGTGCGCTCGTCGCCCTCGTACTGGTCGAGCCGGCGCTGCGCGAGCGAGTCACCGCCGGCGAGTTCACGGCCGAAGTTCACGGCGTCGACCACCGTGACCATCGTGTCCAGCCGCGCGCCGGACAGCACCGGCGTGCCGTCGTCGCCGGGGAACGCGAACGTCGCGGCCACCGGCATCGGCTCGGAGATCCCGCTCGACTCGATGAGCACGTGGTCGAACCGGCCGTCCGCGGTCAGCCGCGCCACCTCGTCGAGCAGGTCTTCACGCAGGGTGCAGCAGATGCAGCCGTTGGTCAGCTCGACGAGCCGCTCCTCGGTGCGGGACACGCTGTCGCGCACGAGCGCGGCGTCGATGTTGACCTCGCTCATGTCGTTCACGAGCACCGCGACCCGGAGCCCGTCGCGGTTGGCGAGGATGTGGTTCAGCAGGGTGGTCTTCCCGGCGCCGAGGAATCCCGACAGGACGGTGACGGGGACGCTCACCGCCCGAGCCGCTGGAAGTGCTTGATCAGCCGGCGGGGGACCCGCTTGCGCTCCCCGTCGACGGTGATCGGCACGAGGTCGGGCGCCGTGGCCTTCCACTGCGCACGCCGGGACCGCGTGGTGCTGCGCGACTTCTTCCGCTTGGGCACGGCCATCAGCGCGCACCGCCCTGGTTCCGGCGCCCGTAGCGGCGGTGGAACTTCTCGAGCTGGCCCGCGGAGTCGACGATCCGCTGGTTGCCGGTCCAGAACGGGTGCGACCACGCGCTGATGTCGACCACCACGAGCGGGTAGGTGTTGCCGTCGGTCCACTCGATCGTCCGGTCCGAGGTCGCGGTGGAGCGGGTGAGGAACGCGTCGCCGGTCGACGAATCGCGGAACACCACGGGGTGGTAGTCGGGGTGGCTGCCGGGTTTCACTGCGGTTCGTCCTTCCGGTTCGCGGCGCTCACGTGCCGCTCTGCTTCGTCGTCTTCGCCTGCTTCGCACGGGTCTTCGTGCCATTCGCCGAACGGGTCGGGGTAGCTGCGCCAGGCAGCTTCCCCTTCGGCCAGTTCCTCGTCGGTCAGCAGCGCGGCCCGCAGCGCGTCGTCGATGTCGCGCGGGGCCGCGAGATCGGTGACGACCACGAGCTCCTGTGCCCGGTCGCCCCAGACCTCGTGCCAGCGCAGCGACGCGAGCGTGCGCCGTTCGGCGGAGACGTCGGCCCAGTCCGGCCCGTCCGGCGACGCGAGCCACGGCCCGGCGTGCCCGAGTGCGAGGCCGCCGCCGGCCGACTCGAGCCAGAACGCGACGTCGGGCTGGCTCGCCACCCACGCGCGGCCGCGGGTGCGGACCACACCGCCGAGCAGCGTGTCGATCGCCTCGTGCAGGCGCTCGGGGTGGAACGGGCGCTGGGCGGTGAACGTGAGCACCTCGATGCCGCAATCCGCGTGCAGCGGCGGCTGGCCGCGCAGCAGAGCGCCGTGCAGGTCGGTGACCTCGCCGCGGCGGGCGCCGTCCGGCACGGCGGCGAGCAGCCCGGCCGCTTCCGTGCGGCTGAGCTCAACCCGCGGGACCGACGGAGCGACGCGGTCGAGCACGGCCGCGGACTTGGCCGCGCACCAGGCGTCGGGCGCCGCGCCGGCGAGCACGAGGACGTCGGCGAACTCCACCTGCGCCAGCGCGACCTGCGCGACGGTCCGCTCGTCCTCGGGGCTGCCCTGCAGGCCGCGTTCGAGCAGCAGTTCGTCGCCCGACGCGTCGGCGAGCCACGTGGCGCAGTCGACGACGGTGAACACGGCCTCGATCTCGACGTCGTCGCTCACGGGCCGGTCGCCGACCAGCACGTTCGCGATCGCCCAGCTCACGGGCTCGGGCTCCATGGCCTCGTCGAGGCGCACGACGATGCGGTCCACGTCGGGACGGTGGGCGAGCCGGCGCAGCAGGGGGAGCAGGTCTTCGCGCAGGGTGCAGTTCACGCAGCCGTGGGCGAGCTCGAGCGCGGTGAACTCTTCGCGGGCACCGAGGCGGAGCCGGCGGCGGACGACGCCGCTGCCGAGGTGGCGCAGGTCGTGGTGGACCACGGCGACGCCGGGGCCGGCGCGGCGCAGCAGTTCGGCGAGCTCGTCGTCGGGATCGGCGGCGAGTCCGCTGACGAGCACGAGCGGGACACGCGGGTGTGGGGTCACTGAAGCTCCAGTCGACGGAACGGGGTACAGTGGCAGCGTAATTGAAAACGAATATCACTATCAACTCGGGAGGGTCCGTGTCAGCCGTGTGCCAGGTCACCGGCCGCAAGCCGGGCTACGGCAAGCAGGTCTCGCACTCGCACCGCCGCACGTCGCGGCGTTGGGAGCCGAACCTGCAGACCCGCCGCTACTTCGTGCCGAGCCTCGGCCGGACCGTGCGGCTCAAGGTGTCGGCGAAGGGGATGAAGACGATCGACAAGCGCGGCATCGACGCGGTCGTCGCCGGATTGGCCGCGAAGGGGGTGAAGCTCTAGATGGCGAAGAGCACCGACGTCCGGCCGATCGTGAAGCTGCGGTCCACGGCCGGTACCGGCTACACGTACGTGACCAAGAAGAACCGCCGCAACGACCCCGACCGGCTGGTCCTGCGCAAGTACGACCCCGTGGCGCGCAAGCACGTCGAGTTCAAGGAAGAACGCTGATGGCCAAGAAGTCGAAGATCGCGAAGAACGAGCAGCGGAAGGTCGTCGCGGCGCGCTACGTCGAGCGCCGCCGGGCGCTCAAGGCGGTCATCGCGTCGCCTTCGGCCTCGGCGCAGGAGAAGGCGGACGCGGTGGTGGCGCTGCAGCGCATGCCGCGCGACGCGAGCGCCACGCGCATCCGCAACCGCGACGCGGCCGACGGCCGCCCGCGCGGGTACCTGCGCAAGTTCGGCCTGTCCCGCGTGCGCGTGCGGCAGCTGGCGCACCGCGGCGAGCTGCCCGGCGTCTCGAAGTCGAGCTGGTGAGCCGCGTGCCGAAGCCCCGTCGTGACCGCGTCACCCGCAAGCGCGTGAACCCCTTGCACGCCCGCGGGATCACCGTTGTCGACTGGAAGGACGCGGACCTGCTGCGCACCTTCATCTCCGACCGCGGCAAGATCCGCGCCCGCCGCGTCACGGGATTGACGCCGCAGCAGCAGAAGCAGGTGGCCGCGGCGATCAAGAACGCTCGGGAGATGGCGTTGCTGCCGTACCCGGTCGCCGCGCGCGGCTGACGCGAGCCGTCCCGGAGGTCGCGGCCTCCGGGACGGCTGCGTGATGCTCGCCGCACGGCGGGGGAGGCCGAACCCCGCCCTTCGCGGGCTCGGCCGGGTCGGCCCTGGTCACCTGCGCTGGACGGGTGCTGCGGACGCACGCCGAGTCCCGGCCCTGCTGCAGCGCGCGCCGCGAAGGGCAGGCAGACTTCCGGGCATGGACGACCCGCACTACCTCTCCGGACTCCAGCTCGCCGGCCGTCGCGTCGTGATGGTCGGGGGCGGCTCGGTCGCCCAGCGCCGCCTGCCGCGGCTCCTGCGCGCGGGCGCGCGCGTCGAGCTGGTGTCGCCGCACACGACGCCTTCGGTGAGCGCGATGGCCGACGCGGGCGAGCTCGTGTGGCACGAGCGCCGCTACGCCGAGGGCGATCTCGCCGACGCCTGGTACGCGCTCGCGTGCACCGACGACCCCGAGGTCAACGCCGCCGTGTGCGCCGAGGCCGAGCGCGAGCGGGTCTTCTGCGTGCGCGCCGACGAGGGGGAGTCCGGCAGCGCCGTGACGCCCGCGTCGGGCCGCCACGGCGGGCTGCTGTTCGGCGTCCTGTCCGGCGGCGAGCCACTGCGCTCCGCGGCCGTGCGCGACAGCATCCTCGACGCCCTGCACGCCGGCACCGTGCTCGACGGCCGCGCGCCCCGCACCGACGACACCGAGCTGCCGGGCGTTGCGCTCGTCGGCGGTGGCCCCGGCGACCCGGACCTCATCACCGTGCGGGGGCGCCGGCTGCTCTCCCGCGCCGACGTCGTCGTCGTCGACCGGCTGGCGCCGCGCGAGCTGCTCGACGAGCTCGCGCCCGAGGTCGAGGTCGTCGACGCCGCGAAGATCCCGTACGGCCGCGCCGCGAGCCAGGACGTCATCAACCGCACGCTCGTCGAGAAAGCGCAGGAGGGCAAGTTCGTCGTCCGCCTGAAGGGCGGCGACCCGTACCTGTTCGGCCGCGGTTTCGAGGAAGTGCAGGCGTGCGTGGCCGCGGGTGTCCCGGTGACCATGGTGCCCGGCATCACGAGCGCCTTCGCGGTGCCGGCCGTGGCCGACGTCCCGGTCACCCACCGCGGCGTCGCCCACGAAGTCGTGGTCGTGTCGGGCCACGTCGCGCCGGGCGACCCGCGCTCGCTCGTCGACTGGTCCGTGCTGGCGGGCCTGCGCGGCACCATCGTCCTGATGATGGGCGTCGAACGGCTGCCCCAGTTCGCCGCGGCGCTGCTCGACGGCGGCCGCTCCGCCGACACCCCGGCCACCGTCATCGAAGACGGCACGATGCGCACGCAGCGCACGTTGCGCTCGACGCTGGCGAAGGTCGCCGACGAAGCCGCCGCCGCGGACGTGAAACCGCCGGCGGTGATCGTGTTCGGCCCGGTGGCCGGCCTGACCCGCTGAGGGGTCAGCTCTCGTAGCAGCGCTCGGCGAAGTCCTTGATCGCCGACGTGAGGCGCTGGGGGTCCATGCGGAGTTCGACCGGACTGCGGGCCTGGACGAACTCCGCGTTCGGCATGTCCGCGGCCAGTGTGTCGGCGTCGCCGAAGGGGTGGATGGGGTCGCCCTCGTGGCCGATGACCAGTGCCGGCGTGGCCAGGGAGCGGCGGATCGACTTCGGGGGCGCGATGCGGCCGAACAGCACGCCGTGCAGCAGCGCCGCCATGGGTTCGGGCTGCTGGGTCAGGGTGTCGGTGACGACGTCGACCCACTGGCTGCCGTGCGGCACGAGGTTGGCGGCCAGAGCCACGCCGCGCACGGTCACGGGCAGGAAGCGCGCCGCGAACAGCAGCGGGGCGAACGTCAGGAGGCCGGCCACGATCGCGTTGTCCAGCACCGGCATCTCGACCACCAGGCCGCGTGCCCGCGCCGGCTCGGCCACCGCGACCTCGAGCGCGACGTTGGCGCCGAGGGACGTCCCGCCGATCACCGCGGACGGCAGCCCGAGGTGGTCCAGCAACGCGACCGCCTGCTCGCCGAACGCCGGCATCGAATAGCGCCACGACTCGGCCGGCCGATCGGAGTCGCCGTGGCCCAGCAGGTCGAGGGTGACCACGCGGTACCCCGCGCGGGCGAGGCGGCGCGCCAGGGGCGCGTGCATGCGGCGGGTGAACATGATCCCGTGCATCAGCACCACGACGCGGTCGCCGGTGCCGTACTCGGTGTAGCAGAGCCGCTGCCCGCCGACGGTGAACGAACCCGACAGCTCGATCGGCCGCGTGCGGCGCGCGGGCACCGGGTCCGGCGGCGGGGCGTCGACGGCGGGGGCGGGGGCCGGGCTCATGAGCCACCTTCCTCTCGTGGTCGAGGGCCGCTTCGATCTCTCACTCACCACACAGGAAAGCATCCCGGGGCCGAATTGGCACAGCGTCAACCGGATGGGTCAAGATGACGGGATGACCGCATCTGCTGACGCCCTGCCCGATCTCGTGTCGCTGAAAGTCGACCTCGACGGCTCCGTCGCCGAGGTCACGCTGCTCGGCCCGGCGAAGGGCAACGCCATGGGCCCCGACTTCTGGCGGGAGCTGCCGCTGGTGTTCGGCGCCCTCGACGCCGACCCGCGCGTGCGCGCGATCGTGCTCACCGGCAGCGGCGCGCACTTCTCCTACGGCCTCGACCTGCCCGCCATGATGGGCGGCTGGGCGCCGCTGCTCGCCGGCGACACGCTCGCCGGCCCGCGCACCGGGTTCCACCAGGAAGTGCGCCGCCTGCAGGAGGCCGTCAGCTCGATCGCCGAGTGCCGCAAGCCCGTCATCGCCGCCGTGTCCGGCTGGTGCATCGGCGGCGGCGTCGACGTGATCAGCGCGGCCGACATCCGCGTCGCCAGCGCCGACGCCAAGTTCAGCGTCCGCGAGGTGAAGGTCGCGATCGTCGCCGACCTCGGCAGCCTGCAGCGGCTCGCGACGATCGTCGGTGAAGGCCACGTGCGCGAGCTCGCCCTGACCGGCAAGGACGTCGACGCCGCGCGCGCCGAGAAGATCGGCCTGGTCAACGACGTGTACCCCGACCAGGAAACGCTGCTCGCCGAAGCACGCAAGCTCGCGGCTGACATCGCCGCCAACCCGCCGCTGGTCGTGCAGGGCACCAAGCAGGTCCTCGCCGCCACCACCGAACGCCAGGTCGCCGACGGCCTGCGCTACGTCGCCGCGTGGAACTCCGCGTTCCTCCCGAGCAAGGACCTCGCGGAGGCGGTTCAGGCGTTCCTCGAGCGGCGAGCGCCGGAGTTCAAGGGCGAGTAGAACGGGCACGTACGCGAGCACGAGGGAGTACGACGTGAGCAATGGCGCTTCGGAGAGCCACCGAATTTTCCGCGAGGCGCGGGACTACCTGCAAGCCCACCGCGAGGACTACGACACCGCCCGCCGCGAGTTCGCGTGGCCGCAGCCGGCGGAGTTCAACTGGGCGCTCGACTGGTTCGACGTGGTGGCCCGCGACCCCGCGAACGCGCAGCGGTACGCGCTCTGGATCGTCGAGGAGGACGGCTCCGAGAACCGCTGGACGTTCCCGGAGATGGCGGCCCGCTCGAACCAGGTGGCCAACTGGCTGCGCCGCCTCGGCGTCGCGCGCGGCGACCGGCTGATCCTCATGCTGGGCAACCAGGGCGAGCTGTGGGAGACGATCCTCGCCGCGATCAAGCTCGGCGCCGTGATCATCCCGGCTTCGACGCTGCTCGGCCCGGCCGACCTCGCCGACCGCGTGGAGCGCGGGCAGGCCAAGCACGTCGTGGTCCGCGCCGAGGACGCGCCCAAGTTCGCCGACGTGGCCGGCGACTACACGCGCATCGCCGTCGGCGACCCGGTCGAGGGCTGGCACGCGTTCACCACGGCCTACGCCGAGCCGGCCGAGTTCACCCCCGAGGGCACGACCGCCGCGGCCGACCCGCTGCTGCTGTACTTCACCTCCGGCACCACGGCGAAGCCGAAGCTGGTGTAGCACACGCACGTGTCCTACCCGATCGGGCATCTGTCCACAATGTACTGGATCGGGCTCGAACCCGGCGACGTGCACCTCAACATCTCCTCGCCCGGCTGGGCCAAGCACGCGTGGAGCAACGTGTTCGCGCCGTGGAACGCCGAGGCCACGGTGTTCCTGTACAACTACGCGCGCTTCGACGCCGGCGCCCTGATGGCGCAGATGGACCGCTGCGGCGTCACGAGCTTCTGCGCGCCGCCGACCGTGTGGCGCATGCTCATCCAGGCCGACCTCACCGCGCTGCGCACACCGCCGAAGAAGGTCGTCGGCGCGGGGGAGCCGCTCAACCCCGAGGTGATCGAGCAGGTCGAGAAGGCCTGGGGCGTCACGATCCGCGACGGGTTCGGCCAGACCGAGAGCAGCGTGCAGATCGCGAACACGCCGGGGCAGGACGTCGTGCCCGGCTCGATGGGCCGTCCGCTGCCGGGGTTCGAGGTGGCGCTGGTCGACCCCCTGACGGGCGAGCGCGCGACCGAGGGCGAGATCTGCCTCGACCTCGCGCACCGGCCGGTCGGCCTGATGGTGGGCTACGCGGACGACGACGAACGCACGTCGGCCGCGTTCGCGGGCGGCTACTACCACACCGGCGACGTCGCCTCGATCGACGAACGCGGGTACCTCACCTACGTCGGGCGCACCGACGACGTGTTCAAGGCGTCGGACTACCGGATCTCGCCGTTCGAGCTGGAAAGCGTGCTGCTCGAGCACGACGCCGTCGCAGAAGCCGCCGTGGTGCCCGCGCCGGACCCGATCCGGCTGGCCGTGCCCAAGGCGTACGTGGTGCTCGCCACCGGTCACGAGCCGACGGCCGCCACCGCCCGCGAGATCCTCGCCTACGCGCGGGAGAACCTCGCGCCCTACAAGCGGATCCGGCGCCTGGAGTTCGGCGAGCTGCCGAAGACGATCTCCGGCAAGATCCGCCGCGTCGAACTGCGCGGGCGCGAGCACGAGAACACCCGGCCCGAGGGCGAGTACCGCGAGGACGACTTCCCGGACCTCAAGAGCTGACGCGCGCGGCCGTCGTTCCGCTCACTCCGACGGGACGACGGCCGCGAACACCGTCTGCTCGCCCTTGCTGCACGTCGTGCCGCCTTGCGACGCGGGCGGTCCCGACGTGCACAGCCACCCCGACACGGTGTCGTTCACCGCGTCGTTGGAGCCGGACCCCTGACGGCCGGCGATCTTCGCGTGGAAATCGCGCACGAGCGCCATGGCTTCGGCGCAGGGCACACCACCCGCCTGGCTGTCGAACACGTACAGCGTCAGGCCGCTCGCGGCCGTCACGGTGCCGCAGGAGCCCGGAACCGCGGTGGCGGACGTCGTGGGCTTCGCCTTGGTGCTCGGCGGCGCGTGCGTCGGCTGGGGCGGCGGGGGAGGGGTGAACGTCGTCGACGGCGGTGCCGGCGCCGGGGTGGTCGCGGACGGTGGCGGCGGTGCGGCCACTCGGGGCGCGGGGTCGCCCGAACAGGCGGCGAGCGCCGGCAACACGAGCCAGGCCGCGAGCAGCGGCCGCCACGCGGGCTTCGACGGGGGCACCGGAGTCCTTTCGCCGGGGGTCCTCCCGAGCATTCTGGCCCCCCGGACGCGCCGTGACCGGCACCGACACCCGGCGCGGCGGGCGGAGGTTACCGGAACCGGGGCGTCCGCCTCGCCGGGCTCCCCCGGAAGTCGGTCTACTGTGGACGGTTAAGCTGGTGTTAACGCGTTGATACAGCGGAAATCCATTTCTCACCGATCGGACGAATCTCCGGCGCGGTCGCTAACGCCCGGCGCTCTCGTGCCGAAATACCGGTGGGAACGCCCGGCGCGTTCCCGTCCCCGTTCACCCGCCGACCCCGAGAGACAAGAGCACCGCGAGCATGACCACCGAAACGGCCAGCGAGCCCGTCACCCCGTCAGCCACCTCAGAGACCACGCCGCCCACCGCGCCCTGCAGCGTCGTGTGGTGCTGCGGCCGGCCCTACGTCCTCGAAGGCCGTCCCGGCCGCGCCCGCTGGGCCGGCACCGACGACCGCGGCCGCCCCGAGTCGCTCAGCAGCGCCGAACTCCAGCGCCGGGGCTGGAGCCACCGCCGCGCCGGCTGAGCCGCTCCGGAGCCCGTTCCCGCGGCCGGGTCCGCGTACCCCGCGACCCGGCCGCGCCGCCACCTTTCCCCGATTCCGCCGGCCCCGCCGGGTGGTGAGCGCCGCGGCGCGGGAAATCCGCGACGCGACCCGACCGCGTGACCACCGGCGTCGGCGGCGGCCGCCCCCTCTAGGCTGAGCAGGTGACGACGGTCCCCGAGCCCAAGACGGAGCCTTCCCTGCTGCGGCAGGCGTTCAACGTCCCGAACCTGCTGTCGCTGCTGCGGCTCGCGGGTGTGCCCGTGTTCCTCTGGCTCCTGCTGGGCCCGAAGGAGGACGGCTGGGCGCTCGCGCTGCTCGTCTTCTCCGCGCTCACCGACTGGCTCGACGGCAAGCTCGCCCGCTGGCTCGACCAGATGTCGCGGCTGGGACAGCTGCTCGACCCCGCCGCCGACCGGCTGTACATCCTCGCGACGCTCGTCGCGTTCCTCATCCGCGGCATCATCCCGTGGTGGGTCGTCGTGCCGCTCCTGCTGCGCGAGGCCGTGCTCGGGGTGTGCGTGCTGGCCTTGCGCCGCGGCGGGTTCGCGCCGCCCGAGGTGACGTACATCGGCAAGGGTGCGACCTTCGTGCTGATGTACGCGTTCCCGTTCCTGCTGCTCACGCAGGGCGGGTCGACGGTGGCCGCGGTGGCGCGGCCGATCGCCTACGCGTTCATGATCTGGGGCGGGGTGCTCTACGTGTGGTCCGGTGCGCTGTACGTCGTGCAGGCAGTGCGCGCACTGCGCAGCCGGTGATGGAAGACTGCCCGCGACGAAATCGGTTCCAGGAAGGGGAGGGGCGTTGACCACTCCAGAAGAGCTGCGTTACACCGAGGAACACGAGTGGGTGGCCACGCGGGAAGGTGCGCTCGTCCGCGTGGGCATCACGGAGTACGCCCAGGACCAGCTCGGCGACGTCGTGTTCGTCGACCTCCCCGAGGTCGGCAAGCAGGTCGGCTCGGGCGACGTCTTCGGCGAAGTCGAGTCGACCAAGAGCGTCTCGGAGCTGTTCGCGCCGGTCGACGGCGAGATCGTGGCGGTGAACGACGCGGTGGGCGAATCGCCGGAACTGATCAACTCCGACCCCTACGGCGAGGGCTGGCTCGTCGAGATCCGCATGGACGACCCGTCGGGGCTCGACGCCCTGCTCGAAGCCGAGGCGTACCAGGCGCTGACCCACGGCTGAGCCCGTTCGGGCTGGCCCGGGGGTTCCGCAGGCCGAAGGGGGAGCCCCGGGGTCCGGAACCGATCAGGCACGGTACGTTGGCAGCTACACGTTCTTGGTCAATGGCAACATCTTGTGTAGAGGAGAGCTCAGGTGAGCACGAACGACGGGCCCGGCGTTCCCCCGGAGCAGTCTCCGGAGCGGACCTCTGTCTTCCGGGCCGACTTCCTGGCCGATGTCGAAGGCCAGGAGTCCGCGCCGGCTGCCGAGGCACCGGTTCAGGGCGTCGACGCCCTGCCACCGGGTTCCGCCCTCCTGGTCGTCAAGCGCGGCCCCAACGCGGGTTCGCGCTTCCTGCTGGACCGCGACACCACGAGCGCGGGCCGGCACCCGGACAGCGACATCTTCCTCGACGACGTCACGGTCTCCCGCCGCCACGCCGAGTTCCGGCGTGAGGGCGGCGAGTTCGTCGTCATCGACGTCGGTTCCCTGAACGGCACGTACGTCAACCGCGAGCCGGTCGACCAGGCCGTGCTCGCCGGCGGCGACGAGGTCCAGATCGGGAAGTTCCGCCTGGTCTTCCTGACGGGCCCGGGACACGGGGGCCAGGGGGCGCAGTGACGGCGGCCGGGCAGCCCGGTCGTTCGGAGGCCCGGCGCGACGGGTTGAGCATCGGGGCGGTTCTGGCGCAGCTGCGCGGCGACTTCCCCGATGTCACCATCTCCAAGATCCGGTTCCTCGAGGCGGAAGGCCTGGTCCGGCCGGGCCGCACGGCTTCGGGGTACCGGCAGTTCGCCCCGGCGGACGTGGAGCGTCTGCGCTTCGTGCTGTCCGCGCAGCGGGACCACTACCTCCCGCTCAAGGTCATCAAGGAACAGCTGGACGCGGCGGAGTCCGGTGCGGAGCCCGCCGCGGCCGCACCCCGCCTGCCTCGCAAGCTGGTGTCGCTCGACCCGGCCGACACCGGCGGCCTGCCGTCGGCGGAGGACTTCGAGACCGGACCCGAGGTCCGGCTGACGCAGGAAGAGCTGCTGGCGCAAGCCGGCATCGACGTCGCGACGCTCGCCGAACTGCAGCAGTACGGGCTGGTGCGGCCGGGCGCGGCCGGGTTCTTCGGGCCCGACGCGGTGCTGATCGCGCGCACGGTGAAGGCCATGACCGAATTCGGTATCGAGCCGAGACACCTGCGTGCCTTCCGCGCGGCGGCCGACCGCGAGGTCGGGCTCCTCGAGCAGATCGTGACCCCGGTGTATCGCCACCGTGACGAGGACGCGAAAGCCCGGGCCGACGAGGTGGTGCGGGAGCTCGCGGCCCTGTCGGTGACGCTGCACACGCTCCTCGTGAAGGCGGGCATCCGGGGCGTCACCGGTGGCTGAACCGGACACATCGGGCCGAGAACCCGTTCACATCACTTGTCAATGCCTGAATGTTGGGCTCCGCATGCCGTACCGTGAGAGACGGTTTGCGGCGCAGCGAACCGAGAAAGTCCGCCACTAGCGAGCACAGTGCCCTGAGGACGGGTAGCGTCGAACCCAACGGCGCGAGTACGTCTCACCGCGCTGCAGCCCGTGTGCACGAGAGGGAGGCGAAACCCGATGAGCGAGATGCGCGTCGTCGGTGTGCGGGTGGAGCTGCCCCACAATCAGCCGATCTTGTTGCTGCGGGAGACCGAGGGCGAGCGGTACCTGCCGATCTGGATCGGGTCGGTCGAGGCGACCGCGATCGCCTTGGAGCAGCAGGGAGTCCGGCCCGCCCGGCCACTGACCCACGACCTCCTCAAAGAGGTCATCGGGGCGCTCGGCCGCGAGCTCGAGCAGGTCGTGATCACCGACCTGAAGGAAGGCACGTTCTTCGCCGAGCTCGTCTTCGACGGTGACATCCGGGTGTCCGCCCGCCCGAGCGACTCGGTCGCGCTGGCGCTGCGGATCGGCGTCCCCATCCACGCGGTCGACGCGGTGCTGGAGGAAGCCGGCCTGATCATCCCGGACGAGCAGGAGGACGAGGTCGAGAAGTTCCGCGAGTTCCTCGACTCCGTCTCCCCCGAAGACTTCCGCGGCGCGGACACCTGAGCCGCGCCGCCGGTGTGAACGCGGACGTCCCCGCGTTCGCGCCGACGTCACCGCTGCGGAGCCGTCGCCCGTTCGAACAGGTCCGCGACCTCCCGCCCGTACCGGTCGAGGTCGATCGACGGGTCCGCCGCGTACGCCGCCGCCACCCCGTCGATGGCCTGGGCGATCGACATCGCCATCACCTCCGGCGCGAAGTCGCCGAACGCCCCTTCGTCCTGCCCCTGCTTGAGCTGGCGTTGCACGGCGCCCACGCGCAGCTCGCCGACCAGGACTGACGTCATGGCCCAGCCGTCCGCGTCGCCGGCGATCGCCGACAGCTCGCCGAGCACCTTGACGCACTCGGGGTACTCGCGCAGGAACGCCACCGACGTCTCGATGTGCGCGCGCAGGTTCCCCGGCCGATCGCCGGGGTCGATGCCCCGGCTGCGTTCCTGCAGGAACATCGCCTTCGTCTCGGACACCGTGCTCAGCACGTTCTGCATCAGCCCGGCCTTGTTCGTGAAGTGGTAGCTGATCATGCGGGTGCTCGAGAGCCCCGCGCGCTCCTTGATCTTGGCGAACGTGGTGCGCGCGTAGCCGTGGTCGGCGATCGTCGCGATGGTCGCGCCGATGATCTGCGCCCGCGTGGTCGCCTCGGTGACGCTCAGCCCCAGCTCGGCTTGCGTATCGAAGTTTACTCGCATGAGTAAATGGTTACTCAGCTGAGTAAGTCGTGTCAAGTCGTACGGCGAACGGACCAAAGCCTCGAGACGAGCTGGAGGTACGCCGCGCGTCGCGTTGACCGGTCCGCAACGCGGCCTTACCGTCGAAGGCGGTAAATCGCCACGATGTGATTCTCCGAGCGGAGCGCGGTCGTGGCGGTTCTCCCCGGCCGATCCCGCTCCTGGGCTCGACCGGCTGTCGTTCGCCGGCCACCTGGTCGGGCGAAGGGAGGCTTGCGTGGTCGAGGCTGGTAGTCCGGAGAGGCCGCCCGTTCGTGCCGCCGATGGCGAGCAGGGCGAGCTGTTCCCCGACTCCTCCCTTCCGGACGAGCTGGTCGGCTACCGCGGCCCGGCCGCGTGCCAGATCGCGGGAATCACGTACCGGCAGCTCGACTACTGGGCCCGGACGAAGCTGGTCGCGCCGAGCATCCGCACCGCGCACGGCTCGGGTTCGCAGCGGCTGTACTCGTTCAAGGACATCCTGGTCCTGAAAGTCGTGAAGCGCCTGCTGGACACCGGCGTCTCGCTGCAGAACATCCGCGTCGCGGTCGACCACCTGCGCGTGCGCGGGGTCCGCGACCTGGCCCGCGTCACCCTCTTCTCCGACGGCACCACCGTGTACGAGTGCACCTCGCCGGAGGAGATCGTGGATCTGCTCCAGGGCGGGCAGGGCGTGTTCGGCATCGCGGTCAGCGGCGCGATGCAGGAGATCAGCGGCACCATCCACGAGTTCCCGGCCGAACGCGCCGACGGCGGCGTGATCGAATCGGTCGTTCCGGACGAGCTCACCCAGCGCCGCAACTCCCGCCGCACCGGGTGATCACCGCGCGCGGCGGCGCGCTAAACTGAAGGTGCGGTCGACGAACCCGCGCGGGAGAGACCGAGCCGGCATCCACGAGCTCGGCGCCGAAGGAGCAAGTCCTCCCCGGAACCTCTCAGGCACCCCGGACCGCGCGGACGAGACGCCTCTGGAAAGTGGGCCGGCTGGAGACCACCAGCCGGTTCCGCCGACGGTGCAAGCCCGGCAATCCACGCGGGTGAAACTCTCAGGCGCCCCAAGGGGTACGGACAGAGTGGGGAGGACCTCGGACCTGGCTGTCGTGCCGGGTCCGGGAAGGGCCGGCGCGGGTGGTTCAGACCTCGTGCGGCCGAACGAGTGATCGTTGCGCGCCAGGGGTCACCGACTGTGGTCCGGACCTCGTGGCACACTGGTCTGAACCGCTTACCCGGTCCACAGTGGAACGCGGCGGCGGACCCGCGGATTGCGCGAGCCCGCCGCGTCGCGCGGCACCTCAGCCCGGGATCTTGTCCAGGAACCCGTGCACCTTGGAAATGCGGCCGTCGGCGAGTTCGACGACGTCGAAGCCGATGGCGAGGGGCTCGGCGGCGCCCGGAGCCGTGAGGTGCCAGTGGAAACGCGCCAGGTCGTGGTGCCCGTCCGGGGCCTCCGGCAAGCTGAAGGTCAGCCCGGCGAACTGGGCCTGCGCACCGCCGATGAAGCCGTCGATGCCGTCGTGGCCGGTGACGGCGCCCAGCGGGTCGGTGTAGGACGCGTCGGGCGTGAAGACCTCGGCGACGAGAGCGCGCCGGCGCTCGGCGTCGGTCTCGTTCCAGATGGCGAGGTACTGCTCGACGGTGGTGGTCACATCGGACACGGGTGTGCTCCCTCTGCTTGGCGGACAACGGGTTCGTCGTCCGGTGTGCCGCCAAGACTGCTGCGCCCGGCGGTGTTCGTCGATTACGCCGGAGGTAACGGTCGCCCGGCCGGAAACCCGCACCCGGCGATTACCCGCGGGGTAATGGCCCCCGACGGCCGCGGGCCGTAGCGTCGGACCCGTGACGACTTCGGTGAAGGCCCCCACGCGGCGCGCGGTCGGCGAACTCCTGCGGGAGTGGCGCGACCGGCGCCGCATCAGCCAGCTCGACCTCGCGCTCGCGGCGGACGTCTCCACGCGCCACCTGAGCTTCGTCGAGACCGGTCGCTCCCAGCCGAGCCGCGAGATGGTGCTGCGCCTCGGCGAGCACCTCGACGTCCCGCTGCGCGAGCGCAACCGGCTCCTGCTCGCCGCCGGCTACGCGCCCGCCTACGGCGAGAGCGAGCTGACCGCGCCGGAGCTGACGGCGGTGCGCGACGCGGTCCGGCTGCTGCTCACCGGGCACGACCCGTACCCGGCGGCGGTCGTCGACCGCGGCTGGAACCTGGTCGACGCCAACACCAGCCTCGGCCTGCTCATCGAGGGCGTGGCCCCGGACCTGCTGGCGGCCCCGGTCAACGTCCTGCGGGTCACGCTGCACCCCGACGGCATGGCGCCGCGCATCCTGAACCTGGGGGAGTGGCGCGCTCACCTGCTCGGCCGGCTGCGCCGCCAGGTCGAGAGCACCGCCGACGCCGAGCTCGCCGAACTGCTCGCGGAGCTGCGCGGGTACCCGTGCGACCAGCCGGTGCCGGAGGTCGAGGTGCCGGGCCCCGGCGACCTCTTCGTCCCGCTGCGCTACGTGCACCGCGGCACCGAGCTGACGTTTTTCAGCACCGTCGCCACCTTCGGCACACCGCTCGACGTCACCGTGGCCGAGCTGGTCATCGAATCCTTCTACCCGGCGAACCCGGAGACGGCGCGGTACCTGCGCGCGCAGGCGGGCTGAACACGCCGAGCGGCGAGGTGCCGGGCCGGGGCGCGCGGGGAGTGGAAGGATCGCCGGTGCACCCAGGAACACCGCAGTGAGGAACCCGCCTTCATGGCCAACCCGCCCCTGCTCACCCTGAACAACTCCGTGCCGATCCCGCAGCTCGGGTTCGGCGTCTACCAGGTCCGCGCCGCGCAGGCGGAGAACGTCGTCACGGCGGCGATCGAAGCGGGTTACCGCAGCATCGACACCGCCACGCTCTACCGCAACGAAGCCGAGGTCGGCGCCGCCGTCCGCGCGTCCGGCGTGGCGCGGGAAGAGCTGTTCGTGACCACCAAGGTGTGGAACGACTCCCACGGCTACGACAACACGCTGCGCGCGTTCGACCGGAGCGTGGCCGAACTCGGGCTCGAGCAGGTCGACCTCTACCTGATCCACTGGCCGCAGCCGCGGCTGGACCGCTACGTCGAGACCTGGCGCGCGCTGGAGCAGCTCTACCGCGACGGCCGCGTGCGCGCGATCGGGGTGTCGAACTTCGGCGTCCCGCAGCTGCGGCGGCTGCTCGACGAGACCGACGTGGTCCCGGCCGTGAACCAGGTCGAGCTGCACCCGTGGTTGCAGCAGCTGCCGCTGCGCACTTTCCACGCCGAGTACGGGATCGCCACCGAGGCGTGGAGCCCGCTCGCGCGCGGGCGGCTGCTGGGCGACCGCGTGATCACCTCGCTCGCGGCGAAGTACGGCAAGTCGCCGGCCCAGCTGGTGCTGCGCTGGCACCTGCAGCAGGGGATCATCGCGATCCCGAAGTCGGCGACGCCGGCGCGGATCCGGGAGAACTTCGCGGTCTTCGACTTCGAGCTCGCCGACGACGACCTCGTCGCGCTGGCCGAGCTCGACGAAGGCCGCCGCACGGGCGCCGATCCCGAAGCGTTCGGCTGACGTTCCGCGAAAAGCGGCCGGTCCCGGAGTCCGGGACCGGCCGCTTTTCGCGTCCGGAGGTCAGGCGGCGCGGATGCCGGCCGCGGCGAAGGCGGCCAGCTGCGCGGGTTCCTTGAGGTACGCGCGGAAGGTCTGCGTGGCGCGCTGCTGGTTCTCGTCGGCCGTCGGCCCGCCGAGCGACGAGCCTGCCAGGCCCACGAACGGGTAGTCGGCGGGCTTGCCGGTGCCGATCGGCATCGCCGGCGCGCCGATGAGCGCGGGCTTGGTGTTCGTCAGCTGCGTGACCCAGTACGACGACTCGGGGATCCAGCCGTCGGGCAGCCCGCCGATGGTGGCCAGGTCGGCTTTGCCGGTCAGGGCGTTGAGCACGTCCGCGGAGGGCTTGCTCTCGATGTCGACGTGCACGCACGCACCGTGGATCTGCGTGAGGTCGGAGTTCCAGCGGCTCGCGGCGGTGTCGACCGGCTTGGCGATCTGCGGGGTGACGACGACGCGCACGACCGTGCGCGTCCCGGTGCACGTGGCGGCCTGGGCCTCGGCGCGGTTGTTGAGAACGCTGTCGGCGTAGTTCCAGCCGAAGACACCGAGCGCGACCAGGACGACGAGTCCGAGGCAGGCGAAGGGCCACTTGGCGATCCGGCGGCGCGGGGCCTTCGCGGCGACGATCCGGTGGGAGCCGGTCGTCTCGCTGCGGCCCTGGGGGCGCTTCGGCGGATCGAGGGGGTGCGGCACCGGCTCTTCGGCCAGGCTGTGTCGCCCCATCGTTGTCCTTTCGAGATGTGCGCACACGCGCTGCTATGCAATCAAACCGTTATCACTCTAACAGGTTAGCGACCCTGGGTGAATAACATGACTCACAGTTGCACGGTCTGTACTTAATTCACCCTTTGCCGCCGAGCAGGTGACGGCAGTGCGCGATCAGCCGAGCGCGCAACGGGGCCGCCCGGCGGGCGAACGCGCCCTGCGCCCGGGCGTACTCCGCCCGCCCCTCCGGGGTCTCGATGCGGACGGGGGAGTAGCCGTACCCGGCAAGATCATACGGGCTCGCCCGCATGTCGAGTTCGCGGATGTCGGCTGCGAGCTCGAAGCAGTCGGCGACCAGCTCGGCCGGGACGAACGGGTCGAGTTTGTACGCCCACTTGAACAGGTCCATGTTGGCGTGCAGGCAGCCTGGCTGCTCGAACGCGACCTGGTTCTCGCGCGCCGGCTCGAGGGTGTTGCGCGGCCGCGCGGGCGGCGTGAAGAACCGGAACGCGTCGAAGTGGCCGCAGCGGATCTCCAGCGACTCCACCACGCGGTCCGTCCCGGCCGAGCCGAGGCGCAGCGGTACCTGAGAGTGGCGCACCGAATCCGCGGGCTCGCCGTAGACCATGGCCCACTCGTGCAGCCCGAAACAGCTCAGCCGCGGCGAGCGCGACGCGGTGGCGTCGAGCAACCGCAGCACGAACTGCGCGGTGTTCGCGCGGCGGCCGGTGAACGCGGCCGGGTTTAGCGTCACGCCGTGGCCGGTCTCGACGTAGGCGGGCCGGTCGAGGAACCGGCGCGCGGCGGGGCCGGCGAGCACCACGTCCGGGCCCGGCTGCCAGCGCTCGAGGTGACCGGGCCGGTACGAGTAGTACGTGAACAGGAAGTCGAGCACGGGGTGCTTCTCGCCCCGCGCCCGGCGTTCCTGGTGCGGCGCGGTCCACGCCCGCATCCGCTGGACGTGGGCCCGCTCCCGGGCCTGCCACTGCGGCTCGGCGAGCACGACCGGCCCGGTCATGCCGTCACGTGGGTGCCGTCGCGCACGGTGCCCACGTACTCCTCGACGAGGTCCTCGAGCGCGACGACACCGACGGCCTGGCCCGCGGCGTCGAGCGCCCGCGCGAGGTGGCTGCCTTCCTTGCGCATGGCCGAAAGCGCCACGTCCAGCCGGGCGTCGGCGCGCAGTTCGGTGAGCGGGCGCGTCTTCGAGTCCGGCACGCTCGTGTCCGGGCTCTGGCCGACGAGGTCGAGCACGTCCTTCACGTGGATGTAGCCGGTGAGGGTGCCGTCGTCGGTGCAGACCGGGAAGCGCGAGAACCCCGTGGAGGACACCGCGCGCTCGACGTCGCCGAGCGTCGGTCCACAAGGGAGGGTGGTGAGCTGCGCGGTCGGCACCAGCACGTCGGACACGGTCTTGGCGACCGACGACAGCGTCTGCGAGAGCCGCTCGTGCTCCGACTGGTCCAGCAGGCCTTCGCGGCGCGACTCGCTCAGCAGCTCGGCCAGCTCGTCGGACGTGTAGGCCGTCTCCAGCTCGTCCTTCGGTTCCACCTTGACCAGGTGCAGGATCGAGTTCGCCACGAAGTTGAGGAACCAGATCACCGGGTTCGCGAGCTTCACCCACGCGACGTGCACCGGCACCAGCCACAGCGCGAGCCGCTCGGGCTCGGCGATCGCGAGGTTCTTCGGGACCATCTCGCCGACGAGCACGTGCAGCATCGTGATGAACGCGAGCGCGATCGCGAACGACACCGGGTGCAGCACCTGCTGGGGCAGGCCGAGCAGGTCGAAGAACCCGGAGAGCCGGTGAGCCACCGCGGGTTCGCCCAGCCGGCCGAGCAGCAGTGAGCAGATGGTGATGCCCAGCTGGGCGCCGGCGAGCATGCGCGACACGTGCATGCTCGCGCCGATCACGATCTTCGCGCGCGTCTTCCCCTGCTCCAGCAACGCTTCCAGCCGGTCGCGGCGCGAGGAGATCAGGGTGAACTCGGCGCCGACGAAGAACGCGTTGGCCAGCAGCAGCACCACGACGAGGGCGATGTTCAGCCAGTCGCTCACGCGATCACCTCGCGCCCGGTGCTCTGCGGTTCGGCCGCCGGTTCGACGGGCCGCACCTCGACCTCCGCGATCCGGTGCCGGTCCATGCTCGTGACGGTGAGCTGCCAGCCGTCGACCACGGCAGCGTCACCCTCGGCGGGGATGCGGCCGAGCCGTTCCAGGATCAGGCCGGCGATGGTTTCGTAGTCGCCGTCGGGCATGCGGAACCCGGTGACCTCGCTGACTTCGTCCGAGCGCAGCTGGCCGGACACGAGCCAGCTGTCGGAGCCGACCTGTTGCGAGGCCGGGGCTTCGCCCTCGTCGTGCTCGTCGCGGACGTCGCCGATGATCTCCTCGACCACGTCCTCGAGCGTCACGAGTCCCGCGGTGCCGCCGTACTCGTCGACGACGAGGGCGAGCTGGTAGCGCGAATCGCGCAGGCGGTTGAGCAGGTCGTCGCCCGAGAGCGATTCGGGCACGGTCGGGACCGGGCGCATCACCGACGCGATGGGGACCGTCGCGCGGTCGTCGGCCGCGACGGCGAACGCCTGCTTGACGTGCACGGCGCCCTGCACGTCGTCGAGGTCTTCGCGGTACACGGGGAACCGCGAGAACCCGGTGCGGCGCGAGATCTCGATGAGGTCGTTGATCGTGTCGTCCACGGTCAGCGACTCGACCTGCACGCGGGGTGTCATCAGTTCTTCCGCGGTGCGTTCGCCGAAGCGCAGCGAGCGGTCCAGCAGCTCCGCCGTGGACGTGTCGAGCTTCCCGCTCTCGGCGCTGGAGCGCACGATCGAGCCCAGCTCCTGCGGGGACCGCGCGGACCGCAGTTCTTCCTGCGGCTCCACACCGAACTTGCGCACCACGAAGTTGGCGCTGTTGTTCATCAGCGTGATGAGCCAGCGGAACAGCGCCGAGAAGCGCGAGTGGTAACCGGTCACGGCGCGCGCCGTGGTCAGCGGGCGCGCGATCGCGATGTTCTTCGGCACCATCTCGCCGAGGATCATCGACAGGAACGTGGCCAGGACCAGTGCGACGACCACCGAGATGCCGGCGGCGACCGCCGTGGAGAACCCGACGGAGTCGAAGATCGGGCGCACCAGCTCGCCGATGAGCGGTTCGGCCAGGTAACCGGTGATCAGCGTGGTCAGCGTGATCGCCACCTGCGCGCCGGAGAGCTGGAAGCTCAGCGTGCGGTGGGCCTTCTGCACCGCCAGCGAGCGGCGGTCGCCGTTCTGGCGGACGTCGGCGTCGACCGTGCTGCGCTCAAGCGCGGTGAGCGAGAACTCCGCGGCGACCGCGAGGCCGGTGCCGATCGTGAGCAGGACGAACAGGAGTACACCGAGGACGGAGAGCAGGACGTGGGTCATGCCGCACCGCCCACGGAGGGCGAGGGGGCGGCTGGCGGGAAGCCGGGTCGTCGACCCGGCCCGGTACTGTCACCGGGCGACTGCGCGGCGCGCACGTGTGGAGTCACTCCTAGCGAAGAGAAATCGGCTTGTACTGCGACGATGCCGACAATCCTAACGTGTTCCCCACGAGCGCCGGGGGAGTGCGCCGGGTGTCGGACGGCTCAGCGCGGCCGGCGGCCCAGCAGCGCGACCAGCCGCGTCGCCGCGCTCGCCCCGCGCCCCACCGCCACCGGCGGGTCGAACAGGCCGATGCCCTGCCAGTCGTCGACCATCGGCCGCAACACCTCGAGCAGGTGCGCGGCCAGGCCGGACGGCACCGGGTTGGGCTTGCCGAGCGCGATCGCGAGGTCCCAGCCGTGCACGGCGAGGTCCAGCACCATCTGCCAGCCGTACTCCTCGGCGGGGATCAGTCCGAACGAGACGTGCACGGTGCGCTGCAGCACGCCCGGCGCGACCCACGCTTCACGCGCGGCTGCCGCCGCCGTCTCCCACGCCACGACCGGGTCGTCGCCGAGCACGTCGCCGTCGAAGCGGTCACCGACGTCGTCCAAAGTGGCGCCCTCGAGCAGCAGCGGCGCCCACAGCTGTTCGGCCACGAGGTGGTTGACGAGGTCGCGGACGGACCACTCGGCGCACGGGGTGGCGCGCGGCCAGTCGGCGGGGCCGGTCTCGTGCACGGCCCGGTCGAACACTTCGAGTGCCTGCGCGTGGGCGTCGAGGAGGTGCACGGGCACATTCAACACGAATTCCCGGTCCGCGCAGTGCGGGAACCTATCGGGTGGCGCCGGGCCGGTGTCGTCGGACGGTCTCCTCGACCAGGTCCAGCACCGGGCCGAGGTCGTCGCCGGGCAGGCCCATCGCCAGGTGCGAGACCAGGCCTTCGAGGACGAGCTCGAGGAACGCGGTGAGCACGTCGACGTCCACGTCGTCGCGCAGGTTGCCCGCCTCGCGCTGGCGCATGAGGCGTTCGCGGGTCGCGGTGGTCAGCTGCTCGGAGCGCTCGGCCCAGCGGGCGCGGAACTCCGGGTCGGTGCGCAGGCGGCGGGAGACCTCGAGCCGCGTGCCGAGCCAGTCGGCGGGGTGCTCGCTGTCGCCGGCGAGCAGTTCGCGCATGACCTGCACGAGGCCCTGCTCGGCCACGACGTCGGCCATCCGGACCGCGTCGTCCTCGGCGAGGGCGAGGAACAGCGACTCCTTGTCGCGGAAGTGGTGGAAGATCGCCCCGCGCGACAGGCCTGTCGCCTCCTCGAGGCGGCGAACTGTGGCACCCTCGTACCCGTAACGGGCGAAGCACACGCGCGAACCGTCGAGGATCTGGCGCCGGCGTGCGTCGAGGTGGTCCTGGCTGACCCGTGGCATCCTCGAATCCTGACATCTGGGACGGGGCTTTCGCAATCCGTACGTACGTACTGTGACCCGGAGTCGCCGGAACCGCGCGCCGCCGTTCTTCGTCTCACCTTGGCCACGTACTGCTGACACGGACGGGGCTGGTGACTACGCTGTGCGTGATCACGGTGAGTGAGACTGGGGAAAGGGAACGGCCTTGATCATCGGCGAAGCAGGCCGTGCGGCGCAAACCGTCTTCGGCGACGTGGCCAGCCGCGCTCCCGTGTACGGCGGCGGTGGCGGCGGCACGTTCGAGATGGACCCCGCGGAACTCGACACCGTGATCGGGCTGTGGGAAGACCAGCTCACGAAGATCACCGAGGACGCCCAGACCATCCGCGCCATCTCCGACAACCTCCGCGCGCCCGGCACCGACCCGGCCAGCACCGGCTACGCCAGCACCGGGCTCGACTCGCTGCAGGCGCTCGAGGACCAGAACGAGTCGATGCGCAAGTACGTGCAGGGTTACGTCGAGAAGCTCAAGGCGGCCCGCGGCAAGACCGTCGCCGCCGACCAGGTGGCCGGCGACACGTTCGCGCAGGCCCGGTGACCGTGGCCGAGTTCGCTCGACGGGCGGCCCTCGGGTGCGCCGCGGTCCTCGGTTCGGCCCTGCTCGCCGCGTGTTCCGGTGCGACCGGGGGCACCGCGCAGCCCGCGCCGGCGTCGGCGAGTTCCCCGGCGGACACCAGCGGAGCGAATCCCGCGGTGCCCAAGGTCGGCCACCCGCTGGACGTGTCCGCGTACGTGGGCGATCCGTGCCGGACCGTGCCGCCTTCGGTGCTGACGCCCCTGGGCTACACCACGCCGGGCGAGCCGCACACCGCGGCCGCCGCCGACACCTCCGCCGGTCCCTACTGCGGCTGGCTGATCGGCGCCGAGGGACTGAGCGTCCAAGTGGGACTGCTGACCGGCAACCGCGACCGCGGCACGGGCGGGCTTTCCGGGCTGTACCAGGGCAAAGCCGCCGGGCAGGTCGGGTTCCTCGCGCCCGCGCCCGCGGTCGCCGGGTACCCCGCCGTCTACACGGGACTGCGGGACCGCCGCGCACGGGGCGACTGCGGCCTCGACGTCGGCATCGCCGACGACCTCGTCTTCTCGGTCGCCGCCCTGGGGTACCAGGGCGAGCAGGATTCCTGCCACGTGGCGGAAACCGTGGCGGCCGCCGTCGTCGGCACACTCAAGGGGGCTTAGGTGGACGGCAAGCAGATCTACGACAACTTCAGAACCGGCAACACCTCGGGCCTGCGCGCCGCGGCCACGCAGGTGCAGCAGCTGTCCTCGGCGTACCTGGAGCGGGCGCAGAGCATCAAGGACCTCCAGGACCGCATGGCGAAGTCGTGGCGCGGCGATGCGGCCGACGCCGCCAACGCCGGCGCGGGACCGCTGGAGAAGGCGTTCGCGAACACGGCGGACCCGCTCGACATGACGAACGCGTCGGTCGAAATGCAGGCCAGCAGTTTCGAGGATTCGAGCCACGCGGTGGTCGAGGTGCCGCCGAAGCCGGACAAACCCAACCCGTGGACGACGGGGCTGAAGGCGGCCATCCCGATCGCCGGGCCGTTCATGGCGGCCCACGACCAGAACTCCTACCAGGACAAGCTGAACGAGTACAACGCCGCCAACGACACGAACGTGCGCGTGATGGACCAGTACAACGGCGTCACCACGAGCACGAAGTCGGTGCTGCCGACGCAGTACGGCACGCTCGAGTCCGACGGCGCGGCGATCCGGCTGTCGACGCCGGTGCCGCCGGAGCACGTGACCCTCCCCGGGGGCGGGGGAACGACGACGCCGGGCGCGTCGGGCACCGGCACGACGACGGGCCACGGCCCGGCGACCGGCGTCCAGACCACCGGCACCGCCACGCACCACACCACCGGGAACCACCCCACCACGGGCGGGCCCGACACGAGCAGCACCGGAGGTACGCACCCGCACCCCGCGGGCCCGCACGACCCGACCGGCACCACCACGACGCAGAGCAGCACCGGCGGCACTGACACGCTCACGCCGCCGGGCCCGCGGGTTCCGGGCGGCCCGGACCAGTCGTTCGGGCCCGGCCGCCCCGGCGGCACGCTGTTCGTGCCGACCACCGGTGCGACCCCGGTGCCCGGTCCGGCCGGGCTGGTCGGCGGCAGCCCGGAAGACGCGCCGGGGCGCGGCGTGGCCGGCGGACGGGCCGGCGGTGCGGCGGAGCCGGGGGGTGTGCGCGGTGGCGCGGGTGCGCGGTCCGGCGTCGGTGGCCTGAAGGGCGTCGCCGCGGAGGAAGCGGCTGCGGCGCGGAGCGCGTCGGCGGGCCGGGGCGGGCCGATGGGATCCGCGGGCGCGGGCGGCCGTCGCGGGGAAGAGGAGGAGGACGCCGAGCACCGCCGTCCCGACTACCTCGTCGAAGCCGACCCCGACGCCCTCTTCGGCACCGACCAGCGGACCATCCCGCCGGTCATCGGCGGGTGACGGTCGTGGCGGGACGGGTCGACGTGCCCCTCGAGGCACTCGCGGCGCTGGCCGAACGCGAGCAGGTCGGCTCGTTGCACGTGACCCTGCGGCCCGAACCCGTGTGGCTGTCCGACCTCGAACGCGAAGAAGCGGCCAAGCGCACCGACGACGCGCTCGCCGAAGCCGGCCTGGTCGACGGGCGCGGCCGCGCGACCGTCGCGTTCCTCGACTGGCTGCCGCTGCTGTCGCGGCCCGCGCTGGAGTACTACGGGTGGGTTTCCGTCGACGGCCACACCTACGGCGTGCTCGTCGCGGCCGGCGGGCTGCAGGCCGTGCTCGCGGTGTCCGACGGCGAGCACGTGGGCGTGCAGGAGATCGACCGGCAGCGGCTGGTCGAGACCTTCGTCGAGCAGCTCCCGCGCGTCGGCGCGGGTGGCGGAACTCCGCGCACCGTCAGGGTTTCCGACCTCGCGGAGGCCGCGCGCGGCGGCGTGGACGCGTACCCGCTGGAGCCCGCGGTCGCCGATCTCGTCAGCCTCGTGCAGCGCCCCGTTCACGGCGGCGGTGAGCTGTACGCCGCCCGCCGCGACGAAGTGGGCCGCCGCGTGTGCCTGGCGGAACCGTTGCACTACGCCGACACGGACTGGGGCCGCTACCTCAGCTACACCACGGGTGCCGGCGCGGACGCCGTGATCCACCTCGCGCCGGCCGCGCCGGCCGACCTGTGCCGGACGCTGCGCGAGCTGGCCACCGAACTGGAGTGACGATGCCCGGCCTGCACCCCGAGATCACCCCGTACCGCACGGGCCGGCTCGACGTCGGCGACGGCCACTCCGTGTACTGGGAGGAGTGCGGCAACCCGGACGGCAAACCGGCGCTGGTGGTCCACGGCGGCCCCGGAGGCGGCTGCACCCCCGTGCACCGCCGGTACTTCGATCCCGCGCGCTACCGCGTCGTGCTGTTCGACCAGCGCGGCTGCGGCCGCAGCACCCCGCACGCCGGCGAACCGGTCGCCGACCTCTCCGCGAACACGACCCCGCACCTGATCGCCGACGTGGAGCTGCTGCGCACCACCCTGGGCATCGACCGCTGGCTGCTGTTCGGCGGTTCGTGGGGCTCGGTGCTTTCGCTGCTCTACGCCGAACGCCACCCGGGCCGCGTGAGCGAACTGGTGCTGCTGAGCCTCGCGACCGACCGGCAGGCCGAGCTCGACCTGCTCACCCGCGGGCTCGGCGCGGTCTTTCCCCGGGCGTTCGCGAAGTTCCGCGACGGCGTCCCCGAGCAGGACCGCGACGGGGACCTCGCCCGCGCCTACCACCGGCTCCTGATGGATCCCGATCCCGCCGTCCACGAACCGGCCGCCCGCCGCTGGTGCGAGTGGGAGGACGCGATCCTGTCGCGGGAAACCCCTTCGCCGCGCTTCGCCGACCCGGCCTACCGCCTCGCGTTCGCCCGTCTCGTTACGCACTACTTCGCCAACGCCTGCTTCTCCACCGACGGCGCCGTCCTGCGCGACGCCCCGCTGCTCGCCGGGATCCCCGCGGTGCTCGTGCAGGGCGTCCTCGACCTCGGCAACCTCGCCGGCACGCCGTGGCTGCTCGACCACGCCCTGCCGGACGCCGAACTGGTGCTGGTCTCCGACTCCGGGCACACCGCGGGCACGGGCTCCCTGGCCGACGTCGTCGTGGCCACGCTCGACCGGCTCGCCGGCTGAAGTCCCGGCAACGACCGGAAATCCGGGAAGATTCGCGCGGTGCCCCGCCCCGGCCCGGGACACCGCGCGACCCCCGGCTCTACGGGATGAGCAGCGCCGGCGCGCCCTCGTCGGCGTGGGCCTGTGCGGCCCGCGCGGCGCGCGTCTCCTCGGCCAGCCGGAGACCGGTGACGCGGGGCGGCACGCGGTCGAGGTTCCACTCGGTCAGCAGCAGCGCTACCTTCGCCTGCATTTCGGTGCGCAGCCGCAGGAACGAGTCGGCCGGGTCGGCGCCGACCTCGCCGAGCAGCAGCCACCACGCCCACGCCGCGGCGCCCGCGTTCGCGACGAAGTCCGGGATCAGCGCGACGCCGCGGGCGGACAGGGCGCCTTCGGCCTCGGGGGTCGTGGCGGCATTGGCCGCTTCCACGACGACCTTGGCCTTCACGAGGTTCTCGTTGTCCACGCGCAGCGCGTACGAGATCGCGGCCGGCACGAAGATGTCGGCGTCGGTCGAGACGATCGCTTCGCGCGGCAGCGTGCGCACACCCTCGGGTAGCCGGGTGCGGTCGACCTCGCCGAAGCGGTCGCGCAGCTCCAGCAGCGCCGGGATGTCCAGACCCTGGGGGTCGTGCAGCGTGCCGGCGGCGTCGGCCACCGCGACGACCTTCACGCCCGCTTCGTGCAGGTACCAGGCGGCACCGCCGCCCATGGTGCCGATGCCCTGGATCGCGACGGTCGTCTCGCCGCTGTCCCAGCCCCACGCGGCCGCGGCGCCGAGGCAGGCCTGCGCGACGCCGTAGCCGCCGATCACGTCACCCAGCAGCAGCCCGCCGGGCACGGGGGCGTTGAGGCCGGCCTGCACGCGGCGCAGCGTGCGCGCCGGGTCGGCCGAGCGGTGGATCGCGGCGTGGTAGGACTGCTCGAGCCCGAGCTCCTCGAACACGGAGTCGATGAGGTGCTGCGGCACGCCGAGGTCCTCGGCCGTCACCCAGCTGGCGTCGAGCCACGGGCGCAGGAACTCGCAGAACCGCGTGAGCACGCCGAAGGCCCGCGGGTCCTTGGGGTCGAAGTCGAGGCCGCCCTTGGCGCCGCCGACCGGGAGGTTGAACGTGGCCGTCTTGTTCGCCATCCCGCGGGCGAGGTCCTCGACCTCGCCCATGGTGCAGCCCGCCCGCATCCGCGTGCCACCCGTGGCGACGCCGGACACGAGGCTGTGCACGACCAGGTAGCCGTGCGCGCCGGTGACGGGGTCGGTCCACGTCAGCCTCATCAACGGTTCGGCGTTCTGCGGAAGCATCGGGCCACTCACCTCCAGGAGTCGGGGGCGGCCCGGGTCGGCCGCCGCTTTCGAGAGTGCGGGCGGACCGGGCTTCGCGTCCATTTAACGAAGCTGCACGAAGTTGTTTAGGGTTCCTGCATGGAGCTTTCGTTGCACCGCCTGCGGATGCTCCGGGAGCTGCGGCGCCGGGGGACGGTGACCGCTGCCGCGGCCTCGCTGCACTACACGGCTTCGGCCGTGTCGCAGCAGCTGGCGCAGCTCGAACGGGACGTGGGCGCGAAGTTGTTCGAACGGCTCGGCCGGCGAGTGCAGCTGACCGAGCTGGGTGTGCTGCTGACCGAGCACGCCGAGGAGATCCTGGGGTCGGTCGAACGGGCGACCTTGGCCTTGGAGGAAGCCCAGGGCGCGATGTCCGCCCGGCTGACCGCGGGGGTGTGGGCGTCGGTCGCGTCGGGCCTGCTGCCGACGGCGCTGACGGCGCTGGCCGCGGAGTACCCGGGCATTCAGCTCAAAACGCGCGAGCTGGCCCCCGAGGACACGGCCGAGGCGGTGCGCGACGGCACCCTCGACCTGTCGTTCGTGCTCGACTACTCCGACGCGCCGATGCAGTGGGACGCGGGGCTGGAACGCGCCGTGGTGGCCGTCGAACGGCTGCACGCCGCGGTGCCGGCCGGCGCGGTGCCCGGGGGGTCGGTGGCGCTGAACGAGCTGGCCGAGCACCCGTGGATCCTCGCGAGCCCCAAGTCGCACTTCGGGCGCGCGATGCGCATGGCCTGCCAGCGCCACGGGTTCGCGCCGAAGATCAACCACGAGGTGGAGGAGCAGTCCACGGCCATGGCGATGGTCGGCGCGGGACTGGGCGTCACGCTCGTGTCGGACCTGGGCCTGCGGCTGCTGCGCCCGCCGGGCATCGACGTGGTCACGCTGACGACCCCGCTGCTGCGGACGGTGTCCATCGCCTACCGGCGCACGGAGATCCGGCGCCCGGCGCTGCACCTGGTCATCGCCGCGGTCCAGGCCGCCGCCGCGGAGCTCGGGCTGGGCACCGAACCGGCGCTCCCGTGATCACCCGGATGGCCGGGAATTCCGGATGTTCACGGTGAACACGCAGGTCAGCAGTCCTTACGAGATTCTTGTGAATGCCGTGCGCGGCGGCGAGGCCCTGATTTTGTCGGACCCCGCGTGTAGCGTCCGAAGGCACGAGGTCCCACCCCAGGGACCTCCTTCGATCGGACGGCGAACGATGACTGCGGTGCACGATTTTCCGGAGAAGTCCGGAAGTGCGTCGAACCTGACTGCGCGGGTGCTCGCCGACCGCGCGGCCGGGGAGGCGTACGTCGCCTCGGTGTGCTTCAAGCACGGCCCACCGAGACTGCTGGGCGTGGAACTCGAGTTCACGGTGCACCACACCGAGGACCCGGCCCGCCCGCTCGATCCCGATGTCCTGGCCACGGCACTGGGTCCGCACACCCCGCGGACTTTGCGCCCCGACAGTCCCGCAGCCCCGCTCCCCGGAGGCTCTCCCGTGAGTCTCGAGCCCGGTTGCCAGGTGGAGATCTCCACCCTTCCCCAGGCCTCACTGCGTGAGCTGAACGCAGTCGCTTCGGCCGACCTCTCCTTTCTCACCACCCTCCTCGCCCGCCACGGTCTCGTGCTCGGCGAGTCGGGTATCGACGCGCACCGCCCGCCGCGGCGGGTGCTGCACACCCCCCGCTACGCCGCGATGGAGCGGCGGTTCGCGCCGCTCGGCGAGGGCGGGATCACCATGATGTGCAGCACCGCCGGGCTGCAGATCTGCGTCGACGTCGGAGAGGGCGAAGACGTGGCCGCCCGCTGGGCGGCGGCGCACCTCATGGGCCCGCCGCTGCTGGCGGCCTTCGCGAACTCCCGGGTGCACGCCGGCCGGGACTCCGGCGCCGAGTCCGCGCGCTGGCTCGCGGTGATGGACACGGAGGCGGTCCGCACGCGCGCGGCCGACCCCGGGCCCGATCCGGCCGCCGGCTGGGGGCGGCGGATGATGGACACGCCGCTCATGGTGCTGCCCCGCGGCGACCGGCCGTGGGACGCGCCCGACGGCCTGACGTTCGCCGACTGGATCCGCGGCCGCGGCGCGGCCGCGGTCCTGAGCCCGCCGACCGACGAGGATCTCGACTACCACCTCACCACGATGTTCACGCCGGTGCGGCCCCACGGGTACCTCGAGATCCGCTACCTCGACGCGCAGCCGCCGGGGGAGTGGCTGGCCCCGGTCGCCCTCGTCTCGGCGCTGCTCGCCCGTCCGTCCACAGTGGACGAAGTCCGCGAGCTGTGCGCGCCGGTCGCGGGCCGCTGGGCCGACGCGGCCCGCTCCGGGCTGCAGGACGACAGCATCGCCGCTGTCGCCAAGGACCTGGTGGAGCTCGGGATCACCGAGCTGGGGACCACCGGTCTGGACACCGAAACCACCACCGAGATCACCGAAAGCGTGCGCGCACGCGTGAACGGATCGAGGAGTCACCAGCGATGAGCGTCACCCCCGAGCACAACCCGCTGCTCGAGCTGAGCCCGCAGGACTTGCGGGCCCACGCGGCCGAAGCCCTCACGCGGGCGCGGGCCCGCAGCGTCGCCCTCACCGACGCCGTCGACGACGAGGACCTGGTGCGCCAGCACTCGAAGCTCATGTCGCCGCTGGTCTGGGACCTCGCGCACATCGGCAGCCAGGAGGAGCTGTGGCTCGTCCGAGACGTCGGCGGCCGCGAACCGCTGCGCCCGGACATCGACGACCTCTACGACGCGTTCCAGCACAAGCGCGCCGACCGACCGGACCTGCCGCTGCTGGGCCCGGCCGAGGCCCGCGCGTATGTGCGCGAGGTCCGCGAGAAGGCGTTCGACGTGCTGGAGAAGGCGCCGCTGGAGGGCCGGCGGCTCACCGAGAGCGCGTTCGCGTTCGGCATGATCACCCAGCACGAGCAGCAGCACGACGAGACCATGCTGGCCACGCACCAGTTGCGCCAGGGTGAGCCGGTGCTCCACGCCCCGGAGCCGCCCGCCGCGCCGACGCGGCGGCTGCCCGCCGAGGCGCTCGTGCCGGGCGGCCGGTTCACGATGGGCACGACGGCCGAGCCGTGGGCGCTGGACAACGAACGCCCGGCCCACGAGGTCGACGTGCCCGCGTTCTTCCTCGACACCACCCCGGTCACGTGCGGTGCGTACGTCGAGTTCCTCGAATCCGGTGGTTACGACCAGCGCCGCTTCTGGAGCGACGCCGGTTGGACCTACCAGCAGGAGCACGACATCACCGCGCCGCGGTTCTGGCACCGCGAGCCGGACGGCTGGTGGCGCACCCGGTTCGGGGTGCGCGAGCCGGTGCCGGTGAACGAGCCCGTTGTGCACGTGTCGTACTACGAAGCCGAGGCGTTCGCGGCGTGGGCGGGCAAGCGCCTGCCCACCGAGGCGGAGTGGGAGAAGGCGGCCCGCCACGACCCGGCGACCGGGCGCTCGCGCCGCTTCCCGTGGGGCGACGAGGAACCGGCGGCCGACCACGCCAACCTCGGCCAGCGGCACCTGCGCGCGGCCGAAGCCGGCGCGTACCCGGCCGGTGCGTCGCCGCTGGGGATCCACCAGCTGATCGGCGACGTGTGGGAGTGGACGAGCACCGATTTCCACGGTTACCCGGGCTTCGCGTCGTTCCCGTACCGCGAGTACTCGGAGGTGTTCTTCGGCCCGGAGTACAAGGTGCTGCGCGGCGGCTCGTTCGGCACCGACGCGGCGGCGATCCGGGGGACGTTCCGCAACTGGGACTACCCGATCCGGCGGCAGATCTTCTCCGGCTTCCGCTGCGCCCGCGATCCCCGGCCCGGCGAGGTGAGCTAGCGGCGTGTGCCGGCACCTCGCGTACCTCGGCGCGCCCGTCTCACCGGCCGAGCCGGTGTTCACCGCTCCGCACGCGCTGCTCGTGCAGTCGTACGCGCCGCGCGACATGCGCGGTGGCGGTTCGGTCAACGCCGACGGCTTCGGCCTCGGCTGGTACCCCGAGCCGGGCGGCGCGCCGCAGCGCTACCGCCGCCAGTCTCCGCTGTGGACGGACGCCACGCTGCCCGCGCTGGCCGCGTCGGTCCGGACCACGGCGTTCGTGGCCGCGGTCCGCAACGGCACCACCGGGATGCCGGTGACCGAGGCGGCCGCGGCCCCGTTCACCGACGGGCGGTGGCTGTTCAGCCACAACGGTGTCGTGCGCGGCTGGCCCGGATCGGTGGCCGGGCTGGCGAAGGCGCTCGACGTCACCGAACTGCTGACGCTGGAGGCGCCGACCGACTCGGCGCTGCTGTGGGCACTGCTGCGCGCCCGGCTTCGGGCGGGCGCCGACCCGCTGACCGCGGTCACCGACCTCATCGGCGAGGTCGAGGCCGCGGCACCGGCTTCGCGGCTCAACTTCCTGCTGACCGACGGCGAGACGCTGATCGGCACCACGTGGACGCACTCGCTGTCGATGCGCTCGACGGCGGGCGGCGTGGTGCTCGCGTCCGAACCGTACGACCCGGACCCGGCGTGGACCGCCGTGCCCGACTACCACGCCGTGCGGATCCGCCGTGGCGTGACCGACGTGATTCCCCTGACCTCCGATCGGAGCACCGCCTCATGACCGACGTGGATCTCGAAAGCCATCGCCGCGACGTCGCGGGCGAACTGCGCGCCGACGTGCGCGCGGGCCTGACGGCGAAGCAGAAGTGGTTGCCGCCCAAGTGGTTCTACGACGCCGAGGGCAGCGAGCTGTTCGAGAAGATCACCGAGCTGCCCGAGTACTACCCGACCCGCAGCGAGCGCGAGATCCTCGCCGCGCGCGCCGGCGACGTCGCCCGGCTCACCGACGCGCACACGCTCGTCGAGCTGGGTTCGGGCTCGAGCGAAAAGACGCGGCTCCTGCTCGACGCGCTCACCGCCCACGGCACGCTGGAATCGTTCGTACCGCTGGACGTGTCGGAGTCGGCGCTGGCCGACGCGGCCGAGGCGATCGCGGCCGACTACCCGAAGCTCGAGGTGCGCGGCGTCGTCGGCGACTTCACCCAGCACCTGCAGCTGCTGCCCGGCACGGCGCCGCGCGTCGTGGCGTTCCTCGGCGGCACCATCGGCAACTTCCTGCCCGAGGAGCGCGCGGCCTTCCTGAGTTCGGTGCGCGAGGTGCTCGACGAGGGGGAGTGGCTGCTGCTGGGCACCGACCTCGTGAAGGACCGCGAGACCCTCGAACGCGCCTACGACGACGCGGCCGGCGTCACGGCGGCGTTCAACCGCAACGTGCTGCGCGTGATCAACGAGGGCCTGGGCGCGAACTTCGACGTCGACGCGTTCGAGCACGTGTCCCACTGGGACGAGGAGCACGAGTGGATCGAGATGTGGCTGCGCGCGCGGCGCGAGGTCACCGTCGACGTCCCCGGCGCGGACCTCTCGGTGCACTTCGCCGAGGGTGAGCACATCCGCACGGAGATCTCCGCGAAGTTCCGGCGCAGCGGCGTCGAGGCGGAGCTGGCGGCCGCCGGGTTCGCCGTCGAACGCTGGTGGACGGACTCCCAGCAGCGGTTCGGGGTGAGTTTGGCAAGATCGGTGCGTGCGTAACCCTCTCGAGCCGCTCGCCCGCAAGCTCGGCACGCAGCCGTGGGTGATGACGTTGTCCCGCGCCATCATCTGGACCGACCAGCGGCTGCACCGCTTCTTCGGCGGCCGGGTGAGCCTCGTCGGCATCGCGGGCCTGCCGTCGCTGCGCCTGACCACGACCGGGCGCAAGAGCGGCCTGCCCCGCAGCACGAACCTGCTGTACTTCCCGCACGGCGAAGACTTCGTGCTGACCGGTTCGAACTGGGGGCGGCGGAGGAACCCGGCGTGGACCTACAACCTGCGCGCCGACCCGAAGGCCACGGTGGCCATCCGGGGCCGGGTCGTGGAGGTCAAGGCCCGCGAGCTGGAAGGCGCGGAGTACGACCGCATGTGGTCGGAACTGCTCGCCTTCTGGCCGGGCTACGACATGGAACGCGCGGCGGCGGCGCGGCCGCTGCCGGTGTTCGTCCTGTCCCGGCGCTGACCCACCCGGGCAGGACGGCCGACAAGAATCGGGCATAACGGGACAGAGCTCTTGTCAGGTGTGTGCGGATACGTGAAAGTGTTCGCCAGAAGTTCACCTGAGGGGAGTTGCCGGTGGGGCACCACGGGGGCAGCCGGCGCTGGGTGGCGTGGGCCGGCCTCGTCGTGGTCGGCGGCGGGGTGGTGGTCGCCGCGGTCAACCGGCCGGGGGAACCGGTCGCCGCTGGGCCGATCGTCGTCTCGCGTTCCGGGTGCGGCAACGGGTGGGCGGCGCCTCGTCCGGGGCCCCAGACGCTCCAGGTGCGCAACGACTCCGCGGTGACGCTGGAGGTCGAGCTCATCGACCCCGCCACGGGCGCGGTGTACGGAGAACTCGAAGGCGTCGGCGCCGGCACGACCCGCGCGATGCCGGTGAACCTGGCCGACGGCGCCTACGCGGTGCGGTGCGCCCCCGACGACGGCACCCCCTTCGTGGGGCCGGCCGTCAAGGTCAGCGGGGGAGCGAAGCGGCCCGGACCGGCGGTGGTGCCCGTGACGAACGCGGACCTGCTGGAACCGCTGAAGAAGTACCACGCCTACGTGACCGACGGGCTCGCCACACTCGCCGCGCAGACAGCGCAGCTGGCGCGGGCCGTCCACAGTGGAGACCGGGCCTCGGCGCAGCGGGCGTGGCTCACCGCGCACCTCACCTACGAACGCCTCGGCGCGGCTTACGACGCGTTCGGCGACGCCGACGGCGAGCTCAACGGCACCACCGCGGGCCTGCCCGGCGGAGCCGCGGACCCGGGTTTCACGGGCTTCCACCGGCTCGAGAACGGCTTGTGGCACAACGAAGACCTCGCCGCGCTCGAGCCCGTCGCGACGCGGATCGACGCCGCCGTCAACCAGCTGCGCGCCGACTTCGCCGACGCCCAGATCGACCAGAACGACCTGCCCCTGCGCGCCCACGAGATCGCGGAGAACACCCTGCAGTTCGAGCTCACCGGCCGCACCGACTACGGCAGCCACACCACCTTCGCGACGGCACTGGCCAACGTCACCGGCACCCGCGCGGTGCTCGACGTGCTCCGGCCCCTGCTCGCGTCCCGGTTCACGGGCCTGCCCGGCCTCGACGCCTGGCTCGACCGCACCGAGCGCGACCTGCGCGCGGCCGGGAGCACGGCGTTGACCGCCCTCGACCGGACCCGGCGCGAGAAGATCGACGCCGACGTCGCCGAGCTCACCGAACGCCTCGCCCCCATCGCGGCGATCGCCGAACCGAGGAGGGTGTCGTGACGCTCGGGCGGCGCGCGTTCCTGCGTGGCGCGGCGGCCGCCGGAGCGGGCGCGGGACTGGTAGGCCTCGGCGGGAGCGCGTCGGCGGCGATGCCGGTGCCGTTCCACGGCCCGCGCCAGGCCGCGGTGCTGAGCGAACCGGCGCGGCACTCGGTGGTGGCGGCGTTCGACGTGGTCGCCGAGAACCGCGGGGAGCTGACCGACCTGCTGCGCGAGCTGACGGACCGCGCTGCTTCCCTCACCGCGGGCGGCGCGCCGGCCGCGCTCGGCATCACCGGACCGCCCGCCGACTCCGGCGTGCTCGGGCCCGAGGTGCCGGCGGCGGAACTGGCGGTGCTCGTCGGCGTGGGCTCGTCGCTGTTCGACGACCGCTACGGCCTCGCCGCGCGCAAACCCGCGAAGCTCAAGCCGATGCCGGTGTTCCCCGACGACGCGCTCGAGGAGCGCTGGTGTCACGGTGACCTCAGCGTGGTGCTGTCGGCGGCCGAACCCGACACCGTGCTGCACGCTCTGCGCGACCTGACTCGCGCCACCCGCGGGGGGATGCAGGTGCGCTGGAAGATCGACGGCTTCACCTCACCGCCGCGCCCGGCCGGCGCCCCGCGCAACCTGCTCGGGTTCAAGGACGGCACCGCCAACCCCCAGCCGGCCGACGCGGACCGTCTCGTGTGGACCGACGACGGCGGCAGCTACCAGGTGGTGCGGCTGATCCGCATGCTCGTGGAGTTCTGGGACCGCGTTGCGCTGGCCGAGCAGGAGAACATGATCGGCCGCCGCCGCGACACCGGAGCCCCGCTCGACGGCGCCGAGGAGCACGACGAACCGCGCTACGCCGAAGATCCCGTCGGCACCGTGATCCCGCTGACCAGCCACATCCGCCTGGCCAACCCGCGCACCCCGCAGACCGGCGACGAGCGGCTGCTGCGCCGCGCGATGAACTACGACCTCGGCGTGGACACCAACGGCAACCTCGACATGGGCCTGGTGTTCACGTGTTACCAGCGCGACCTCGAGCGCCAGTTCGAGGCGGTGCAGAAACGGCTCGAAGGCGAGCCGCTCACGGACTACGTCTCGCCGTTCGGGGGCGGGTACTTCTACCTGCTCCCGGGCGTGACGGACCCGGCCGACCACTACGGCCGGGCGTTGCTGGCCTGAACGGGAAGGGGCACGTCGTGGGCAGGAGCAGGAGGACCGCGCTCGCCGCGGGGGCGCTGGGCGCGGCGGCGTTACTGGCGGCGGCGTGTGCGAGCAGCGCGGCGGCACCGGCGGTGCCCGGGCACGCCGTGGACGCGGCGACGTTCGCGACCGCGACGCCGATCAAGCACGTCGTGGTGATCTTCGGCGAAAACATCTCGTTCGACCACTACTTCGGCACGTACCCCACCGCCACCAACGAGAACGGCACCCCGTTCCACGCCGCACCGCACACGCCGAAGGTCAACGGGCTCGACCACGAGCTCCTGACCGACAACCCCAACGCGTACAACCCGAAACGCCTCGGCCCCGGCCAGGCGCTCACCTGCGACCAGGCCCACGACTACAACAAGGAACAGGCCGCCTTCAACGGCGGGCGGATGGACAAGTTCGTCGAGAACACCGAGAAGGACAAGTGCACGGGCCAGCCCGTGCTCTTCGGCGAACCCGGCCTGGTGATGGACTACTTCGACGGCAACACCGTCACCGCGATGTGGAACTACGCCCAGCACTACGCGCTGGGCGACAATTCGTTCGACGCGGTGTTCGGCCCGTCGAGCCCCGGCGCGATCAACCTGATCTCCGGCCAGACCCACGGCCTGCAGCCCGTCGACTCGGTGACGGGCGAGCCGAAGGTCGATCCGAACACGGCGGCCTCGCCCGACGAGCACGGCGTCGGCACGATGATCACCGACCCGGACCCGGCGTTCGACGACTGCTCCGACAAGAACCACACCGCCACCGACAACCTCGGCGCGTTCCAGGGCCGCAACGTCGGCGACCTGCTCAACGCGCGTCACGTCACGTGGGGCTGGTTCGAAGGCGGCTTCAAACCCACCGGCGCGGCGAACGGCTACGCGGTCTGCGGCACGCAGCACCCCAATGTCGGCGGCATCCCGGCGGTGGACTACAGCCCGCACCACGAGCCGTTCCAGTACTACGAGTCCACGGCCAACGCGAAGCACCTGCCGCCGAGTTCGCTGCCCGCCGTGGGCCAGACCGACCAGGCCAACCACCAGTACGACGTGAGCGACTTCGACGACGCGCTGGCCGCCGGCACCATGCCGGCCGTGAGCTTCCTCAAGGCACCGTCCTACCAGGACGGACACGCCGGCTACTCCGACCCGCTCGACGAGCAGGCGTTCGTCGTGTCGGAGATCAACCGCATCCAGGCCTCGCCGCACTGGCGCGACACCGCGATCGTGCTCGCCTACGACGACTCCGACGGCTGGTACGACCACGTGCCCTCGAAGATCGTCAACGGCTCGCACGATTCGGCGCAGGACTCCGCCGTCTGCACCTCGCACCCCGTGCGCCTCGGCGGCTACGCCGACCGCTGCGGTTACGGCCCGCGCCTGCCGCTGCTCGTGATCTCGCCCTACAGCCGCGTGAACCACGTCGACCACACCATGACGGACCAGACGTCGGTGCTGCGGTTCATCGAGGACAACTGGCACCTCGGCCGCATCGGCGACGGCTCGTTCGACGCGCTCGCCGCACCCCTGACGGGCATGTTCGACTTCGCCCACCCGAAGGCGGGCCCGCTGAAGCTCGACCCGAAGACCGGCGCGCCGGTCCGCTGAACCCCGGCGGCCCGACCGAGCCGGTGGGAAACGGCGAAGGCCGCCCCGGAGTCCCGGGGCGGCCTTCGCGGTGTTCAGGCTCAGGCGCTGGTCATCTTGCGCAGCACGTACTGCAGGATGCCGCCGTTGCGGTAGTAGTCGGCCTCGCCCGGGGTGTCGATGCGGACAGTCGCGTCGAACTCGACCTTGGTGCCGTCTTCCTTGGTGGCCGTGACGTGCACCGTGCGCGGGGTCTCGCCGTCGTTCAGCTTGGTGATGCCGGCGATGTCGAACGTCTCCGTGCCGTCCAGCTTCAGCGACGCGGCGGACTCGCCGTCGGGGAACTGCAGCGGGATGACACCCATGCCGATGAGGTTCGAGCGGTGGATGCGCTCGAACGACTCGGTGATCACCGCGCGCACCCCCAGCAGCGACGTGCCCTTGGCCGCCCAGTCACGCGAGGAGCCGGAGCCGTACTCCTTGCCGCCCAGCACGACCAGCGGGGTGCCCGCGGCGGCGTAGTTCTGCGCGGCGTCGTAGATGAACGCCTGCGGGGCGCCTTCCTGCGTGAAGTCGCGGGTGTAGCCGCCCTGCACGTCGTCCAGCAGCTGGTTGCGCAGCCGGATGTTCGCGAAGGTGCCGCGGATCATCACCTCGTGGTTGCCGCGGCGCGAGCCGTAGGAGTTGAAGTCCTTGCGCTCGATGCCGTGCTCGGTGAGGTACTGGCCCGCCGGGCTGTCGGCCTTGATCGCGCCGGCCGGGGAGATGTGGTCGGTGGTGACCGAGTCGCCCAGCTTCGCCAGCACGCGAGCGCCGGAGATGTCCCGCACCGGCGCCGGCTCGGCGGCCATGCCGTCGAAGTACGGGGGCTTGCGCACGTAGGTGGACTCGGCGTCCCACTCGAACGTCTTGCCCTGCGGGGTGGGCAGCGACTTCCAGCGCTCGCCGCCGTCGAACACGTCGGCGTAGTCCTTGGAGAACATCTCCTGCGTGATCGCGGAGTCGATCGTCTCCTGGATCTCCTGCGGCGAGGGCCAGATGTCCTTGAGGAACACGTCGTTGCCGTCGCCGTCCTGGCCGAGCGGCTGGTGCTCGAAGTCGAAGTCCATCGTGCCGGCCAGCGCGTACGCGATGACCAGAGGCGGCGACGCGAGGTAGTTCATCTTCACGTCGGGGTTGATGCGGCCTTCGAAGTTGCGGTTGCCCGAGAGCACCGAAACGACGGTGAGGTCGTTCTCCTGCACCGCGGCCGAGATCTCCTCGGGCAGCGGGCCGGAGTTGCCGATGCAAGTGGTGCAGCCGTAGCCGACCAGGTGGTAACCCAGCTTCTCCAGGTAGGGCCAGAGGCCGGCCTTCTCGTAGTAGTCCGTGACGACCTGCGAACCCGGCGCCATCGACGTCTTGACCCACGGCTTGACCGACAGGCCCTTGTCCACCGCGTTGCGCGCGAGCAGGGCGGCGCCCAGCATCACCGACGGGTTGGAGGTGTTGGTGCAGGAGGTGATCGACGCGATCACCACGGCGCCGTGGTCGAGGATGAACTCGCCGCGGTCCGCGCTGGAGACCTTGACCGGCTTGCTCGGGCGGCCGGTCGCACCGTTGGCGGCCGAGTGCACCGGCACCGCCGACTCGTCCGCGAACGACAGCGCGGCCGGGTCGGAGGCCGGGAAGGTCTCCTCGACGGTCTCGTCGACGTTGGTGTGCGGGGTCGGGACCTCGTCCTCGGCGTAGTCGTGCACCGACTTGCGGAACGAGGACTTCGCGTCGGACAGCTCGATGCGGTCCTGCGGGCGCTTCGGGCCGGCGATCGACGGGACGACGGTGGAGAGGTCCAGTTCGAGGTACTCGGAGTAGTTCGCCTCGTGCGCCGGGTCGTGCCAGAGACCCTGCTCCTTGGCGTAGGTCTCCACGAGGGCGACCTGCTCGGCCGAGCGGCCGGTGAGCTTGAGGTAGCGGATGGTCTCGTCGTCGATCGGGAAGATCGCCGCGGTGGAGCCGAACTCGGGGCTCATGTTGCCGATGGTGGCGCGGTTGGCCAGCGGCACCTGGGCGACGCTCTCGCCGTAGAACTCGACGAACTTGCCGACCACGCCGTGGCGGCGCAGCATCTCGGTGATCGTGAGCACGACGTCGGTCGCGGTCACGCCGGCGGGGATCTCGCCGGTGAGCTTGAAGCCGACGACGCGCGGGATGAGCATCGACACCGGCTGGCCCAGCATGGCGGCTTCGGCCTCGATGCCGCCGACGCCCCAGCCCAGCACGCCCAGGCCGTTGACCATCGTGGTGTGCGAGTCGGTGCCGACGCAGGAGTCGGGGTAGGCCTGTCCGTTGCGGGCCATGACCGTGCGCGCGAGGTGCTCGATGTTGACCTGGTGCACGATGCCGGTGCCCGGCGGGACGACCTTGAACTCGTCGAAGGCGCCCTGGCCCCAGCGCAGGAACTGGTAGCGCTCGCGGTTGCGCTCGTATTCGATCTCGACGTTGCGCTCGAAGGCGTCGGCGCGGCCGAACACGTCGATGATCACGGAGTGGTCGATGACCAGCTCGGCCGGCGCCAGCGGGTTCACCTTGTCGGGGTCGCCACCGAGGTCGGTGACGGCCTCGCGCATGGTGGCCAGGTCGACGACGCACGGCACACCGGTGAAGTCCTGCATGATCACGCGGGCGGGCGTGAACTGGATCTCGATCGACGGGTCGGCGCTGGGGTCCCAGCCGCCGAGCGCGCGGATGTGGTCGGCGGTGATGTTCGCGCCGTCCTCGGTGCGCAGCAGGTTCTCGAGCAGGATCTTCAGGCTGTAGGGCAGGCGTTCGGCACCTTCGACCTTGTTCAGGCGGAAGACCTCGTACGAGGCGTCTCCCACCTTCAGCGTGTCTTTGGCGCCGAAGCTGTCCTTGCTGGCAGGTGCAGTCACGTCTAACTCCAGTGGCGTGGACTCGCGCCTTTGCGGGCGTCCGTCCCGGGTCAGTTCGGTGTGTGTTCGGTGTGTTCCACGGCCTTCGGGGAGACCACGGCCGAGTCTTGCGCACCCCCACCGTAGGACCGGAATCGGGATGGCACACCTCGTCCGTCGCCCCAAACAGTACGCGTGTCCTGTATTCAACTCAAGACGACACGCGGGGTGAGCTGGGCCATTCGGACACGCCGCGGCCCGAGGGTCCCCCGATGAGGGGAATTGCTGTCTACGGTGTGTGAGTTCCGCCTGAGGCTTGTGATAGTGGTGTGACAGCAGTGGCACGGGGTGTGATCACTGCTGCTGAGCGGAGGTGGCGCGTCGTGGTGGTCCGGCGTGGACGGGTCGGCAGACCGGGCGTTCGGCGTGGGCTCACCGTCGGCGCTTTCGCCCTCGTGGTCCTGTTCGGAGCAACGGGTACGGGCCTGGCGGTGCCGCCGCCCCCGCCCAACCCGAGCGACTCCGAGCTCGACTCTTCCCAGGCCGCGGCCAGCGAGAAGGCCGGCGAGGTCGGCAAGCTCACCAACCAGCTCGCGCAGGCCGAGCAGAAGCTCAGCTCGCTGCAGGACGACGTCGAGCTGAAGCAGGAACAGGCCATGAAAGCCCTGGTCGACCTGCAGACCGCGCAGGACGCCGCGGCGCAGGCCGAGCTGGCGGCGCAGTCGGCGCGCAAGGAGGCCGACGCGGCCGCGGGCGCGATCGAGAAGGCACGCCAGGACCTCAAGACGTTCGCCGCCGCCAGTTTCGAACAGGGCAGCACCGTCGGTTCCGTCGCCGCGTACCTCACCGCCGACAGCCCGAAGGACCTGCTCGCGCGCGCCCAGATGCTCGACGCCATCGGCGGTTCGCGGCTCAACGCGCTCGACCGGCTCGAGCAGGCGCAGACGGCGAAGTCCAACAAGGACGCCGCCGCGCGCAAGGCCGTCGAGGTCGCGCAGCAGAAGCAGGACGCGGCCAAGCAAGCCAAGTCGGGTGCGGACGCGGCGCAGGCCGCGGCCGTGCAGGCCCAGCAGTCGCAGGCCTCGCAGAACCAGCAGCTCGAGGCGAGCAAATCCGCCGTGGAGCAGCAGCTCTACACGGCGCAGTCCAAGGTCAACGGCCTGCAGGGGCAGCGGCAGCGCTACCAGGACTGGCTCGCGCAGAAGCAGCGCGAAGACGAGGAACGCGCCCGGCAGGCCGCTCTGGCCAGGCACCCGTCGAGCGGTGGCGGGGGAGGCGGGCGTCCGTCGCCGGCGGCGGGGTCGTCGATCGAGGCCGTGATCGCGCGGGCGCTGTCGCAGCTGGGCCGCCCGTACGCGTGGGGTGGCGGCAACGGCAGCGGCCCCACCCGCGGCATCCACGACGGCGGCGTCGCCGACATGTACGGTGACTACCGCAAGATCGGCTTCGACTGCTCGGGCCTGATGATCTACGCCTTCGCCGGCGTCCGGGCCCTCCCGCACTACAGCGGCTACCAGTACACCTCCGGCCGCCACGTCCCGCTGTCCCAGATGCGCCGCGGCGACATGCTCTTCTACGGCGGCTCCGGCGGCATCCACCACGTCGCCCTGTACCTCGGCGGCGGGCAGATGGTGGAGGCCCCGGAGTCCGGCTCGTACGTCCGCGTGACTGCCGTCCGCTACGGCGGCATCATGCCCTACGCGACCCGGCTGATCGGCTGACGTCGGAGGCTCGCCCCGTGACCTGGGGCGGGGTGCGTGAGCGTTCGCGCACCTGGCTCGCCGCGGCGACGCCGCTTCGGTGTTCGGCGCGCCGGAGCACCGGTTCCGGCTCGATCCGGTGCTGAGCGAACGCGAGGCAGCCGCGGTCGAAGCGCAGTTCGGCGCTCAGCTGCCTGGGGAGTACCGCGGTTTCCTGCTCGAGGTCGGCGCCGTGGCGCCGGGCCCGGCTAAGGGTTGTTCGGGGTCCGGCGTGCGAACGGGCGGCGCGAGTTCGCCAGCGACCAGTGGCGGGGCCACGACCAGGTGGATCTGCGCACCGAGTTGCCGCACCGGACGGCCTTCCACCACCCCCGTGGCCGGACTTCACCGGCCTCCCGGAGTCGGAGCGGCGCGAGCTCGCCTGGACTCTGGACGCCCGCGAGGAAGCGGCGACCCGGGGCACGCTGCCGTTGTGCCCACCACGGGTGCGGCCACTACGACCTCCCGGTCGTCACCGGGCCCGACCGCGGCGCGGTGTGGGCCGGTGCGGAAGCCGCCGACGGCGGGATCGGCCCGGTCGCCCGCGCGCAGGACCGCACGACGTTCGACCGCTGGTACCTCGGCCGGCTCGACTCGGCCGAGACGAGCGCGGGGCGGCTCAGCCGGGACGGCGGACGTAGGGCGTCGTGGTGGTCACGGCGGTGAAGCCGAGCCGTTCGAGGATCGGGCGGCTCGGCGGCAGGGCGTCGACCTGCAAGTAGCGCACGCCGCGGGCTTTCGCGGCGGCCACGCGGTGGGCGACGAGCGCCCGGTAGAGCCCGCGGCCCCGCCACTCGGGCCGGGTCGCGCCGCCCCAGAGGCCGGCGAACGTGGTGCCCCGGACGAGCTCCAGGCGGGCGGCGGAGACGAGCCGCTCGCCGGCTTCGGCGACGACGTGGGTGGTGGTGCCGTCGTCTTCGGCGGCGCGGGCCAGGAGTTCGCGGGCGACCGCGCCGGCGTCAGTGCCGAAGACGGCGGCGCTGAGTTCGGCGATGCGGCGCAGGTCGTCCCGTCCGGCCGCTTCCCGCACGGTCACCGCGGCGGATGGCGGCGCCGACGCGGTGACGGCGTCGACCGGGGCGATGAGGACGGTTTCCGTTTCCTCGGGCGCGAACCCCGCGGCGAGCAAGCAGTCCGGCAGCTCGGCCGGGCGGTCGTAGGCGCGGGTCTTCCACTCGAACTCTTCACCGCGGGCGGCGAAGAACCGGACCTGGCGCTCGATCAGCGCCGCCAGCTCCTGCCCCGTCACCCCGAGGTCCGGCTCGCCCACGACGAACCCGCGGCGAGCGCCGGAAATCCGGGCGACCGGCCCGTCGCGCTCGAGGCGGGTGCCGGGCTCGGCGGTGGTCAGCTCGGCCGCGCGCACTTCGGCGTCGTAGGCCGCGAGCAGGGTGTCGTCCACGGGAGGACGTTAGCGCGCCCGGACGAGTCCACTGTGGACCACCCGTGAAAACGGCGAAACGGACACCGGTCAACGGGTGAGACCGTCTTCACAGCTGTCACACCGCTGATGCGGTTGGCTACCGTCACGGGCCAGCGTGCCGCGCGGACGGTTCGCGCTGCGAAGCAGTACGGTCGCGACAGGCCCCGCAGAAGCAGAACCACAGGAGGCAGAGTGACCGAGCCCGGCTACGCCGAGGGTGGGAACGGGCAGCAGCCCGGCACCCCGGCGCGGGACGCCCAATTGCTGGAACGCACCGTGTTCGAGGTCAAGCGCATCATCGTCGGCCAGGACCGGCTGGTGGAGCGCATGCTCGTCGGGTTGCTGGCGAAGGGGCACCTGCTGCTCGAAGGCGTGCCCGGGGTCGCGAAGACCCTGGCCGTGGAGACCTTCGCGCGGGTGGTCGGCGGTTCGTTCTCCCGCGTGCAGTTCACGCCCGACCTGGTGCCGGCCGACATCCTCGGCACGCGGATCTACCGGCAGGGCGCCGAGCGCTTCGACGTGGAACTCGGCCCGGTCGTCGCCAACTTCGTGCTCGCCGACGAGATCAACCGCGCGCCCGCGAAGGTGCAGTCGGCGATGCTGGAGGTCATGGCCGAGCGGCACGTGTCCATCGGCGGCGAGACCTTCCCGATGCCGGATCCGTTCCTCGTGCTCGCCACGCAGAACCCGATCGAGAACGAAGGCGTGTACCCGCTGCCGGAAGCGCAGCGCGACCGCTTCCTGTTCAAGATCGTGGTCGAGTACCCGACCGCCGAGGAAGAGCGCGAGATCATCTACCGCATGGGCGTCACCCCGCCCGTGCCGCACGAGGTGCTGAGCCCGGCCGAGCTGGTGCGCCTGCAGGGTGTGGCCTCGCAGGTCTTCGTGCACCACGCGCTGGTCGACTACGTGGTGCGGCTCGTGCTCACCACGCGCACGCCCAACGACCACGGCCTCGCCGACGTCGCCGGCTGGGTGTCCTACGGCGCCTCGCCGCGCGCGAGCCTCGGCATCATCGCCGCCGCCCGCGCGCTCGCGCTGGTCCGCGGCCGCGACTACGTGCTGCCGCAGGACGTGGTCGACGTGGTGCCCGACGTGCTGCGCCACCGGCTCGTGCTGTCCTACGACGCGCTGGCCGACGGGGTGCCCGTGGACCACATCATCACCCGCGTGCTGCAGACCGTGCCGCTGCCGCAGGTCTCGGCCCGCCCGCAGGGCGGCAGCGGGCCGGTGCCGGCGGGCGCCCCCGTCAGGTAGCGGCGTGGCTGGCAAGGCGCAGAAGGACCAACGCCCGGCGTGGGCGCCACCGGTGCTGCGCGGCGACCGCCTCGAGGCGGGCCTGCGCACGCTGGAGCTCGACGTCCGCCGCCGGCTCGACGGGCTGTTGCAGGGCAACCACCTCGGGCTCGTGCCGGGACCGGGTTCGGAGCCGGGGGAGGCACGGCCGTACCAGCCGGGCGACGACGTGCGGCGGATGGACTGGGCCGTCACGGCCCGCACGACCACCCCGCACATCCGCGAGACGGTCGCCGACCGCGAGCTGGAGACGTGGGTGGTCGCGGATCTGTCCGCGAGCCTCGACTTCGGCACCGCCCTGTGTGAAAAACGCGACCTCGTCGTGTGCGCGACGGCCGCCGTCGCCCACCTCACCGGCGGGGGCGGCAACCGCATCGGGGCGCTCGTGTCCAACGGTGAGGGCGTGAACCGCCTCCCGGCGCGCGGCGGGCTCGCCCACGCGCGCGGCCTGATCCGCCGGCTGGCCGAGACCCCGCGGGCACCCGAAGGCGTGCGCGGCGACCTGGCCGACGCGCTGGAGCAGCTGCGCCGCCCGCCGCGGCGGCGCGGGCTGGCCGTGGTGATCTCGGACTTCCTGGGGCCCACGGACTGGCAGCGGCCGCTGCGGGCGCTCGGCGGGCGCCACGAGCTCATCGCCATCGAAGTCCTCGACCCGCGCGACGTCGACCTGCCCGACGTGGGCACCGTCGTGCTGGCCGACCCGGAGACAGGGAAACAGCGCGAAGTGCACGCTTCCGCCTTGCTGCGCAAGGAGTTCGGCGCCGCGGCGCACGCCCACCGCCAAGAGGTCGCGGCCGGTCTGCGCCGCGCCGGGGCGGCCCACCTGGTGCTGCGCACCGACTCGGACTGGATCGCCGACATGGTCCGGTTCGTCGTGGCCCGCAAGCGCCGCTGGTCGGGAGGTGCCGCGTGAGCCAGTACGCGAAGGGACCGCTCGGCCACGCTCGCCGGCCGGGAGCCGCCCGGTTCGGCGCTGTGTTTCGAGGCGCTGTGTTTCCAGGCGCTGTGTTTCGGGCTGAAGTCGCGGCGTGCGCGAGGCCCTCGCGCGCGGCCCTCGGCGCCTCGGACCGGGGCGAGGTGATCGCGTGAGCCTGACGGGGTTCACCTCGCCGTGGTGGTTCCTGCTGCTGATCCTGGTGGCGGCCGTCGCCGTCGCGTACGTGCTGGCCCAGCGGGCCCGGCGCAAGCGCGTGATGCGGTTCGCGAACCTGGAGCTGCTGGACAAGGTCGCGCCGAAGACGCAGGGCTGGATCCGGCACCTGCCCGCGGTGCTGATCGTGCTGTCGCTGCTGGTGCTCACCGTGGCGCTGGCCGGGCCGACGGCCGAGCAGAAGGTGCCGCGCAACCGGGCGACCGTGATGCTCGTGATCGACGTGTCGCTGTCGATGGAGGCGACCGACGTCGCGCCCAACCGGTTGAAGGCGGCGCAGGACGCGGCCAAGCAGTTCGCCGAGAACATGACGCCGGGCATCAACCTGGGCCTGATCTCCTTCGCCGGCACCGCGACCGTGCTCGTCAACCCGACGACCGACCGCGCCGGTGTCGTGAAGGCGATCGACAACCTGAAGCTCGCGCAGTCGACGGCCACGGGCGAAGGCATTTTCGCGGCAATGCAGTCGATCGAGAGCTTCTCCGCCGTGGTCGGCGGGGCGGACGGCCCGCCGCCCGCGCGCATCGTGCTGATGAGCGACGGCAAGCAGACCGTGCCCGAGGACCTGTACGCCCCACGCGGCGCGTACACCGCGGCGCAGGCGGCGAAGCAGGCGCAGATGCCCATCTCGTCGATCTCGTTCGGTACCACCCACGGTTCGGTCGACATCGAGGGCAAACCGCAGGACGTCCGCGTCGACGACGATTCGCTGAAGGAGATCGCGCACCTGTCCGGCGGCGACTTCTACAAGGCGGCCAGCGCGGACGAGCTGAAGAAGGTCTACGCCGACCTGGGCGAGCAGATCGGCTACGAGCTCAAGAACGCCGACGCCAGCAAACCCTGGGTCGTCGTCGGCACGCTCGTGCTGATGATCGGCGCGGCCGCGGCGCTGCTGATCGGGCAAAGACTCCCGTAGTCAGGTACCTGGCGGCAGGGCGAACCCGTTCTGCCGCCAGGCTTCGTACAGCGTGATGGCCGCGGTGTTGGCCAGGTTCAGGGAACGGCTCGTCGGCAGCATGGGCAGCCGTACGCGGTCGGTGATCTCCGGGGCCCGCTGGACCTCGTCGGGCAGGCCTTCGGACTCCGGGCCGAACAGCAGCACGTCGCCGGGCTCGTAGGCGACGTCGGTGTACAGGCGGGTGGCCTTGGCGCTGAACGCGTACACCTTCGCCGGCAGCAGCGCGTGCCACGCGGCGTCGAGGTCGGCGTGCACGCGGACCCGCGCGAGGTCGTGGTAGTCGAGGCCGGCGCGGCGCAGCTGCTTGTCTTCCAGCGTGAAGCCGAGTGGTTCGACCAGGTGCAGTTCGCAGCCGGTGTTGGCGGCGAGGCGGATCGCGTTGCCGGTGTTGGGCGGGATCTCGGGGTGGTAGAAGAGCACGCGGAACACGGCAGGACCTCAGGACGCGGTGGGGGCGGGCAGGTGGGCCGCGTAGGCCTCGCGCACCGAGGCGGGCGGCTTGGTCTTGCGCAGGGTGGCCGGGTCGACGAAGACGTAGCGCACCCGGACCTCGGTGGTGATCAGGCCGTCGCGGCGGATCTCGAACTCGTAGGCCATCGACGTGGTCCCGAGGTGCGCCAGGTACGCCGCGACCACGAGGTCGTCGTCGTAGCGGCAAGGCGCGCGGTAGCGCAGGTTCGACTCGGCGACCACCACGTCGACCCCCGTGGCGAGGAACGCGTCGTGCGAGCCGAACAGCGACTTCTCCACCTCGAACGAGGCCATGTCCACGTACGCGAGGTAGTGGGCGTTGAAGACGATCCCCTGGCCGTCGCACTCGTGGTAGCGCACGCGCAGCGGCATCTCGACGAGCGGGCGGCGGGACGGGTTCACCCGTCCAATCTAGCGAGGGCGGTTCAGCCGTGGAGCGCCCGGTAGGTGTCGGCCGCGCCCGGGTGCAGCGGGACGGGCTGGGTGCCGATGAGCGTGCGCACGTCGAGGAACTGCGTGCCGACCGCCTGCGCGGGCACGAGATCCGCCGCGCGCCCCGCCAGCACGCGCACCACCGCGGCGGCGACGTCCGGCGGCAGCGCGGGCGCGCACACGAGCAGGTTGGCGACCCCGATCGTGGCCGGTGCGCCGACGCCCGGGTAGGCGCCCGCCGGGACCTGCACCTGTTCGTAGACGGGGCCGTGTTCGGCGCGCAGCCGAGGGATCACCGACGCGAGCGGCAGCAGCGCGAGCGGGGTCGTGCGGTTGAGCTCCGCCAGCGCCGGCGTCGGCAGGCCGCCGGACCACAGCAGCGCGTCGATGCGGCGCGCCGCCAGCGCCGCGATCGCTTCGGCGAGCGGCAGGTGCCGCGCCTCGACGGCGACCCCGGCCGCGGCGAACAGGCGGTCGCCCAGCTGCGCCGCACCCGACCCGCCCGCGCCGACCGACACCGGCCGGCCCGCCAGGGCGCGCAGGTCCGTGACACCGTCGTCCGCGCGGACCACGAGCTGCAGGTAGTTCTCGTACACCCGGCCCAGCGCCCGCAGCGGCACCGGCGCGGGGAACGGCGGCCGGCCCGCCAGCGCGGACTGCGCGACGTCGGCGAGCACGAGCCCGAGGTCGGCTTTCCCGTCGCGCACCCGCTCGACGTTCGCGACGCTCGCCTCGGTCGGCACGGCCGCGCAGTGCAGCCGCGGCTCCGCGCGGTTCAGCTCGGCCGCGAGGACCTCGGCGAACGCGAGGTAGAAGCCGCCCTGCTCACCGGCGGCGATCGTCACGGACCGGTCGGGACCGCGGTACCCCGGCGCGCAGCCGGAGACCGCGAAGGCGAGCCCGCCGAGCAGCGCCGTGCGGCGCGTGACGGTCACAGGGCCACCGCCGGCAGGGTCACGCGCGCCTCGAGCCCGTGCGGGACCGCGGCGCGGAGTTCGAGCACGCCACTCCGGGCGCGGGCCTGTTCCCGCGCGATGGCGAGACCGAGCCCGGTCCCGCGGGGCGCACCGTCGCCGCCGGCGCGCCAGAAGCGTTCCGTGGCGCGGGTGAGGTCCGCGGCGGGCAGGCCGGGGCCGTCGTCGGTCACCACCAGCGCCGCGGTGCCGTTGGCGGCCTCCCAACTCGCCGAGATGGTCGAGCCGCGCCCGGCGTGGTGCACGGCGTTGTCCAGCAGCACGTCGAGGATCTGCGCGAGCTCGCCCTCGGGTGCGGCGACCAGGACGGGTTCGTCGTGGCCGGGGCAGGGGAGCAGCGTGGCGCCGGCGTCGTCGGCGGCCGGGCGCCACGCGTCGACGCGTTCGGCGATCACGGCGGCGAGGTCCGCCGGCTCGCCGGGGTCACCGCCGGCACCCGCGGCGATCCGGGTCGTGGTGCTCTCGGCGGTCGCGAGGGCGAGCAGGCCGTCGAGGATCCGTTCCAGGCGTTCGACCTCGGCGACCGTCGCCCGGTAGGCGGCCTGGTCCCGGACGTCGGCGCCGAGGGCGTCGACGCGCAGGCGCAGCGCCGCCATCGGGTTGCGCAGCTGGTGCGACGTGTCGGCGACGAGCCGGTGCTGCTGATCGGCCGCCTCGGCGACGGCGTCGGACATCCGGTTGACCGACGCCGCGAGCGAGCGCAGCTCGCCCGGCCCGGAACTCTCCGGCACCTGCGCGCGGTGCCCGCCCGCCACGGCGAGCACCCCCGTCTCCAGGTCCAGCAACGGCCGCACCATCCAGCGCGCCAGCAGCACGGCCAGCAGGACGAACACCACGGCGACGAGCAGCGCGCCGGCCGCGATCGCGCCCCAGCGGGCGGCGACGTCGGCCGCCGCCGCGGCCACGGACGCGCGCAGCACCACCACCCCGGACACACGCGTACCCGAGCCGACCGGCCGGGCGAACAGCACCGGTCCGGCCGACCACGGGCTCACCGGCTCGACGCGTGGCGCCGGTTCGTTGCGCATCGTGGCCTCCACGAGCGCGCGCACGTCCGGCGCTCCGGCGGTCAGTCCGCCGGTCTGGACCACCGGCGCGCGCTGGGCATCGACGACCACCACGGCTTCGCCGTAGAGCGCCGAGTACCGCTGCGCTTCCGCGGTGAGCGCCGCCGGATCGTGCGAATCCACCGCCTGCTGGGCGAGCACCACGAACCGGTCGACGTCGCCGCTGCGCGAGATCACCAGCTGCTGCGTGCGCTGCTCCGCCGTGGCCGACAGCAGCGGCACGGCGAACGCGGCCACCACGAGCAGCGCGAGCGCGACGAGCACGACCAGAAGGCGGGTGCGCACCGGTCAGTCCCGGCCCAGCCGGTAGCCGAAGCCGCGGATCGTGGTGAGCAGGCCGGGCCGGTCGAGTTTCGCGCGCAGCTGGGTCATGTGGACGTCCAGCGACCGCGACACGGCGAGGTACGCGTCGCCCCACACCTGGTCCATCAGCTGCTGGCGGCTCACCGCGGTGCCCGGGCGCGCGGCGAGCACCGCCAGGACGGCGAACTCCTTGGTGGTGAGCCCGATGTCGTGGCCCGCCACGAGAACCCGCCGGGCGCCGAGGTCGATCTCGACGTCTTCGAGACGCACCACCGCGTCCGCGGCCGGCGCGCCGCGGGCCCCCGCGCGCCGCACGACGGCGTCCATGCGCGCCAGCAGCTCCGCGAGCCGCACGGGTTTCGTGAGGTAGTCGTCGGCGCCGAGCCGCAGCCCGCGCACGACCGAGCGCTCGTCGCCGCGCGCGGTCAGCACGATCACCGGCACCGGCGAGACCTGCCGGATCTTGCGGAGCACGTCGAGCCCGTCGAGGTCCGGCAACCCGAGGTCGAGCAGCAGGAGATCGGCGTCGCGGTGGCGGTGCAGTGCGTCGGCACCGCGGCCGACGCTGGTCACGGCGTGGCCGCGCGCGTGCAGCGTCTCGGCGAGCGCACCGGCGACCCCGGTGTCGTCCTCCACGAGCAGTACGCGCACGGCCGTCCTCCGTTCAGTCCTCGTCCCGCTCCAGTGCGGACGAACGCGACGTTTCGCGCATTGTCCCGTACACGACGAGGGAGACGAGGATGCAGCCCGCGACGTACCAGAAGAACAGCGATTCGTGCCCCGCCTTCTTCAGCGCCTGCGCGATGAGTTCCGCCGTGCCGCCGAAGATCGCGACGGTCAGCGCGTAGGGCAGCCCGACACCGAGCGCGCGGATGCGGGTGGGGAACAGCTCGGCCTTCACGATCGCGTTGATCGACGTGTAGCCGGTGACGATCACGAGCGCGCCGAGCAACAGCAAGAAGGCCAGCACCGGCTGCCTGGTGTGCGCCATCGTGGTCATGATCGGCACGGTGAGCACGGTGCCGGCGATGCCGAAGAACAGCAGCAGCTTCCGGCGCCCGATGCGGTCGGACAGCCGCCCGGCGAGCGGCTGCAGGATCGCGAACAGGAGCAGCGCGATGAACAGGATCCACGTGACGGTGCGCCGCGGGATGCCGGCGGTGTTCTCGAGGAACTTCTGCGTGTAGGTCGCGTAGGTGTAGAACGCGACGGTGCCGCCGAGCGTGAGGCCGACGACGAGCGCGATCTCCTTGGGGTACTTGACGAGCGTGCGCAGCGTGCCGCGTTCACCGGCCTGGCGCCCGGGCCCGCTCTCGGCCGCGACGCGCTGATAGCTGGCCGATTCGTCCATCGTGCGCCGCAGCGCCATCACCAGCACCGCCGCGATCGCGCCGACGACGAACGCGATGCGCCAGCCCCAATCGCCCATCTGCGCGTCGGTGAGCACGCTCTGCAGGATCAGCTGCAATCCGAGCGCGAGCAGCTGCCCGCCGACCAGCGTCACGTACTGGAAGCTGGAGTAGAACCCGCGCTTGCCGGGAGTGGCCACTTCGGACAGATACGTCGCCGAGGTCGAGTACTCGCCGCCCACCGACAGGCCCTGCAGCAGCCGGGCGAGCACCAGCAGGATCGGCGCGGCGACGCCGATCGACGCGTAGCCGGGCGTCGCGGCGATGAGCAGCGAGCCGAACGCCATCATCGAGACCGACAGCACCAGCGCCGAACGCCGGCCGAAGCGGTCGGCGAACCGGCCCAGCAGCCACCCGCCGAGCGGGCGCATGAGGAACCCCACGGCGAACACGGCCGCGGTGTTGAGGAACTGGGCGGTCGCGTCGCCGCCGGGGAAGAACGCCTTGGCGAAGTAGGTGGTGAACGCCGAGTAGGCGTACCAGTCGTACCACTCGACGAGGTTGCCGATCGAGCCGCGCAGCACGTTGCCGACGACCCGCCGTTCGCCCTCGCGGGCCGTGGTGGGGATCCGGGTAGTCATCCTTGACCTCCTGTGTCGCGACTGACGGTGACCATCCCGTTCGCGCGCGGCAAGGTCGCGGCGCGGTTCCTAACTTCCGCTTAGGGCACTCGCCCCGCCCGTTGCGCCATCCGGACGCGGGCCGCGCCCGGCGATCCTGATCACGTTTTGTTCGGTTCGCACGCCGGGCCCGACCCCGGTTTGTAGGAACCCTCTGGTCTGCGCAAACGACCCGGCGCGTCTGGCCCTAGATTCCCCAGCGGGCGCGGCGCCCGCCCGTGCGCCGAGGCGGCGCCGGGTGCGGCGGCGCGGCGCGCGGCCGATAGCCTCGTCCCGGCACGAACCCGGCACGGGTTCGGCCCCCGTGACACCGAGCAGAGGGAGACGTGCAGTGGGACGGTCGGTCTTGGTCACCGGCGGCAACCGGGGCATCGGTCTGGCGATCGCCCGCGACCTCGCCGAGCAGGGCCACCAGGTGGCGGTGACCCACCGCGGTTCCGGCGCGCCGGAGGGGCTCTTCGGGGTCGAGGCCGACGTCACCGACAACGAGCAGATCGACGCCGCGTTCAAGCTGGTCGAGGAGCACCAGGGGCCGGTCGAGGTGCTCGTCTCCAACGCCGGACTGACCGACGACACGCTGCTGATGCGCATGAGCGAGGAGCAGTTCGAGCGCGTGGTGAACGCGAACCTCACCGGCGCGTTTCGCGTCGCCAAGCGCGCGTCGCGCGGGATGCTGCGCGGCCGCTGGGGCCGGTTCATCTTCATCTCGTCGGTGGTCGGCCTGTCGGGCTCGGCCGGCCAGGCGAACTACGCCGCGTCGAAGGCCGGCCTCGTCGGCTTCGCGCGTTCCCTCGCGCGGGAGCTCGGCTCGCGCAACATCACCTCGAACGTGATCGCGCCCGGCTTCGTGCGCACCGACATGACCGACGCGCTCGGCGAGGACCGCAAGAAGGAGATCCTCGCGAACGTGCCGGTCGGCCGTTACGCGGAGCCCGCGGAGATCGCCGCGGCCGTGCGGTACCTCGCCTCCGACGAGGCCGGCTACGTCAACGGCGCCGTGCTGCCCGTCGACGGCGGCCTCGGCCTCGGCCACTGACCTTCCCCCTTCCCGAACTCCCACGAACTGGACTGGAGGACCCGTTGCCCGGACTGCTCGAAGGCAAGCGGCTGCTGATCACCGGTGTCATCACCGACGCCTCGCTCGCGTTCCACGCGGCCAAGATCGCGCAGCAGGAGGGCGCGCAGGTCGTGCTCACCGGTTTCGGCCGGCTGTCGCTGGTGAAGACCATCGCGAAGCGCCTGCCGGAGCCGGCGCCGGTGCTCGAGCTCGACGTGACCAACTCCGAGCACCTCGACTCGCTCGCCGACCGCGTGCGCGAGCACGTGGACGGCCTCGACGGGGTGCTGCACTCGATCGGCTTCGCGCCGCAGACTTGCCTCGGCGCGCCGTTCCTGGACGCGCCGAGCGACGACGTGAAGGTCGCCGTGGACGTGTCGGCGTTCTCGTTCAAGTCGCTCGCCGTCGCGACCCTGCCGCTGCTCACGCCCGGCTCGTCGATCGTCGGCATGGACTTCGACGCGCGCGTGGCGTGGCCGGCCTACAACTGGATGGGTGTCGCGAAGGCGGCGCTGGAGTCGGTGAACCGCTACCTCGCGCGTGAACTCGGCCCGCGTGGCATCCGCGTGAACCTCGTCAGCGCCGGCCCGATGAAGACCATGGCCGCGAAGTCGATCCCGGGCTTCAACGAGCTCGAGGACGGCTGGAACGACCGCGCCCCGCTCGGCTGGGACAGCTCCGATCCGGACCCGACGGCCAAGACCGTCTGCGTCGCGCTGTCGGACTGGCTCCCCGCCACCACCGGCTCGATGATCATGGTCGACGGCGGCGTGCACGCTCTCGGTATCTGAGCTCTTCCCGGCGAACGGCTCCCGCGTGCGGTTTCGCGGGAGCCGTTCGCCGTTCGCGCTAGCGCGCCGCGGCCGTTTCGGGGGAGCGCGCCGAACCGCGGACGGCGGCGCGGGCGTCGTCGGAGCGCTGCAGGCGCAGGGCGAAGGTGACGGCGGCCAGTGCCAGCCCGCCGAGCACCGCTCCCACCCAGGCGACGCTCGGGAACCCGAGGCCCGCGTTGAGCGCGACGCCGCCCAGCCACGGCCCGGCGGTGTTGCCGACGTTGAAGCCCGAGGTCGTGCTGGCGCCGACCAGCGGGGAGGACCCGCCGGCGACCGTGTACGCGCGGACGTTCAGCGCCGGGTTCGCCGCGAACGCCGCGGCGCCCAGCACGAGGACCGCGACCACGGCCACCGTCGCGTGCGAGGTGAGCGCCAGGGTGACGAGGGCGGCGACCGCGAGGCCGAGGCTGCCGTACAGCGTCGCGAACGGGTGGGCGTCGGCGAACCTACCGCCCGCGAGGATGCCGACCAGCGCGCCGGCGCCGAAGAGCACCAGCACGAGCGGGACCCACGACGAGTTCACACCGTCGGTCGTCGTGAGCAGCGGGGCGAGGTAGCTGAACGCCGCGAACACCATGGCCTGCGTCAGCGCGATCACGCCGAGCGCCAGCCAGAACCGGCCGCTGCGGAACACCCGCAGCTCGGTCCGCACCCGCAGAGCCGGCGAATCCCCTGTGCCGGTTCCGGTGCGCGGCACGAACGCGAGGACCCCGGCCACCGCGAGCACGGTCAGCGCGGCCACCGCCCAGAACGCCGTGCGCCAGCCCGCGTGCTGGCCGAGGAACGTGCCGGCGGGGACGCCGGCGATGTTCGCCACGGTCAGCCCGCCGACCAGTACGGCGAGCGCGCGCCCGCGGCGCGCGGCGGGCACCAGCGAGACGGTGGTCGCCGCCGCCACGGCCCAGAACCCGGCGCAAGCGAGCGCGCTCACGACGCGCGTCGCGAACAGCAGGCCGTAGCCGGGGGCCAGTGCACCGGCGACGTGCGAGCCGGCGAACACCACGAGCAGCGCGAGCAGGGTCGTGCGGCGGGGGAGCTTGAGGGTGCCGACGGCCAGCAGCGGCGCGCCGACGACCATGCCGACGGCGAACGCCGAGATGAGCAGGCCGGCGTCGGGGATGCTGACGCCGAGGTCGGCCGCCATCCCGGGCAGCAGGCCGGTGATCATGAACTCCGAGGTGCCGAGGGCGAAGATGCTGAGCCCGAGCACGAAGACGGCCAGGGGCACGGTGCGTCACTCCTTTTGGATAGATCAGTACACAATCAGCCCGTGACACATCGACGGTGATGGCGGGTGTTGGTGGGGTCAGCGGCGGGCGAGCGCGGCGACGGCGATGTCGGCCACCGCCGTCATCGCCGGGCGCAGCGCGCCGCGGCGGGACATCAGCCGCAGCCCGCTCACGGTGCTGTGCACGAACTCCGCGATGTCACGCGGATCCCGGTCGCGGGTGATGCTGCCGTCGGCCTGGCCGAGGCGGGCGCAGTCGGTGAGCGACGCAAGGTGCGCGGCGGTGTCGGCGTCGACCCTCGCCCGGATCTCGGCGTCGGCGGTGCCGAACTCGGCGACGGTGTTCACGATCAGGCAGCCGCGGCGCCCGTTCGTGAGCTCGTCGTCGATCACGGAGGCGAGCAGCCGGCGGATCCCGTCGAGGCCGTCCTCGGCCTGCGCCACTACGGCCGCCCGCGCCTGGACGCCCCGCTCGACGTAGTGCTCGAGTGCGCGGCGGAACAGGATTTCCTTGCTGGTGAAGGTGTTGTACACACTGCTGCGGCCGAGTCCGGTCGCAGCGCACAGGTCCTGCGTCGAGGTGGCTTCGTACCCGCGGGCCCAGAAGGCGTTCATGGCACCTTCGAGCGCTTGGGTCTCGTCGAACTCGCGTGGCCTGGGCATGCCGTCACCGTACCAGGTTTTGGATAGATCAGTACACAATGAGCCCGATCCGCCGTGCGCGCCGCCACAGGGGCAAGATGACACCGTGGGTTACGACGCGTTGTTATGGCTTTCGTTCGGCGGTCCGGAGGGGCCCGACGAGGTGATGCCGTTCCTGGAGAACGTCACCCGGGGCCGGGGGGTGCCGCGCGAGCGGCTGCTCGAGGTCGCCGAGCACTACCAGCACTTCGGCGGGGTGTCACCGATCAACCGGCTCAACCGGGCGGCCATCGCGGCGGTCGAGAAGCAGTTCGCGGCCGAACGGCTCGACTTGCCGGTGTACTTCGGCAACCGCAATTGGCAGCCCATGGTCGAAGACACCGTCGCGCGGATGAAGGCCGACGGCGTGCAGCGGGTGCTGGCGTTCCCCACCAGCGCCTACGGCGGCTACTCCGCGTGCCGCCAGTACGACGAGGACATCGAGCGCGCCCGCGCCGCCGTCGGGCCCGGCGCGCCGGAAATCGTGAAGCTGCGCCAGTTCTTCGACCACCCGCTGTTCGTCTCCGCGATCGCCGACGCCGTGCGCGCCGCCCACAGCCGCCTCGGCGACCGGCCGGACACGCGCACGGTGTTCACCGCGCACTCCGTACCCGTGAGCGCCGACGTCGCCGCCGGCCCACCGGAAGAGGGCGGCCGCCGCTACTCCCGCCAGATCGCCGAAGCCGCCCGGCTCGTGGCCGCCGAGGCGGGCATCGCGGAGTACGACGTGGTGTGGCAGTCGCGGTCCGGGCCGCCGCAGGTGCCGTGGCTCGAGCCCGACATCGTCGACCACCTCGACGCGCTGCACGAGGCCGGGGTGAAGTCCGTGGTGGTGAGCCCCATCGGCTTCGTGTCCGACCACCTCGAGGTGATCTGGGACCTCGACAACGAAGCCGCCGAGCGCGCCGCCGAACACGGGATGGCCTTCGCCCGCGCGGCGACGCCGGACGTCGACCCGCGCTTCGCCGAACTGGTGGTGGAACTGGTGCGCGAACACGTTTCCGGCGCGCCGGCGCGCAAACTGTCGCCGTTCCCGGCCGCTGGGTGCACCGTCAACGGCGAGCCGTGCGCCGTCGGCTGCTGCGAATCGGCGAAGCGGCCCGCACGCTGACGGTGCGGGCTCAGCGCAGCAGATCCGTGGCCACGGCCCAGAGCCGCGCCGCGTTGTCCGGATCCAGGGCGTAGGCCGCGACTCCCGGCACGCCGAACCCGGCGGGCCGTTCGGTCACCACCGGGGCCTCGGCCACGTCCTCGAAGTACCGGCCGCCCACCCCGTCCGCGAGCGGCGACGCGGCGAGGAACACCGACGTCGCGGCGCCCTGCTCCACCGTTTTCCGGTACGGCTCGGGCGTTTTCAGCCCGCCCGTGTGCTTCTGCAGGTTGGTCGCGATGGCGCCGGGGTGCAGCGCGTTCACGCGGATCCCGTCGGCCGCCCACCGGCGGTCCGCTTCGACGGCGAACAGCACCTGCGCCGTCTTCGACTGCCCGTAGGCGGCGAGCGGGTCGTAGGGCCGGAACCGGAACGCGAGGTCGTCGAACACCACGGGGGAGAACAGGTGACCGCTCGACGACACCGACACCACGCGGGCCGAACCGGCTCGCGCGAGCGCGTCGTGCAAGCCGAGGGCAAGCGCGAAGTGACCGAGGTAGTTTGTGGCGAACTGCTGTTCCTGACCACCCGTTCCGCGTTGGAGTTCAGGCAGCGCCATGATCCCGGCGTTGCCGACGAGGATGTGCAGCGGCCCGCGCCAGCCGTGGGCGAACGCGTGCACGGAGTCCAGGTCGGCGAGGTCCAGCCGGGCGACGTGGATCGCGTCGTTGCCGGTCCCACTGCGCAGTTCGGCTGCGATCCGCTGCCCGGCGCCGGGCCGCCGCACCGCCAGCGTCACCTCGGCGCCGGCGGCCGCCAGTGCGCGAGCCGTTTCGATCCCGAGCCCCGAACCGGCCCCGGTCACCACCGCCCGTCGCCCGGCGAGGTCGACACCGTCGGTGACTTCGGCCGCGGTCGTCGTGCGTCCGTAGGGCGTCTTCAGAAGTTCACTCATGCCTTCCAGCGTGCGCACGAACGTGCGGACCAGGCAGGATCGCCCGACACCAGGGCCCGCAGGGCCACCCAGATCCGGCGAACCGCACCTAGACTCGCGGGGTGACGAACGCGCTCGGTGACTACCTGCGGACCCGGCGGCAGCGCCTCACCCCGGCGGAGGCCGGCCTGCCCGGCCACGGCCACCGCCGCGTGCCCGGGCTGCGCCGGGAAGAGGTCGCGTTCCTCGCCGGCGTGAGCGCCGACTACTACGTGCGCCTCGAACAAGGCCGCGACCGGCACCCGTCCGAGCAGGTGCTGCTGGGCATCGCGCGGGCGCTGCGCCTCGACGAGGACGCCACCCGGTACCTGCTGCAGCTGGCGAACCCGCCGGCGCGCCGCCGCCGTGCGCCCCGGCCGGAGCAGGCGAGCCAGGGCATCCGCACCCTCATCGACAGCTGGCCGCTCACCCCGGCCTACGTGCACGGCCGGTACCTCGACGTGCTCGCGGCCAACCGGCTCGCCGTGGCCTTGTCGCCGTTCAACGCGCCGGGGCACAACAGCCTCCTGGCGGCGTTCCTCGAACCGGAGATGCGGGAGCTGTACGAGGACTGGGAGGACATGACCGCGCGGGTGGTCCCGTACCTGCGCGCGATCGTCGGTGCGGACGCCGAGGACCCGCGGCTGGTCGAGCTCCTGGGCGAGCTGACCCTGCGCAGCGAACGATTCAGCACCCTGTGGGCGCGCCAGGACGTGAGGCGCAAGAGCACGGGCACCACGCGGTTCGACCACCCACAGGCCGGCCGGCTCGAGCTGCACTACGAAAAGCTCGTGCTGCCCGGCACCGAGCAGACGCTGATCACCTACCACGCCGAGCCCGGCTCGGAATCCGAAGAACGGCTGCAGCTGCTCGCGATGCTCAGCGCACCGGACGAGACCGGCGAACGCCGGGCCACCCGCAGCCACCGCGACTGACGCGGTCGGCGTTCGCTCACAGCTGAGCCCGCGGGCTGTTCGCGGTGAGCTGAACCGCTCACGGCTGCCGGTCGGCCTGCTCCGCGAACACCCGCACCGCTTCGTTGACCGCCGCGGTCCGGGCCGTGCGGACGGCGTCCGACAGCGGCCGCAACGCTTCCGCCCGACGGGAAACGGCCGAAGCGGACAGGGCGCCGCCCGGGTCGTCGGTCTGCGCGATGGCGAGGATCGCCGAGATCTCCTCCGCGCGCTGCAGCACGCGCAGCGCCCGGGCGGGTGTGCCGGCCGGCCATTCGACCTGCGGGCGCGACCGCAGGTGCGCCGAGAGTTCCGCGCGTACGCCGGGGCGGTCGCTGGCGACGTCGAGCGCCTGCAGCGCACCGGCGCTCGAGCGGATCGCGTCCGTGAGCCCGTGTTCGGCGTCGGCCAGCGGCTGGTACTCCAGCGGGGTCGCCGAGGCCAGCGAGTACACCGTCCAGCGCACCAGGCCTTCGGCGATCGGCTCGGGCACGAGGCCGAACCCGAGCTCGGTCAGCACCGTCGCGTCACCGCAGCGCAAAGCCGCTTCCGCGAACGGGCCGGGCCCACCGAGGCCCCGGACGTCGCCCGGTACGGGGAGCACGAGCTGGGCGCTCTTGGCCCCCTGCGCGCGCAGCGCCATGAGGAGCTGGACGGGGGTGGCCGCGCGGTTGAACGCGAGCGGCAGGTCGAAGGCCTCGGCCGCGGGAGCGTCGGCCGCGACGACGTCGTGGGCTTCGCCCCAGGCAGCGAGGGCGTCGAGCACATCGTCGGAAGCCGCGGCTCCGTTGAGCCACGCGGAGGACCAGACGGCGAGGGTCGCACTGGGACGGCACACGACGCTCTATTTTACCGGTACTCGACACTTCGTGGACGATCGCCCACGCTGGAGTCGCTCCACGTCGACGGATGGCGCAACGGTAAGTAGCGTCGTCGGGGTGACCGCTGTTCCAGACTCACTTCCCCGTACCGCGGGCGAGCTTCGCGCCGCCGGGTACACCCCGCGTCCCATCGCGCAGGAGATCCACGACAACCTGCTCGCCGCGCTGAAAGAGGGCCGCGACGCGTGGCCCGGCATCGTCGGCTTCTCCCGCACTGTCCTGCCGCAGCTCGAGCGCGCGCTGCTCGCCGGCCACGACGTCGTCCTGCTCGGTGAACGAGGACAGGGCAAAACCCGCCTGCTGCGCACGCTCGCCGGCCTGCTCGACGAGTGGACCCCCGTGATCGAGGGTTCCGAACTCGGCGAGCACCCCCTCGCCCCGATCACCCCTGCCTCCCTTCGCCGCGCGGCGGAGCTGGGCGACGACCTGCCGGTGGCCTGGCGCCACCGCAGCGAGCGCTACACCGAGAAGCTCGCGACGCCGGACACGTCCGTCGGTGACCTCATCGGCGACGTCGACCCGGTGAAGGTGGCCGAGGGCCGCAGCCTCGGCGACCCCGAGACGATCCACTTCGGGCTCGTGCCGCGCGCCCACCGCGGCATCGTGGCCATCAACGAGCTGCCCGACCTGGCCGAGCGCATCCAGGTCGCGCTGCTCAACGTCATGGAGGAGCGCGACATCCAGGTCCGCGGCTACACGCTGCGGCTGCCGCTGGACGTGCTGCTCGTCGCCACCGCCAACCCCGAGGACTACACCAACCGCGGGCGCATCATCACGCCGCTGAAGGATCGCTTCGGCGCGGAGATCCGCACCCACTACCCGCTCGAGGTCGAGGCCGAGGTCGCCGTGGTGCGCCAGGAAGCGGACCTCGTGGCGGAAGTGGGCGAACCGCTGCTGGAGGTGCTGGCCCGGTTCGTGCGCAACCTGCGCGAATCGCCGGTGATCGACCAGCGTTCGGGTGTGTCGGCGCGCTTCGCCGTGGCCGCGGCCGAAACCGTCGCCGCGGCGGCGCTGCGCCGGGCGGCGCTCACCGGAGAGGAGCCGGCCGTGGCGCGGCCGGTCGACCTCGACGCGGTGCCCGCCGTGCTGCGCGGCAAGATCGAATTCGAGCCGGGCGAGGAGGGCCGCGAGGTCGAGCACCTCGTGCACCTGCTGCGCCGGGCCATCGCCGAAACCGCGCGAGAGCGCTTCGCTGGACTGGACCTGCGTCCGCTGTCCGACGCCGTCGCCGACGGCCACCTCGTGGCCACCGGCGAGCGGGTGCCGGGCAAGGACGTGCTGGCCGCCCTGCCGGAGCTGCCGGTGCTGCACGAGGTCGCCCAGCGTGCCGGGGTGTCCTCCGACGAGCCGGCGGGCCGCATCGCGGCCGCGGTGGAACTCGCGCTGGAGTCGCTGTACCTGGCCCGCCGGCTGGCGAAGGACTCCGACGATCACACCACGGTGTACGGCCAGTAATGCCGCTGCTCCCGGAGGGGTACTCGTACGGCCCGTGGCACGACGGGCCGGACCCGCTGGCACCGCCCGCGGACCTGCGCGACGCGCTCGACGAGATCGGCCGCGACGTGATGGGTGGTGCGTCGCCGCGCTCGGCGCTCGAAGAGCTGCTGCGGCGCGGCACCGAACGCACGGCGGGGCTGGATGAGCTGACGCGGCGGCTGTGGCAGCGCCGCTCGGAGATCCAGCGCCGCCACCGCCTCGACGGCACGCTGCAGGAGGTGCAGCAGCTGCTGAGCGAGGCACTGGACGCCGAGCGCCGTGAGCTGTTCCCGGACCCGGACGACGAGGCGCGCTTCCGCGAGGCGCAGCTCGACGCCCTGCCGCCGGGCACGGCCGCGGCCGTGCGTGAGCTGAGCGAGTACGACTGGCGCTCGTCGGAAGCCCGCGACAAGTACGAGCAGATCCGCGATCTGCTCGGCCGCGAGGCGCTCGACGCGCGGTTCCAGGGCATGAAGGAGGCGCTGCAGAACGCCGGGCCCGAGGACGTCGAACGCGTCAACCAGATGCTCTCGGACCTCAACGCGCTCCTGCAGGCGCACGCGCAGGGAGCCGACGACATCGACGAGCGCTTCGCCGAGTTCATGCGCCGCCACGGCGAGCTGTTCCCGGAGAACCCGCAGAACGTGGACGAGCTGATCGACGCGCTGGCCGCCCGGGCGGCGGCCGCGCAGCGGATGATGAACTCGATGTCCGCCGAGCAGCGCGCCGAGCTGATGGAGCTGACGCAGCAGGCGTTCGGCGATCCCCGCATCGCCCAGCAGCTGTCCGCGCTGGACGCGCAGCTGCAGGCGCTGCGGCCGGGCGAGGACTGGCAGGGTTCGGAGCGCTTCCGGGGCCAGGACCCGCTCGGTATGGGCGAGGGCGCACAGGCGATGCAGGACCTCGCGGAGCTGGACAACCTGGCCGAGCAGCTGGGCCAGTCCTACCCGGGCGCCCGGCTGGAGGACATCGACCTGGAGGCGTTGCAGCTCCAGCTCGGGCCTGACGCCGGCGTGGACGCGCAGCGACTGTCCGAACTGGAGCGTGAGCTGCGCCGTCAAGGCCTGTTCGAACGCGCGGCCGACGGATCACTTCGGTTGTCGCCCAAGGCGTTGCGGCGCCTGGGCGAGACGGCGCTGTCCGATGTGGTCAACTCGCTGCGCGGCAAGACGGGCGAGCGCGAGACCGAGTCGGCGGGCGCTGCGGGTGAGCCGACGGGGTCGAGCCGGCCGTGGCGGTTCGGGGACATGCAGCCCTGGGACGTGCCGCGGACGGTCCGCAACGCCGTGCTGCGCTCGACCTCGGTCGGCTCGCGGGCGGTGACGCTCGACGTCGAGGACGTGGAGGTCGTCGAAACCGAGCACCGCTCCCGGGCGGCGGTGGCGCTGCTCGTGGACACGTCGTGGTCGATGATCCAGGAGGGCCGCTGGCTGCCGATGAAGCGCACGGCGCTCGCGCTGCACCAGCTGATCTCCACGCGGTTCCGCAACGACGCGTTGCAGCTGATCACCTTCGGCCGCTACGCGATGAAGGTGGACCTGCCGGAGCTGGTGGGCCTGGAGGGCACGTGGGAGCAGGGCACGAACGCCCACCACGCGCTGCTGCTGGCCGGCCAGCACCTGCGCCGCCACCCCGACGCGCAGCCGGTGGTCCTGATGGTGACCGACGGCGAGCCGACGGCGCACCTGGAACCCGACGGCGAAGCCGTGTTCGACTACCCGCCGGACCCGCGGACCATCTACAAGACACTGTCCGAAGTGGACCGGATCGCGAAGGCGGGCGCGTCGGTCACGGTGTTCCGGCTCGGGGACGACCCGCGGCTGGAGGCGTTCGTGGACACCATCGCCCGCCGGTCGGGCGGACGGGTGGTCGCCCCGGACGTCGACGGCCTGGGTGCCGCCGTCGTCGGCGACTACCTCCGCACGCGCAGGAGGTAACTTGCGCCGCGGCTTTCCTCGAAGGTGACCACAGCGCGAGATCGCGCCGGTGTTGGGATGGAGCGGTGCGATCGGCCCCGGCCGATCAGACCGCTCCATCCCGACACCGGCTCAAAGGCGATCTCGCACGCCTCGGCGAAGCCGAGGCAATTCACGATTGTGGGCGATGATGCGTGCGCCGTCGCCGGGGACGAGGGTGATGTGGCGGGTTTTCGTGCGTTCGGGTTTGCGGGCGGCGGGCGTCACGCGGTAGCGGCGGAAGAGCTCCTCGAGCACGATCGTGGCCTCCAGCAACGAAAAGCCGGCGCCCAGGCACCGGCGGACGCCGCCGCCGAACGGGAACCACGTGCCGGTGGCCGGGCCGCCGCCGAGGAACCTCGCGGGGTCGAACACCTCGGGGGAGGGGTGGTGCGCCGGGTCGGCCTGGACCATCGAGATCGACGGCAGCACCGTGTGCCCCGCCGGGATCCGGTAGCCGCCCAGCTCGATGTCCTTCGTCAGCCGCCGCGCGACCTCGGAGATGATCGGGTGCAGCCGCATCGCTTCCTTGGCGACGGCTTCGAGGTAGCGCTCGTCGCCCTCGTCGGCCGCCTTCGTGGTGGCCGCGGCCGCGACGGGGTTGCGCGCGAGCTCGTGCAGCGACCACGCGAGCGCCGTCGCGGTGGTCTCGTGGCCGGCGAGCAGCAGCGTCACGAGCTGGTCGCGCAGCTCCGCGTCGGTCAGCGGGTCGTCGCCGGGCACGGTGAGCAACCGCGACAGCACGTCCGTGCGGTGCTCTAGATCGGGCACCTTCCGGCGGTCGGTGATCTCCGCGTGGATGAGCTCGTCGACCCGCACGGCGATCTCGCGGTTGCGCCGCCACGGCCCGATCTTCTGCAGCAGCGGGCTGTGCCAGCCGAAGATGTCCAGCGCACCCACGTCGACGACGTGCCCCAGGAGCTTGCGCAGCTCTTCCAGCCGCGGTCCCTCGCCGACGCCGAACACCACGCGCAGGATGATCTCCAGCGTCAGCGCCTGCATGCGCTCGTGCACGCGGAACGGGCGGTCCACCTGCCAGCTGTCCAGCTCCGCCCTGGTCAGCTCCGTGACCATGGCCCGGTAGCCGCGCAGCGCGGCGCCGTGGAACGCGGGCATCAGCAGCTTGCGGGCGCGCAGGTGCTCCTGCTCGTCGGTCAGCAGCACCGAGTGCTCACCCATGATCGGCTTGAGCACCACGTTGCCCTCGCCGGCGTGGAAGGTCTCCACCGGCCCGGAGAAGACCTCGCGGATCAGGTCGACGTCGCCGACCAGCACCACGTTGCGCTCGGGGTAGATCCGCAGCCGCACCAGATCGCCGTAGCGGCGGCGCAGCAGGGGGAGGAACTTGTGCCGGAACGCGCCGAACAGCACCGTCTGCGCGAGCACGGGCAGGTGCGGACCAGGCGGGAGCGGGGACGAGGTTCTCATCACAGTAGGCAGACCCACCCGGACGTTCCTACTCGCGCGTAACCCGCCTTGTCCACCACACCGCCAGGTGACCACGCTGCGAGATCGCGCCGGGTTCTGGAGTGAGCGAGGCGATCGGCCCCCGGCCGATCCGATCGCTCACTCCAGAACCCGGCCTGACGGCGATCTCGCCCGCCGCGGCGAAGCCGCGGCCGAAGATACAGTCGGGGTATGCAGACTTGGTCCTCCGTCGACGTGCCCCGGTTACCGGGCACGCCTCGCCCGCTCCGGCTCCACGACACGTCGACCGGGCAGATCCGCCCGACGGCACCCGGCGCCACCGCCCGGATGTACGTCTGCGGCATCACCCCCTACGACGCCACGCACCTCGGTCACGCGGCCACGTACCTGGCGTTCGACCTGGTCAACCGCATCTGGCGGGACAACGGGCACGAGGTCCACTACGTCCAGAACGTGACCGACATCGACGACCCGCTGCTGGAGCGAGCCGAGCGCGACTCCGACGACTGGGTCGTGCTCGGGATGCGCGAGACGGCGCTGTTCCGCGAGGACATGGAGGCGCTGCGGGTGCTCCCGCCGCGCCAGTTCGTGAGCGTCGTGGAGGCGATCCCCGAGATCGTGGAGGTCGTCGCGAAGCTGGTGGCCAACGGCAGCGCGTACCGGGTCGACGACGCCGAGCACCCCGACGTGTACTTCGACCACGCGGCCTCCGGGCGGTTCGGCTACGAGTCGCGCTACGACGAGCCGACGATGGCGAAGTTCTTCGCCGAGCGCGGCGGCGACCCCGACCGCGCGGGCAAGCGCCACCCGCTCGACGCGCTGCTGTGGCGCGGCGCGCGCGAGGGCGAGCCGTCGTGGGAATCGGAGCTGGGGGCCGGGCGGCCGGGCTGGCACATCGAATGCAGCGCGATCGCGGTCAACCGCCTGGGGCTCGGGTTCGACCTGCAAGGCGGTGGTTCGGACCTGCGGTTTCCGCACCACGAGTTCAGCGCCGCGCACGCGGAGGCGGCGGCCGGGGACCACCCGTTCGCGCGTCACTACGTGCACGCCGGGATGATCGGCCTGGACGGCGAGAAGATGTCGAAGTCGCGCGGGAACCTGGTGTTCGTCTCGCGGCTGCGCGCCGACGGTGTCGACACCGCGGCCATCCGCCTGGCGCTGTTCGCCGGCCACTACCGCGAGGACCGGGCCTGGACCGACGCGCTGCTGGCCGAGGCCCAGGAGCGGCTGGCCCGCTGGCGCGAGGCCGTGGCCCTGCCCGCGGGGCCCGACGCGACCGAGACCCTCGCCCGCGTACGCGACCACCTCTCCGACGACCTCGACACCCCGAAGGCGCTCGAAGCGATCGACGCCTGGGTCACCGCCGCGTTGCGCCGCGACGGCACCGACACCACGGCGCCCGGGCTCATCCGCACCGCGGCCGACGCCCTGCTCGGCATCGCCCTCTGAAATCGCCGTGATCGCCGGCCCGCACTCGCGGGTCGGCGATCACCGTATAACGATCTATACAGCCGCGCGTTCGACCGCTGTCAGCTCGACGTGGTCACCCCGCCAGCTCCGGCGCAGCCACCGATCGTGAGACGCGATGACCACGACACCCGGCGCGTCGTCGAGTGCCGCGAACAGTTCCTCGGCCAGCGTCAGTGACAGGTGGTTGGTCGGTTCGTCGAGCAGCAGCACGTCCGGCGGATCGGCCAGCAGCACCGCGAGCGCGAGCCGGCGCCGCTGGCCCACCGACAGCTCGCCCACGGGCCGCCGCAGATCCCGCGGGGAGAGCAGGCCGAGCCGCGACAAGGGCGGCGCGTCCGCTCCGAGCGCGGCGCGGTACACCTCGTGGGCGAGTTTCGCCGGGTCGGTGAACACCACGTCCTGCTCCAGCAGTCCCACGCGCACGCCGGGTCCGAAGTGGACGGTGCCGGTCGCGGGCGTCAGCCGCCCCGCCAGCACCGCCAGCAGCGTGGACTTGCCCGCGCCGTTGCCGCCGGTCACGAGCAGCCGGCCCGCGCCGCCGACGTCGAGCCGGGCCAGCGCGAGCCGGCCCGGCACGTCGACGTCCCGCACCGAGATCGCCGGTCCTTCACCGGCCGGCGCCGCCGTCAGCGACGCGCGGAACCGAAGCGGCGCAGGCGGTTTGCGCACCTGGTCGCGTTCGAGCTCCTCGAGCCGCAGCTGGGCGTTGCGGACGCGGCGGGAGACCTGCTTCTGCACGCGGCCGCCCTTGAAGTTGTAGAGGTTCTTGTCCCCGTCGGACTGCGCGCGGTTGTGCGCGACCCGCCGCGCGGTCACCGCGACGGACTCCCGCAGCTCCTTCAGCTCGTCCTGCTCCTCGGCGTAGCGCTGTTCCCAGCGCGCGCGTTCGGCGCGTTTCTGGTCGAGGTAGTCGCTGTAGGCGCCGCCGTAGCGCGTCGCGCCGCCCACGAGCCGGTCGGCCGGTGCCGGGTCGAGGTCGACGATGTCCGTGCACACCGCGTCGAGGAAGACGCGGTCGTGCGAGGACAGCACGACGATGCCGGACAGCTCCGCGAGGTGGTGCTCGAGGAACTCCATGGCGGCGTCGTCGAGGTGGTTCGTCGGCTCGTCGAGCAGCAGCGTTGCCGGCCGCCGGATCAGCAGGGCCGCCAGCCCGAGCCGTGACCGCTGTCCGCCGGACATCGCGCCCAGCCGCCGGTCCCGCGCGACGCCGCCGAGCCCGAGCCCTTCGCACACCAGCTCGGCGCGGCGGTCGGCGTCCCACAGGTCGTGGACCTGGGCCCACTCCAGGAGCTTCCCGTACTCGTCGAGCACGGCCGGGTCGTCCGGCCGGTCGGCCATGGTCGCGGTGAGCTCGTCGAGCCGAGCGGCGGCCGCGCGGATGTCGGCGAGCGCGTGGTCGATGACGTCGCCGACGGACGCCGACGGCGGGAACGGCAGCTCCTGGAGCAGGAACCCGAGGTCGTCGCCGCGGACGATCTCACCCGAACGCGGCTGTTCGAGCCCGGCGAGCAGCCGCAGCAGCGTGGACTTGCCCGAGCCGTTCTCGCCGACGAGGCCGAACCGGCGCCCGGCCGACGCGGTGAGGCAGACGCCGTCGAGCACGGTCGTGGCGCCGTAGCCGAACGCGACGTCGGTGGCTTGGAGGAAAAGAGACATGGGGGATCACCGGCCCTGGGTGTGCTACGGGATTCCCCGACGGGACTCGTGGCTCGCGGGAGCGGGGCTCGACCGCGAGCTGCCTCGGTACGGGGAAGGGCTCGGCTCAGTTGTCCATGATGCGCACAGCCTAATGCAACGCCAGTAGGGTTAGTCAACCCCGAATTTCACGCGGCGGCTGCGCGGTGTCGGCGGTGTCGGTGACCTGCGCCGTGGCCACGTCGGCAGCCTGTTCACCGTCGGTGAGAAACGCGACGAGCGCCGTCAGCTGACGCCGGTCGAAACCCGCGAGGCGCTCGCCGAAGCGCTGGGCGAGCGGGGCGTAGAGGTCGGTGAGCTCGGCCATGCGATCGGGCAGCGCGCGCACGCGCAGCCGGCGCCGGTCGGCCGGGTCGGGTGCGCGTTCCACGAGCCGGGCCCGCTCCATGCGGTCGAGCATGCGGGTGAACGCGCCGGTCGTCATGCCGAGCAGCCGCGCCAGCTCCGTGGGGGAGTCCGTGGTCCCGCTGTGCACGAGTTGCAGGCAGTGCAGCTCGGCCGGTGTCACGCCGAGCCGGTCGGCCACCGCGGTGTGGAAGCGGACGGTGGCGCTGACGAAGCGGGGCAGGGCGAGTGCGGCGGCGGTGGCGAGTTCTCGCTGGTGGGGCAAGCGGACCGTCCCTGGGGGTGGCTGGCGGGCACAACGACTGCACGAAGCAGTAACTGTCCGTGATGGTAGCGAAGCCCGTTGACAGTGGGTCAGGCGGCTGCAACTCTGAAAGAGTAGTTTCGAAATAAATCCTTCAGAGTTTCGGGGGGGTCCGATGGCGGAGCTGCCACCACGCAAGCGCGTCGACGACGCCGAGTTGCTGCGAGCGCTGGCGCATCCGCTGCGCTCGGCGCTGCTGCACCACCTGATGGCCGTCGGGCCGCGCACGGCGAGCGAGTGCGCCGAGGCGGTGGGCTCGACCGCGTCCAACTGCAGCTGGCACCTGCGCCGCCTGGCGCGGCACGGGCTGGTCGAACGCGCCGAGGCCACCGACGGCCGCGAACGGCCGTGGCGAGCGCTGCAGGTCGGGCTCGACTTCGGCGAACTGGGGGAGGACCCGGTGCTGAGCCGGGCGCAACTGGCCGTGGTGGGCACGCAGCTGGCTCAGGAGCAGGAGCTCACCCACCGCTACCTCGACGGCGTCGACGGCCTGGACCCGGACTGGCGCGCCGCGGGCGCGCTGAACGCCTACTCGCTGCGCGTGACGCCGGCCGAGCTCGAGCGCCTGGTGCACGCGATCGACGCGCTCGTGCGCCCGTACGTCGGCGCGATCCGCGAAGACGCCCCCGCCGGCGCGCTGCCGGTCCACGTGGGCCTGCGGGCCTTCGCTCGGCTGGGCCCGGACGGGAAGCCGGTGCCGTGAGACAGCTGCTGGGGGTCCCGTCGTTCGTCCGGCTGTGGGTCGCGGCGTTCTTCAGCGAATCGGCCGAGTGGATGCTGCAGGTCGCGCTGCCGGTGTTCCTGTTCGCGACGACCGGTTCGGCCGCGACGACGGCACTGAGCGTGGTGCTGGGCCTGCTGCCGGCGATGCTGCTGAGCCCGGCCGCCGGCGTCGTCGCGGATCGCTGGAACCGGCGGGTGGTGCTGGCCGTCGTGTGCGCCGGCCAAGCGGTCGTGGCGCTGCCGCTGCTCGCCGGCTCGGGCGTGCCGGTCGCCGTGGTGTACGTCGTGATGGCCGCGCAGGCCGGGCTGGCGTCGGTGTTCGAACCCGCCCGCAACGCGCTGGTGCCCGAGCTCGTCGGCGTCGCAGAGGTGACGGGGGCCAACGGTCTGATGAGCGTGAACGGCAGCGTCGCCCGGCTGGCGGGCGGCTGGGCCGGCGGCGCACTGCTGGGCTGGGGCGGGCTCGGCCACGTGGTGCTCGGTTACCTCGCGGCGCTGGCGGTCGCCGCGGTGCTGCTCGCGCGACCCTTCCCCGGCGTCGCGGCCCCGCGCGGCGTGGCGCGCCGGGCGCCGGTTCCCGGCGGCTGGTTCGACGGCCTGCGGGACCTCACCCGCGACCCGCACCTGCGGGCCACGGGCGTCGCGACGGTGCTCACGTCCGTGGCGCAGGGCATGTTCCTGGTGCTGTTCGTGGTGTTCGTGCTCGACGTCCTCGGCGGCAGCGAGGCCGACGCGGGGCTCCTGCGCGGCGTGCAAGCGATCGGCGGGCTCGCCGCGGGCTTCGCGGTCGCCACGTGCGCCCGGCGCGTGCCGGGTGCGCAGCTGCTCGCGTGGGGCGCGCTGGCGGTCGGCCTCGTGTCGGCGCTGATCTGGAACCTGGCGGCATTCACGACCGCGCTCGGCGTGTACGTCGGCTTGTTCGCGGTGGCCGGCGGGCCCGCGGTCGTCACCGGCGCCGGGCTGCTGGCGCACGTGCAGAGCGTCGCCGCGCCCGAGCGGGCCGGGCGGGTGCTGAGCACGGTGTTCGCGGTCATGGCGGCGGGTCAGGCGGCCGGTGCGCTGCTGGCGGGCGCGCTGGTCGCCGTCACCGGACCGGCGCTGCTGCTCGACGTGCAGGCAGCCGTCTACGTGCTCGCGGCACTGGTGCTGCTGGGGTGGCGTAAGGGCCGGTTCGGGGGATCTCGCGGCCCCGGACTGGCTACGGTGGAGGAGTGCCGTCTCTCTTCGCCACCAGCGACCTCCACGTGACCCACGAGGGCAACGGCCCGATGCTCGACCGGGTCGTGCCCGACTCGCCGGAAGACTGGCTGCTCGTGGCGGGTGACGTCGCCGAACGCTCGTCCGTCATCCGCGCGACGCTCGCCACGCTGCGCGAGCGGTTCGCGAAGGTCGTGTGGGTGCCCGGCAACCACGAGCTCTGGACCACCCCGAAGGACGAGTCGCAGCTGCGCGGGCAGGCGCGCTACGAGTTCCTGGTGGAGCAGTGCCGCGAGCTCGGCGTGCTGACGCCCGAGGACGAGTTCCCGGTGTGGGCGCACGGGCCGAAGCCACTGACGATCGCGCCGCTGTTCGTGCTCTACGACTACAGCTGGCGCACCCCGGCGGCCGAGGGCAAGTCCATCGACGAGGCGCTCGCGATCGCCCGCGAGAACGGCGTGGTGTGCACCGACGAGTACTTCCTGCACCCCGACCCGTTCCCGAGCCGCCAGGCCTGGTGCGCCGAGCGGCTCAAGATCAGCACCGACCGGCTCGAGGCGATCCCCGCCGGGCACGGCACGATCCTCATGTCGCACTGGCCGCTGCACCGCCATCCGACGGCACCGCTGCACTACCCCGACTTCGCGCTGTGGTGCGGCAGCACCGAGACCGAGGACTGGCACCTGCGCTACCGCGCCGAACTCGCCGTGTACGGGCACCTGCACATCCCGCGCACCACGTCGGCCGACGGCGTGCGCTTCGAGGAGGTGTCGCTCGGCTACCCGCGCGAGTGGAGCCGCCGCGCCCGCGGTGCCGTGCCGATCCGCAAGCTACTGACGGCGGAGTGACCGTGCCCGGCGACCCCCGCGTCCGCACCGTGCTCGGCGACGTCGAACCGGCCGAGCTCGAGGTGTGCGACGCCCACGACCACCTGTTCTTCGCGTCCCGGCAGCTCCCGGGCCAGGAGCTCGACGACGTCGCGGCGGCCGAGGCCGAGCTGCGCGCCTTCGCCGCGGCCGGCGGGCGCACCGTCGTGCAGTGGACGCCCTTCGGTCTCAACCGGCGCACGGCGGACCTCGTCGCGCTGTCGGCGGTGACGGGCGTGCACTTGGTGGCCGCGACCGGTTTCCACCGCGCCGAGCACTATCCGCCGGCCGTGGTCGACCGCGTCGCCGACCGGCTCGCTGAGCTGTTCGTCTCGGACCTGCTCGAGGGCACGCCCGCCGGCGACGAACCGGACGCCGACCGCATCGGCCCGCGCGCCGGGCTGATCAAGGTGGCCGGCGCGTTCCACGTCGTCGACCGGCACGCGCGCTGGACGATGGTCGCCGCGGCGCAGGCCCACCACGAGACGGGCGCGCCCATCGCCGTGCACCTCGAACTGGGCACCGCGGCGCGCGAAGTCGCCGACCTGCTGTGCGGCGAGCTGGCCGTGCCCCCGTCGCGCGTGATCCTCGGTCACCTCAACCGCAACCCCGACCCGCGCGTGCTGCGCGAGGTCGCCGCCACCGGCGTCTACCTGGGCTTCGACGGGCCGTCCCGCGCCAACCACGCCACCGACTGGCGCCTGACCGACCTGCTCTACGACCTCGTCACCGCGGGCCACACCGCCCAGCTCCTCCTCGGCGGCGACACCACCACCGCCGCCGCCCGCCTCTCCTCCGGCGGCGGCCCGGGCCTCCCGTACCTGCTCACGACCCTGCGGCCCCGCCTCACCCGCGCCCTCGGCGCCGACGCGGTGGACTCCATGCTCCACCGCAACCCGGCCCGCGCCTTCGCCGCCCGCTGGCGGCGCTGACCGGGGGCACCTGAGGCGGCTAGTCCCGGATGTCGTTCCACTGGGCGCCGCAGCCGAACTGGCCGTCCGTGCTGGTGACGCACACCTGGGTCCTGATCCGGTTGATGCCGCCGACCCGGTTCGGGTCGCCGATGGTGAACGTTTCGCCGGGCTTGTTCGCGATTTCGGAGTCCACCTTGGTCGAGCCCGCGAACGCGGTGAAGCGCGCATCGGCGTTGTAACCCGGGCCCTCGACGCTGACGGACACCTTGGCCGTCCGGTTTCCCCAGGTGATGTCGCCTTCGGCGTAGACCGTGCACGGCGAGGTCCAGCAGACCTAGATCTTCCGGAAAATAACAGACTTACCGGCTGATCGGGATAGTTTGTGCCACAAGCGTGAACGGAGATGCGAAAAGGCCCCCGCCGCGGGTGCGGCAGGGGCCTGGTCCGGTCCGGGGTCAGCGGAGCCCGAAGCCGCCGCCTTCCTGGCCCGGACGGCGCCGGCGGAGGTAGCGCTCGAATTCGGCCGCGATCTTGTCGCCGGAGACCTCTTCCATGGTGAAGTCGGTTTCGGCGTCGCCGCGTTCTTCGAGGCTGCGGACGTACTCGCTGATCTCTTCGTCCTCCTCGGCCATTTCGGTGACGGTGCGCTGCCACTCCTCGGCCTGCTCCGGCAGCGCGCCCAGCGGGATTTCGACGTCGAGCACGTCCTCGAGCTTGTGCAGCAGCGCCAGGGTCGCCTTCGGTGACGGCGGGTGCGACACGTAGTGCGGCACGGCCGCCCAGATCGACACGGCGGGGATGCCGGCCTGCACGCAGTAGTCCTGCAGCACGCCGACGATGCCGGTCGGGCCCTGGTAGTTGTTCAGCTCGAGGCGGAACCGGCTGGCCGTGTCCTTGTCGTAGGCGGTGCCGGTGACGGGAACGGGGCGCGTGTGCGCGGTGTCGGCCAGCAGCGCGCCGAGCGCGACCACCGTGTCGACGTCCAGCTGCATGATGTGCTCGAGCAGTTCCGCGCAGAACGCCCGCCACCGCATGTTCGGCTCCGGGCCCTGGACCAGCACCACGTCGCGGTCCAGCCCCTCCGGCCGGCAGATCGACAGCCGCGTGGTCGGCCAGTCCACCTGCCGGGTCACGCCGTCCACCATGCGGATCGTGGGGCGGCTGACCTGGAAGTCGTAGTAGTCGTCCGGCTCCAGCTCGGCCAGCGGGGTGGCGTCCCAGTTCAACTGCAGGTGCTCGATCGCGCGGCTGGCCGCGTCACCAGCGTCGTTCCAGCCTTCGAAGGCCACCACCATCAGGGGGCGGTTCGTTTCCGGGCGGGCGCGATCCGGGTCACCGGGTCGCTGGGTCTCGTCGACTGGCTCACTCACTTGGCCAGCCTACGACCATCGGCCCCTTCCGTGCGCAGCGTGTCCGGCGGCGTGGCGCCGCCTCGGCCCGCCCGGGCGGCGGTGCTGGTTCCGGTGACCGGGACGTCACCCGCCACCGCAGCTCACCGCCCCGCGGACGGCCTTCGGCGGGTGCGGCGGGCGATGGGATACTGGCGACGATCCGGCCCGCCGCCGTGCCCGGTTCCCCCGGCCCGTTCGCCGGAGCCGGTGCCGGCGCGGCGTAAAACCCCACCCTTTCGGGGCGGGTTTCGCGGGCCGCGCCGGCCGCGCGCCGTCCGGGGGTTTCCGCACGCAGCACCGACCGACGCACCGACAAGGAGAAACCGTGACTGCACCGTCCTCTTCGGACGGATTGGCGGCCGTCCTGTGGGACATGGACGGCACGCTCGTCGATTCCGAAAAGCTCTGGGACGTCGCGCTCTACGAATGCGCGGAAGCGCTCGGGGGGACGCTGTCGGAAGAGCAGCGGATGACGCTCGTCGGGTCCAACATGGACGCCACCGCCACCTACCTGCTCGAGGTGACCGGCCGCGACGTCACCCCGGAGTCCGTCGCCGAGACCGGCGTCTGGATCCGCGGCCGCACCGCGGGCCTGTTCGACGACGCGCTGCCGTGGCGCCCCGGCGCCCGCGAGGCGCTGGCCGCGGTCAAGGCGGCCGGCCTGCCGTCCGCGCTGGTCACGTCCACGGAACGCGCGCTCACGGAACTCGCGCTGAACACGATCGGGCGCGAGTTCTTCGACGTCACTGTGTGCGGCGATGAGGTCGACGGCCTCAACAAGCCCCACCCGCGGCCCTACCTCAAGGCGGCCGAACTGCTCGGCGTGCCGCCGCGGCGCTGCGTCGCCGTGGAGGACTCGCCGCCCGGCGCGGAGTCGGCCGCCCGGGCGGGCTGCGCCGTGCTCGTGATCCCGAACGACGTCGAGGTGCCGGAGGGAGAGCGGCGCGTGTTCCGCGGTTCCCTCGTCGGCGTCGACGTGCCGGTGCTCGCCGGGCTGCTGTCCGGAGTGTGACCCCGGCGGCATCGGGGTCACCCGGGGCGGCGCCCGCGCGCGCGGGATGGAAGGATCGGGCCCCGTGAAGACCTTCGATGAGCTGTTCGCGGAGCTTGCCGAGCGCGCCCGCACCCGTCCCGACGGGTCCGGCACCGTCGTCGCCCTCGACGACGGGGTGCACGCGCAGGGCAAGAAGGTGCTCGAAGAAGCCGGTGAGGTGTGGATCGCCGCGGAGCACGAGTCCGACGACCGGCTCGCCGAAGAGATTTCGCAACTGCTGTACCGGGTCCAGGTGCTCATGCTCGGCCGGGGGATCTCGACCGAGGATGTGTACCGCTACCTGTGACGCGCTCGCGCACCGGAGATCGAGGAGAGAGCGAAATGCTGCGTGTTGCCGTGCCGAACAAGGGAGCCCTCGCCGCGGCGGCGGCCGAGATGCTTTCCGAGGCGGGCTACCGCAAGCGACATGACGGCAAGGACCTCACCGTCCTCGACCCGGTCAACGAGGTCGAGTTCTTCTTCCTGCGCCCCAAGGACATCGCGATCTACGTCGGCTCCGGCGAGCTCGACCTCGGCATCACCGGCCGCGACCTCGCGCTCGACTCGGGCGCGCCGGTCGAGGAGATGCTGGCGCTGGGCTTCGGCGGCTCCACGTTCCGCTACGCCGCCCCGGCGGGCCAGGACTGGAAGCCGGCGGACCTGCACGGCAAGCGCCTTGCCACGTCGTACCCGCGGCTCGTGCGCGAGGACCTGGCACGTCACGGCGTCGAGGCCGAGGTGATCCGCCTCGACGGTGCCGTCGAGATCTCGATCCAGCTCGGCGTCGCCGACGCCATCGCCGACGTGGTCGAGTCCGGCCGCTCGCTGCGCCAGCACAACCTGGTGGCCTTCGGCGACCCGATCTGCGTGTCGGAGGCCGTGCTGCTGCAGCGCGCGGGCAGCGAAGCTTCGAAGGCGAAGTCGCAGCTGGCGGCCCGCCTGCGCGGGGTCGTGTTTGCGCAGCAGTACATGATGCTCGACTACGACTGCCCGCGTTCGCTGATGGAGCAGGCCATCGCCATCACTCCGGGCCTGGAGTCGCCCACCGTCGCGCCGCTCGCGGACGAGGGCTGGGTGGCCGTGCGGGCGATGGTGCCGCGCAAGAAGGTCAACCAGATCATGGACGAACTGGCCGAGGTGGGCGCCAAGGCCATCCTGGCCTCGGACATCCGCTCCTGCCGGTTGTAGCTCTGTTGTCTGCCTCGGCTTCGCCGAGGCGTGCGAGATCGCCTTTGAGCCGGTTTCCGGACTGAGCGGTCTGATCGGCCGGGGGGCCGATCGCACCGCTCAGTCCGGAAACCGGCGCGATCTCGCGGTGCGGCTGACTTTGGATGTGTGGCTTTCCGCGAAACCGGCGCGAAGTGGTGGGTAGCCGGTGGTTTTCGTTGTCCACAGTGGAGCAGAGACGCTCCACTGCTTACCGCGGCCTGTTCGGCCGTTTGGGCATCAGGTCGTAGAGCTTCTTGCGGGCGCCGTTGTCGTTGGCGTTGCGGGTCATCGCGACTTCGGAGATGAAGTCCTCGAAGACGAACTCGTCGTCGGCGGGCACTTCGGTGGGGCCGAGGTTCTGGCCGAGGTAGCTGTCGAGGGTCTCGGCGATCTCGCGGAACGACAGCGCCTGCAACGTCTCCGGCGCGTACGTGGTCACCGGCACGCCGTTCGCGGCCGCCTCGTTCATGACCACGCCGAGCGGGACGTGCGAGAGCATCGGCACGCCGAACTCGTACATCTCCTGCAGCGCCGCCGACGCGTAGTGCGAGATCGGCCTGCGGTAGAGGCCCGGCACGATCCCGAACCACGCGATCGGTGAGCGGCCGGTGGTCTGTTCCACGTACCGCACCTGGTCGGACAGCAGCCGCAGCGCGCGGATGCTCGTCTTGTCCGGCTGCACGGGCACGAGGATGCCGTGTGAGGCCGCGAGCGCGTTGTTGGTGAGCACGTCGAGCGCCGGCGGGCAGTCGATCACCACGTGGTCGTAGTTCGCGAACTGGATCACGCGGGCGAGCTGCCAGCCGGGCACGCGGAACTGGTCCAGGCGGCGGATCAGGTCGAACATGCCCGGCGACGTCGGGATCACGTCGAACGCGCCGCCGCGGCCGAGGTTGCTGCGCGGGTGCGGCACCGCGAGCTCCTCGATCGGGCCCTTCCACAGCTTCGTGAGCGCCTTCGCGAGGCTGGGCGAGCCGTCGGGTACCTCGGCCAGGCCGAGCATCTCGGTGGTGGCGTGGCCCTGCGGGTCGAGGTCGATCAGCAGCACGCGCCGGCCGCGTTCGGCCAGCGCCGCCGCCGCGCCCACGCTCAGTGAGGTCTTGCCGACCCCGCCCTTCTGGTTGACCACCGAGGTGATCTGCATGCCGGAGCGCTCCCTTGTCGATCGTTCCGCGAAGGCTATTGGATCCGGGGCGCGGGTGCGCGGTTATCCGCCTTCGGCCTGTCGCGGCCGGATGAGCAGAGCCTGCGCACCGGTGCCGACCGGACCGGAACCGTCGTGCAGGGTACTCGTCGCGGTGCCGACGCCGTGCGGCCCGACCAGCGAAACCGCGTCGAGGCCGATCCACTCGCCCTCGGGGACGCGCCGCAGGTGGACCGTGAGCTCCGAGTTGATGAACAACCACTCACGGCCGGGCAGGAAGTGCGACACGCCGTTGCCGGAGTCCGCGATCGCGAACAGCCGCTGCAGCCCGGTGGGTTCCTCGCCGTCGACGAGCGGCACGCGCTGGCGGCCCCACACCGCGGCCGGGCCCGGCGCGGAGATCCCGCCCCGCACGGCCCGCCACTCGACCGCGTTCAGGTAGCCGCCGCTCCAGTCGTCCGGGAACGCTGTCTCGGTGCCGGCGTCCGCGCTCGGCAGCAGCGGCCCCGCGTCGGTGGCGATGGCCGAGGTGTCGCCGGTGGCGATGCGCCACGCGGTCGCCCGCGCGACGAGCTTGCCGCCGGCGGACAGCTCCGACTGCAGCAGCTCGACGGAGCGGCCCGGCCGCTCGACCCACGAACGCTGGGCGAGCTCGGCGACGGGCGCGGGACCGAGGATGTCGACGGTCACGCGCGCGAGCAGCGACGGGTGCGGTGCCTCCAGCCGCTCCAGCCCGCGCACGAGCAGCGCGGACGGCGGCCCGAAGTGCTGCGCGCCCGGCGCCCAGGGCCCGCTCGTGTGCTCCGTGGCGGCGTAACGCTCGTCGCCGAGGGAAACGTAGAACGCGTCGGCCATCAGTCGGCCCGGTCCAGCGCGGACTCCTCGCCGCCGTCGGGCTCCGGCCAGCCCGGGTACTCCGGGGGCGTGCCCCCGAACTCCGGGCAATGCGCCTGGTGGTCGCACCACGAACAGAGCTTGCCGGGATTGGGCCGGAAATCACCCGTCTTGCCCGCCTTGAGGATCGCCTGCCAGATCGCCTCGAGCGTGCGCTCGAACCGCACCAGCTCCGCCTCGTCGGGCGTGTAGGCGAGGGACTGGCCGTCGGTGAGGTACATCAGCTTCAGCTGGCGCGGCACGACGCCGCGCAACCGCCACAGCACCACCGCGTAGAACTTCATCTGGAACATCGCCTTCGCCTCGCCGATCTCACGCGGCGCGGCTCCGGTCTTGTAGTCCACCACACGGATCTCGCCGGTGGGCGCGACGTCGACGCGGTCGATGTAACCCCGCAGCAGCACCCCGGAGCCCAGCTCGATCTCCACGTGCAGCTCACACGCCTCCGGCTCCAGCCGGCGCGGATCCTCCAGCTCGAAGTACGCGTCCAGCAGCTTTTCGGCCGACGCGAGCCACTTGCCGGTCTCCTCGGCACCCTCACCGGCGAACAGCTGATCGGTCCACTCCGGACTCGCGGCCGACAGCTCATCCCACGTCGGCCCCAGCAGATCCTTCGCCCGCGGCGCCACCCGCTCGCCCGCGGGCAGCGAGAACAGCCGCTCAAGCACGGCGTGCACGAGCGTGCCCCGCACCTGCGCCTTCGTCGGCACCTCGGGCAACCGGTCGACCGCGCGGAAACGGTAGAGCAACGGGCACTGCTTGAAGTCGCTCGCACGCGAAGGCGACAGCGCCGGACGCCTTCGGACGGGCTCACCACCGGCACCCGGCGGGGTGGTGACTGTAGCGGTGTCGGGCATGGCCAGAGCGTAACGCCGCCCACCGACAGGATCTGATTGCCTCGCTGTGTTCGATTGCTTCGCCTTCGGCAAAGCGGCGGGATCGCTTCGACCCGGCTTCTTCCCTCCCGGTGTCATCGGCCGGGGGGCCAGTTCAACGCACACACCAAGAC